>DDEP01000142.1 GCA_002336465.1 Pedobacter sp. UBA1951
TTCTCCTCACTTTTTTGTAGATATCGGTTAATGTGGCTTTATCAAACTTCATAACTAAGGTAACAGCTAGGAGTACTGTTCCAATAGCACAACAGTTTAGGATAAACATAAACCAAGAGTTTACTGGAACCCAATTTAACTTTCTCCAGCCATAAGTAATCAATATTAGAACACTAAAACCGGCAAGACCTTTAATAATCTTGACGAAAAAAAACCATCTGTTTTCTTGTAGGCAATATGCCGCATAGAATGGTGTAAAGGTTAAATGACTGAATACACCACTAATTAAGGCGGCTACCGGAATGGCATATACCCCCAATGAACTGTGTATGCAAAGCACAATTACTAAAACAAAGTTTAAGATGGAAATAAAGATGCCCCAAAAGGATGCTATTTTAAGCTTGTTGGTGATCACAAAAACATGGTAAACGGTTTCTATTGTTCCGTGTACAATAAAAGGCACCAGCGTGATAATAGAGAGCATATGGAGGGCATGTGCATCCTGAGTAGGTAGCCACAACCTGAAAAATGCATCGCCATAAACAAAGAATATGGATAAAGGCAATAATACCACCACAAAAATTGCTTTAAATGACAGGTCTAAGTTCTGCTTTAACTTATTCATGTCATTTTGGGCATAGGCCTTGAGCATTTCGGGCAAAAAGATGGGTACAATAATGCCTAGCAAAATATAAATGGCATTAGGAATAAACTTGGTTAGCGATAAGAAACCCATGCCTGAGGCTTTGAAAAAATGATTGGCTATAAGCAGATCAAGCTGTGTATTGATTACATTCGACATGGCCATAACCGAGTTCCATATGCCTGAACCTACAATTACAGACAGTGCGCTACGAGAGAAAAAAGACCAACTGATATGTACTTCTGGAAGAAGCTTTTTGGTAATTCTGTAATTGGCATAAAATACATAAATGGCAGTTACAAAGGTTACCACACCTAAAAAATATATCCTTGGGGTAAAAAAGTAGAACAATAAAATGATTGCCCCCAATTTTAATACATTAGATATAATATTGATGACAGCCAGTTTATCAAACCGGTTTAGGGCAAAAGCTGTTACCGAAAAGACAGCTGAGGAAACATTGATAACTAGGCTTAACAAGATAAAGACAAAGAGCAGCCGAACATCATAAAGCAGCCCGCCCGGAATATCTAATATCTTATCAATGAAAATACAGAAGAGCGCACTGACCAGTACAAATACAAATGAGATCAGTAGGTTGCCAAATAATACTGAGTTGAAATAGGTATTTACTTCTTTGATGTCTTTTTTCTCGAGACTGATGGTAATGTACCTGCTCGACATAGAGTTTAACGCAGTGGTAATGATACCCGCGTACATGACAAAGTTGTTGGATAAAGGATAGAAACCATAAGCTTCTTTACCCAGATGTTCTACAATATATGGTGTTAAAAAGAAAGAAATACCAACTCCCGAAAGTGCACTAAAGAAATTGGAGACCAGATTAATTATAAAACGTCTTTTATCCATATGTAAACAGTTGTACTAAAGTAATCGTTTTATCCGACTACTTGAACGGATTGTTATAATTTATCTTTATTTTGGCTGTGATTAAACTGTTTTGATTTCAGTAAATAGATTTTAGATTGGAACCTCTTGTATCAATTATTACCCCTTGTTATAACTCGGCAGATTTTATAACAGCAACGATTAACTCAGTGCTTGAACAAAGCTATCAGAACTGGGAGTTGATTGTTGTTGATGATAAATCCAAAGACAATACCTGCGAACTGATTGAGGCTTTTTCACATCAAGAGCCTAAAATTAGGTTAATTAAGTTGGAAAAAAACGGTGGTGTGGCTAACGCCCGTAATGTTGGTATGGAAGCGGCTAATGGTAAGTATATTGCCTTTTTAGATAGTGATGATATTTGGTTAAAAGAGAAATTGAGAGAGCAGGTAGTTTATATGGAAGAAAAATCTTTACCCATGTCATTCTTTGCCTATAATAGAATAAATGAAGAAGGCGATATTATTTCCAAGAAAATAGAGGTTCCGGCTATTGTAGATTATGATAAACTCTTGTGGCACAATGTAATCATTTTTTCCACTTCTATGGTGCTGAGAAATGCAATCGGTAATTTGAAATTTAAAAAAGCGGGGCATGAAGATTGGATATTCTGGCTCGACCTGTTTAAGCAATGTGGCAATGGCTATGGCATCAATAAATCTATGGTTTTATATAGAATCAGAAAAGGATCCGTATCAGCCAATAAGTTAAAAGCGGCAGGTAATACTTGGAAGATATTAAGAGAAAGCGAAAAAATAGGTTTGATAAGATCGATGTATCTATTCAGTAAATACGCTGTAGCAACAGTATGGAAAAGGCTGAAATAAGAACTAATCTTTAATTGCAAAACCAAGGTCTTTACTGTTCTTTTGATGGGTATAATTCCAGAACAATCCTTTAAAAACCCATTTAGCTAAATCGGGCTGTTTGCTGAGCAAGAGTTTTAAAATGGCTTTTGGGCAGGCTACCAGCGTATAATAAATAGCAAATAATACTGTATTTAACCATCCTGTATTTTTTCTGATAAATAGCATCCGGTTGCGGGTGTTGAAATAGGTTTTTACTGGACTTGCTTTACCTACGCTCATCGATTCTTTATGATAAACGAAAGTCTTTCCTGTGAACCAGATTTGCTTACCTATGCGTTTAAACTTCTCGCACCAATCTAATTCTTCATAGTACAGAAAATAATTTTCATCCATTAAGCCCGCATTTTGCAAATCTGTTTTTCGGCACATTACAGCGGCACCATGGCAAAACCCAGTTTGGTAAGATATATTGTTGTACTGCCCTGTATTTTTATCAAATTGTCCAATACATGCATTGCGACCTGTTAAATAGTTAAGAGGAGTATAGCCCGCGTATTGAATAATGTCTGGCTGATCATAGTATAACAATAAAGGAGATAAGAGACCAATATCATCATTAGATTCCATCTCCGCTATCATGGTTTCTATGCATCCTTCAGGAATTTCGGTATCATTGTTAAGCAGAAAAAGATAATCGCCTTTGGCCTGTTTAATCCCTAAATTGTTTCCTCCTGCAAAACCAAGATTCTTTTTTGATTGGATGTATTTGATGTTTTGGAAATGAGGTTGAAAGATCAGCTCCATATTTTTAACGGCACCATTATCTACAATAACTACCTCAACCTGATTAGGAGAATAAGATTTCGCTATCGATTTTAGTAAATCTATAGTAATATCTGGTTGATAATAGTTAACGGTAATGATAGAGGTTTTTGCCATCCGCTTCTAAAATAGCTATTTTGAATTATACACCTTTGTTCTTTTCTACTAGCTGGATAGCTTTGTAGATTTCTTCCGCATTTTTTTCCCAAGTGTGGGTTTGGGCAAAAGCAATACGTTCTTGTTCCAATTTACTATTGTTTTCCGCTAAGGCTTTTTCAGCCAATACAACATAGTCTTCTTTGTTTTCAGCAATATAAACATAATCCTTAAAAATACTGATGGCTTCTGTTTTTGTCGCTAAAGTGGGTTTACCCATAGCTAAGTACTCATCTATTTTACGAGGATAGTTGCCAATAGTTAAGGGGTTAACTACCTGGGGATTCAGGCAGATATCAAAACCCTTAATATAAGAAGGTAGAGTTTCAGGCTTTTGTGGGCCTAGAAAATGTACATTGGCTAGCTGGTGAAGCCTACTTTTTGCAAAAAGGTCATCTTCGGGGCCTACCAAAACAATATTCCAATCGGGTTTTTGCTCAGCTAGATGCAAAAGAATGTTTTCGTCAAGTCTTACAGAGAGTAGGGCGCCTACATAACCTAATATAGGCTTTTTAATGGTAAATAGTGCATCAGGAATTTTAAGACTATCGTCGTTTTTGAACATTTCCAGATCACATCCTTGCCCAACGTAAAAAGAATTGGGATTATATTGTTTGCAATAATTGGCTAAATAAACCGAGTTGGCCACACAAAGGTCGCTCTTCTCTATCAATTTGGGTTCAAGGTATTTGCCATGTTTACCCCAGTAAGCGGTAGCGAGTAAATTATCTCTTGAATAGTATATGCTCAAATTGGGTTTTAGGAGCTCTTTTGAGTGGTAGCTTCTAAACATATCGCTGTCATTAAACAAGATGAAATTCTTAAAACCTAGTTGGGATATCGCTTTTTTTACAGACTGGCTAAATCGCTTATTATTAATTTTATTGAAAAACCTGAATATTGAAGTCCATTTGATCCAGTTAATGGACTCGATAATCACATCAGGATAAAAAGTCCATAAATTTGGAGCTACCTCTTCTAATCCGTTTTGCTGGCCTTCAATAACACGTACACGTTTTTTTACGCTTTCGGTATGGCGTTGCTGAAATTTTGTTCTACGGTCTAAAGGTGCATTGATGTACAATACCCGATTATGTTTACTAAACTCTAAAGCCAAATCCTTGCAGTTGCTACCAATAGGAGTATCCCAAGGCTGTTGGCCAACTACAACTATATCTCTATTTTCAATAATCGGCATGATTTTATAGTTTGTTCTTTACCTTTTTATAAGCATTTAAGCCACTTATAAATCCTATTATGCCAAAAATCAAACCCGGAATAATTAACAGTTCTAAAGGCATATCAATTCTTATCAATAGGTTTATTGCTATGTGGTGTTACCATAAAAGATTTTTTAGCTTTGCCAATGCTAAATAGCGCTATTACCATGCCCAACATAGCCTTGGGGATCTGTAATATGGCAATATACAATCTCTTATCTGAATAAAATCTCTTAGGAACGGCAATTAATAAAGTTAAGCAAAGGCAGATAAATAAACCAGCCCAAAATAGTACAGAGGGACCAAACGGATTAAAGAAGGATTGTAAGACCATAATAAAGAGTAACCCTAACAATAGCATTCTTGGTACCAAAAAGGTTTGAAATGTTTTATTGAAAAACTCTATATTTCCTTTGAATAACTCCACAAATCCTTCAAAAGCATATTTCTTGAGAAATTCTACTTGTGAGGCAATCCAGCGAGTGCGTTGCTTGGTAAATACTTTGGCATTCTCTACCTTTTCATCATATACATATACATCGTTCAGGTAAGCCACATGAACATTGTCTTTTGCGATCATAAAATCGAGCTGCTTATCTTCTCCAACCGTTTCGCCAATATTGTTTAATAAATTACGAAAATATTCAAATTCAAAGGCCATTCCCGAACCAATTAGCGCAGGAGAAAGACCTAAAACAGCCTGACCTTTTCGGTAAATATGATTGTTCACTTCCTCATTACAGGCATCTAAAAAAGCAAAGCTACTATCCATATTTTTTGCTGTACGGTGAGCTTGAACTACTCTTTTTCCTTGCTCAAAAGCATTATTAATATAGTTTAAGCAATTTTCACTCATTACATTGTCCACATCCAATACTACGGCAACATCAAAACCTTGGCCTTCTAACTGGTTCATCGCAAATTGCAGGGCTTTTCCCTTTGTACTCTTTTCGAAAAAAACCTCAATTGTTTTTGCACCAAGTTCCTTTAAGGTATGCAGTGTTTCGGGTTGCAAGCCATCGGCAATGACAATTACCTGAAAAGCTCCGTTATATGAATGCTTCAATGCCGCTTTTACACTTTCTACAATCACTACATTTTCTTGGTAAGTTGGAAACAAGACGGCTGTTTTCCGATACTGATTTGCGGTTATTTTTGATTTAGGTAGTGCAAATAGTCCTACCAATGCAAAAAAGGCTAAATAACAACAGTTAAGCAGGAGATATACGCCTAATAACCAAAATAAAAAGTTTAAAACGCTATACATCACTTCCATTGTTCTTTATTTCTTGGGATTGCCGGTCTAACATAGGAGCAATAAATACAAACGACCATGACATGAACATAATTACAGAGGAAGGCATCCCGTTCATTATCTCGTTGCCGTAGCTACAAATAAAACAGCCTACCGTGCCAGAGGTAAGTGCAATCATTTTAACTTTGAGCCGAGGGTCTTTCAGTTTCCATACAATACCGCTGCATTTACCTATAATATAGGCATTAATAGAAAACCAGATGAGCAAGCCAACAATACCATACATTACCCAAACTTTAACCCAATAACTATCAGGTTGTACATTGGCTATAGGTTTATCGGCATTGTAGGTAGTGCCATTCATACCACTCATACCCAAGCCCGCGCCAAAAGGCAGGTCTTTTAACATGAACTTTAATTTTTTCTGATTTTCGAGCCTTACGTTAAAAGAGGCATCTTTAGGATTTAAGGCACTGCGTAAACGTCTTACCTGAAAAATCTCATCGCCTATGTTGGTGTATTTAAGTACCCATAAGCCGCTAAGGGCAAAGGTTGCTCCAATGATTAATAACTTAAAATTCTTGCTTAAGAACAGTGCATAAAATAATCCCGATACTAAGGCAAATAAAGCACCTCTTGTTCCTGATATACCCATCCCATATAAAAACAGCAATGCTGCTATAGCAAGAAAGACCTTTTTCATGAACCCAAAAGGCCCCGAAGCAAGTACCAATGCAATAACAGCCATAATAGCCTGCGATGCACCGAACTGTCCGGCATCTGAATACATAGAAAATACTCTTAATTTTCCTTCGAGAATATGTGTATAATCGTTACCGGCGTTTAACCATTGCTGTTCTCCATTGGTTACACCTAAATAAAGCTGTTTTACACCATATAGCGTAGCTATTGCAGAAAAAAAGAGAATAAATAAGATAAAATGATTAAGGTCTTTTCTTTTGTTGAATAATAAGAAAGCGAGAGGGGCAACAAGCAGCCAGCTTAGGGCGGTAAACCTGAACTCGTTAAACCAACCTATTAAGCTGCCCCCGGCGGGATTAAAAATCTCTAGGAAACTGATAAAAAACCAAATCAATGAAAGTATAACATGTTCATTTTTTAAGTTTTTCCAATTAAAGCGATTCTTGTTAACCAAGATACTGCACCATGTAAGTATTAAAATCCCATCTAAGGCAATCCCAACCGGAATACTGAGAAAAGATTTAGAAACGAAACCTAAAATAAAAGAGTAACCAAGATATACCCAAAATGCAACTCTAGGTTCTTTAAACAAGCTAATGATAAATGTGCCTACAGCTGCCATGGCCATTATTGCCAAAGGCCCTAAAAAACCATATTGATAGATTGAGCCAGCCATCAAGATAGAAAGGCTCATCGCGATTAAGAAGAATAATATTTTTTTGTTGTTGTCAGTGATATACATGCGCAACTTTTTAAGCATTGGTGCGCTTATTCCGTTTCACACCGTCAATTAACCATCCAATAAACTTACTATCCTCGCTCAGGTCTTTAATAGCCTCCTTATCTCTTTGGCCAATAGAATTGCCAGCCATAAAAGTAGCTAGGTATTTCTCGGTAAAGAGAGTCCATTCTTTCATGTCATTAATTCTGTTTAAAGGGTCAAGGCAGATAATAATCAGGTCAAATTCTTTCTTAAGCCTATCAAAAGCTGCAGTAAGGGCATTTTTATCATTTTTCTCCAATAAAGAGAAACCTTCAAGCTCGCTGTTTAAATAAGTGATGTGGTTGTTCTTTTGTACACCAGAATTTTGAAAAGCTATTTTAATAGACTGATCGGCAGGTATATTTAATTTTTGCGCTTCTAAGCCAATTTCGCTATTGCCTATTAGAAGAACTTGGTTGTTAAGGCGAGCAAATGCATAGGCCAAACTTATTACAGAAGAAGTATAATATTTATCAGGTTTTAAAGAAGTAATACCTAAGATTTTAAGATTTTCTTCTGATAAGATCTTACTGACCTCGAAACGGATATGACGTAACTGGTTTTTATAAAGCATCCGGTCTTTATAAGCTTCGGATGTTTTCCAAAGTTCATGGATATTGCTGTTGTTGGATTTTAAATGATTTAGCTCTCCAAGAACTTTATTATTAGTTGCCTCTTCTAACTGTTTTTGATCGTTGATAGAATGGTCAAAAACATGAATGATGAAAAGAATAAAGAAGCATAACGCAAAGCTAGCAATGGCAGCCAATGCCATATATATGATTTTTTTAGACGCTTCTGGTGAAGTGGGTACACCTTCTTGTTCCAACTGCAAGCGTAACCCTATGTTTTTATCGAGATTAGTTTGGTTATAGCGATTTAAGAGGTCTAGATATTCTTTGGTTGCCACATCTGCATCACGCTCATATTTTTGCACGCCGGCATCGAAAGGAACCATTGTGGTAAATTTTGCGTTTAATTTCGTCAGCTCATCATCAATATCTTTAATACTTGCCCTGGTCTTGTCTAGGTCAACACCTAAAGATATACGTCTGAGGACTAGGCTTTGTTTGGCCACCAGAGGGTCGCTTACATAATTGTCGTTAGTCTTTACCAATTGTGCATTGAGTAGCTGTTGCAGAGAATCTACTTTCTTTTTATCCTTAGCTTGGAAACCTCCGTCTATATAATCATTTTCGGCAGTATGAACCTTGTTTTTTAAGCTGATCACAGCTTGATTGTCTTGAGAAAGTTCTGCGCCTAGATATTTATCTTGATCTCTGCTCTGGAGATTTTTGTTTACATTGTTTAAAGCAGATTGTAGAGATTGCAGATCAATCAGAGCCTGCGATTTCTTGTTTTCATAGTCTATGATTTGTTGGTAAACAATTTGCGATTGTTTATCAAGGTTAAGCACTCTGTTTTTAATCTTATATTCTTTTAATTGCTGATTCTTCTCGTTCATCACATCCTCTTTTTTCTTCAAGAGAGAATCTAATACCATTATGGATTTATTCTTATTGCTAATCAGATCAAGACTGTAATTGCTGATAAAATCATTAGAGAGTGTATTTACTACAAAAACAGAAAGAAAAGTATTTTCTGATGTAAATTCTACCGTAACAAAATCACTGTTTTGTTCATGGCTGATGGATAACTTTTTGCTTAAGGTTTTGGCATCATAACCCATTGATTTTACTAGGTTATACAGCTTAATATGGTAATTGTCTAAGGGAGTTAATACTTGCTTTTGAGCCAAACGCTCTTCAAACAACCTGATTGCTTCTTGTCTATCGGCTGGGCTTAAGGCTTTTACATCATCGCTTAAAGTTTTAAATGGTTTCTGCGGGTTTTTAAGATCATGTAATATTAAGCGATAAGAAAGAATGCTCATGTTTCTTGGCATGGCCATGATATCCATGATATTGGTAAACTGCTGATTAATCTTGATCAGCAAGTCGGGGCCTGAATATGAAGGAACATCAGGAGCAATTTGCTTTGAAGGATCTAATAAGCCGGTAGATAGTTTAGCCTGCGATTTATATTCTTTAGGAAGGTTTTTAACAAGCAAATAGGTTATGCATAGCGTTATTGTAGGAATTGCAATAATCAACCATTTATATCTGGCAATAAGATTTAAAAATTCTCTAATATTCATAATCGCTTATTTCACATCCTCTAATTTTTGACCTATCAATGTTTCTAAAGTATCTTTTACTTTAAGTAGGTTAAGTTCCGTCAATAATTTCTCTGACTGAGCAGAAGAGGTAATCGCTTTAGCTTTGCTATAAATATCTAATGAAACTTCGCCTTTTTCAAATTTATATCTTAGCCCATCGCTGGCTGCCTTATTATCTATGTAAGCCTGAGCTTTTACCTTAAGATCATTGAACAGTTGCAGATATTCATAGTATTTTTGTCTTACTTCTGATTCTAAGATCAAGTCATATTCTTTGGTTTGAAAAGTAGCTGCCTTATATTCTTCTTTAGCCTGTTTAACTAATGAGGGTGTACGAAGAAATATACCTAAATTAAGATAAACTCCCAATTGAAAACCATTTATAGAGTAAGGGTTAGCGTTATTGATGATCGTAGCATTATCAGGCCTATAGAAATAAGAAAGGTTAATAGCTTCTAGATAAGTGGCAGAAGCAATGCCGATTTTGGCTTTAGCGCTCAACTCACTGGACTTGAACATTTGCCTTTTGGGGTAATTCTGTTTAGCTAGGTCAACATACTTTTGCAACAAGGGTGTGTTGATCTGGTTAATGATATCGTCTTGAGCAAAAACACTTTTTGAAGTGAGCAGGATAAGCAGAAACGCAAAGTATGTATATTTTTTCATTCAGCTAATTTAATTATAAGTTACACCTTTTCTTTTTGAAAAAGCACAGGTATAGTCATAAATATTATTTTCAAATCTAACCAAATAGAGAACTTTTTGTTATAAAAATTATCAAGTTTCTTTCTTTCGCGATCAGACATATCACTTTTACCTCTTTTAATGATCTGCCAAAGTCCTGTAATGCCTGCCGGGCCTAAAAAGCGCATAGACCATTCATTGGTGGTAAGTTGCTCTGCTTCATATAAAGGAAGCGGACGGTTGCCCACTATAGACATATCGCCCTTTATAACGTTAAATAGTTGGGGCAATTCATCAATACTGGTATTTCTTAAGAAACTGCCCAATTTGGTTACGCGAGGGTCGTTTTGGAGCTTAAAGAACGCAGACTCTCCATATTGATTTTTGGTCATCAAATTCTGAACTTCTTTATCTGCATTTTGCCGCATAGACCTGAATTTATAGAAATCAAAGATTTTATAACCCGTACCTACTCTTTTACTGGTATAAAATACCGGGCCTCTTGAATCTAATTTAATGAGAATGGCAACGATTAAAAACAACGGACTTAGCAAAATAAGTGCCGTAGTTGAGAATACAATATCAAAAGCTTTTTTTAGGAAAGGTGCTTTATATTGCTGAAGCGGTTGCTCAGGAAGGTTTTTGAGTTGCTCATTTAAAATTTTATAGGCAGATAAAAACTCCAGTCTTAGCTGTACGTCTGTAAAATTAAAAGGAGGTGTATAGCAATCGCTTACCCTTGCATCAAATGCTTTTTGGGTAACAGCAGCATCGGGTTCAGTAAGCAGGAATATGATTACGATATTGCGGCTTAACCAGTTCTTCTTTAATAAATCAACCAAGTTAAATGCTTCATGAACATGCGTAGGGTCAACTTCTAGAAAAATGGAAACATTAAGTTCAAATACAGAAAGATTGCTCACAATATCAAAAATCTCATTGTAAGAAGCAGCCTTTCGCAAGCCATGCGGAAAACTAAAGGTATCTTTTATTTGGTCTTCATATTTATCGGCAAAATAAATAATATTAAACCGGGGTTGATTAGAATTAAGAAGGGAAGGGTTTTGATTTTCCATTAGTCTAAAAATGACTTAATATGTTCTTGTAGTTTTGAAGGGTTAAATGGCTTTGGTATTAGTAAATTGAAATTATAAGGCAGTTTTGCGGCTAAATCTTCTGCGGAATAAGCCGCAGATAACAAGATAACAGGTATATTCCTGTAATATCCGCTTGATTTGAGGCCTCTTACAAAGTCAATGCCGTCAACATAGGGCATCAGCAAATCAGAAATAATCAGATCGGGCATATTGCCTTCGTCCATCCAACTAATTGCCTCTAAACCGTTATTGTGTACAACAAGGTTATAATCTTTCTTTAAAATAAATTCCAAAAGCTTAAGAACAGTAACCTCGTCATCTACCAATAAAATTGTTTTTTTGTTAAAAGCTAATTCTGGACTAAGGTTGCGCATTTCGGCTGTGGAAAAAAATTCTTAATATTCTACAATAATCTTTAAAATTCTCAAAAAAATACACAAAATCAATAAAAAATGTAAAATAGTTGAAACTATAGCAGTTCTATTTGCCTTTTAATGCTTTCTTCCAGCGAAATAAGGGTTTCTGTTCTTTGTATTCCTTTTACAGCTTGTATCTGTTCATTAAGCACATGGCGTAAGTGATCCGTGTCTCTGCAGGTAATTTTGGCGAACATACTATATGAACCCGTAGTGTAATGCAATTCTACCACTTCTTTGATTCTACTCAGCTGCTCTACCGCATCTTTGTACAGAGAACCCTTTTCTAGATAAATACCTAAGAAGGCTGTAATATCATAACCAGCTTTTTTAGGATCGATGAAGAGATGAGAACCTCTTATGATCCCCATATCGGCCAACTTTTTCATTCTTACGTGTACCGTTCCACCAGAAACAACCAATTCTTTGGCAATTTCTGTATAAGGTTTGGTGGCATCGTGCATCAGTTGGGTAAGGATTTGGATATCCAGATTATCAATTTCT
>DDEP01000246.1 GCA_002336465.1 Pedobacter sp. UBA1951
CAGTTTAAACATCTTTTTATAGGTTAACTGGTTTATTGGTCATTAGTTAATTAGTTATTGGTTGGTCGTCTTTCGTTATTCGCTTTTTGTTTCTCGTCCTTAGTTTTGATCTATTCATACTTCAATGCATCTATAGGATTTGATTTGGCCACTTTTACAGATTGAATGCTTACGGTAAGAATAGCTATAATGAGACTCAGCAAAATGGCAATCCCAAATGGCAAAGCCGATATGCCTACGTTAAATTCATAATTGGAGAGCCATTTGTTCACAATAATATAGGCCAAAGGAAAAGCGATAAGATTGGCAATTCCTACCAACTTAATAAAGTCTTTATTAAGCAGCATTAAAATATCAGTTGTATGGGCTCCTAAAACTTTGCGTACACTGATTTCTCTTTTGCGTTGCTCTGCCATGAAAAATGCCAAACCGAGCAACCCTAAACATGAAATAAAGATGGCAAAACCTCCAAACCAATTGGCCAAAGTTCCGAGTTGTTTTTCATTCTGAAATTTCAGTTGAAAACCTTCATCTACAAAATTTCTGTCAACCGGAAAATCGGGGTTAATACTTTTTACAATCTCATCTACCTGTGCTACAGATTTGCTGATATTAAGTTTTGGGTTTAATCTTATAATAATTTGGTTAACTTCTTGAGGCCTGTAGTACATCAGCATAGGTTTTACATGCTGGTAAGGCGATTCCATCACAAAATCTTTCATGATTCCTGTAATGGTTAACCTCGTATCTCCCCAGTTAATTACTGTTCCAATAGGGTTGGTCAATTTCATTGCTTTAACTGCAGTTTCATTAACCATAACATTTAATGAATCTTGATTGGGTTTAAATGCACTGCCGGCAACCAATTCTGAACCTACCGTTTCAATAAAATCTAAACCCACAGCTCTATTGTTAAAAAGAACTTTTTCATTAAGGCTTTTACCCGGCCAAGAAACACCAAAAGTATTTCCTCCTTCATCATTGAGACCAGTTCCGAAAGAACTCATATGGGTTACAGCTCCAGAACTTATCAAACGTGCTTTTAAAGTTTCGAATTTGCTTTGTTCTTTTAAGGTACCCTGAACCGGTATCTCTATAAGTCCGGCACGGTCAAAGCCTATAGGCTTATTTTTAATGTAATTGAGCTGCTGGAATATGACTATGGTACATATAATAAGGCATGCGGCAAAGGTAAATTGAAAAACAACCAATACTTTTCTTATCGAAAGCGATGAATTGCCAGCTATACTAAAACCCTTAAGTACTTTAACTGGTTCAAAAGAAGATAAGTAAAATGCCGGATAACTTCCCGCAATAAAGCCCGTAATCAAAATCAAGCTGATCAGTGTAGCCCAAAGTTTCCAGTCTTCGTAATTGATGATGAGTTGGAGGCCAAACAAGCTGTTAAAATAGGATAAACTAATCTCTATCAATATAAAAGCTACCGCCATACCCATGAATGTGAGCAAAAAGGATTCTAACATGAACTGGCTGATCAGCATTTTACGTGAAGAACCTATTGCTTTACGAACACCTACTTCTTTTGCTCTTTTTTCTGATCTGGCAGTAGAAAGGTTCATAAAATTTACACAGGCAATCAACAGGATGCAAAACGCCAGCATAAAAAACAGTTTAATCTGGTCTATTTTACCTCCTACTGGTTTTCCGTTCTCAAATTTATCATACAGGTGCCATTTGGTTAAAGGATGCAATAATGCCGTGCTAACCACTTCTTTGGTAGCATCTATATGACGGGCATATATGTCTTTAATTTTTGCATTGGCCTCGTTAAAGAATGTATTATCTTGTAATTGTACCAACGTAAGACAATGGTTATTTCTCCAGTTATTGTTTTTTACCCATGGATTTTGCTTTAGATACATACCCCATGTAAGAAGATAATCGAAACGTATGCTACTGTTAACCGGTATATCTGCTATAACGCCCGTAACTTTCAATACCTCTTCATTATTCAACTTTACACTTTTGTTAAGGGGATCTTCATTACCAAATAAGTTTTTAGCCAAACTTTCTGTTAATACAACAGCATTAACGTCAACTAAGGCTTGTTCTGGATTTCCTTTAAGAAAGTGGTAGTCCATAATCTTAAGAAACTCCTTATCTGTAAATACTACGGGTTTTTTTAATTGTTGCCTTTCGTAACTGATGAGTTGTTTTTCAGGATAGCTGGAATGCGAAGCAAACTTCACGCCCGGAATGGTTTCTTCTACTTCTTTGGCCATTACACCGGGTGTCCAAGCCCAGCTAAAAGTTTCTGTGTCGGTTTTAAAATTATTGTAAACCACATAAGTTTTATCGCTATTGGGCGATTGTTTATCAAAACTCCACTCATAGGCTACATAAAGTAGCAGTAAGGTGCAACTTGCCAACCCTATGGCTAAGCCACCCACATTGATCATGGTATAGCTCTTATTTCTCCAAAGGTTACGTAAAGCTATTTTTAAGTTCAGTTTAAACATCTTTTTATGGGGTAACTGGTTTTATTGGTTATTCGTTAATTGGTCATTAGTCATTGGTGATACATGACGACTAGCAAGCTCTTATTTCAAATCCTTACTATTTATTGTTTAGCACCCCGCTCACAAATTCTACCCATTTGTATTTAGGGATAGATGCATCTATATAAAAATCGGGCTGTATGCCTATCTCATCTATAGGGAAATCTGGTATTCTTTTGCTTCTGCTCAATGCATAACCTAGTTCAAATTCTTTGCACGGTGAGGGTACAAAATACATATTCGAGATATCGAGCACGCCATGAGTCGTAGTACCAAAAAGTTTTACTTTTTTACTTTGCTTTGCCGCCAACAGAAATTGCTCATCTGTACTTCCGTTATTTTTATTCATGATGATACCTACGTTTTTAGGGTATTCATGTATGGTATCTAGTTTTTCTTCAGAAACGGGAAATTTATTTAACGACATAAAATTTCCTAAATGTTTTTCAAGTGTATCGTAGGCTTTCTTTGCCCATTTCTTACTTTCCTCATCAAAACCATACTCTGGCTTACTGATAAAATCGAGCATGCGCTGGTTATTCAATTTTGTAGAATAATACTCTACACCCACTGTTCTTATAGGATTGGTATAAATAAAAGGAATGATTTCTTCAAAGCTCGAATCACTACCTCCTGTACCATAACGAATATCCAAAATAAGATTTTCTGTTTTTAAGATAGTGGCTCTGTGCAAGCTCAATACACTATCTATAGCTTTTTTACTACTTACATTAAAAGACGGAATCCTGATGTATATGGTCTTATCATCCAGTCTTTCCATGAAAGGTTTTTGGGCCTCGATTATTCTCGAATAGGCTTTTATATCCTTATCATCTTCTAACTTGGGATATAGTCTTTTTAAAGAAGTATTTCCCAATTGCAATGCATTCTTGCCAAAAGTTTCAACCTTATCTGATTCTACCGCACTGTGATCCCGCATATAAAACGTAGAGAAAAGCTTGTCGTTCTTATGGGTGATCCTAAGTTTAACTTGATCTTTTTTCCAAGTATCGGCACCCGATTCTATGATAAAACCAACGTAATCGTTCTTTACCTTCTTGATTCCTATTTTATACGGTTCTGTAACCCATATCCCTTCTAAATCTTGCTCTTTTTTATTGGCAAGGTATTTTTCAAATTCGGGTAAGTTAACTTTTAGGGTTTCCCAATGATCATAATTTACATTACTGCTTGTAGCAACCGCTGTATTGGTATTATTAGAGTTCTGGTTTGTTAACCTGATGGCAATATGTCCGGAGCGGAAGAATTCTAGCCATTCATAAAGTATAGGTGCACATTCATTTAATGTTTTGGCTGTTTTGATTTTTTCTAGAATTCTTTTGTTATGGTCTTCATAAGCTTGTTTTCCTTTAACATTTAACGCATACTGGAACCCAGCATCATTCTCTTCAAAAGTTTTCTTTACCCAATTGAAATTTTCTTCACAGTTACAGCTTTGTGCATAACTATTAAAAAAACCCAATCCAATCATTAGCAACGCAAGTATTAAAAATTTAAGTTTCATTGTTTGTATGTTGTTATTCGTTGTTCGTTGTTCGTTTCTCGTTTCTCGTTGTTCGTCTTTCGTTGTTCGTTATTCGTATTTCAGTGCATCAACTGGTTTGGCTTTGATGCTTTTTGAAGATTGTATGCTCACGGTTACCAAAGAAAGGCCGATGGTTATCAAAGCGCTCAATACAAATGGCATTACAGGCATATCTACTCTATAGGCAAAGGTTTCGAGCCATTTTTTGGTCAATAAATAGGCTAAAGGCCAACCCAGTAAATTAGCCGTAAGCACAATCACAAAAAATGAGCTGTTCAGGAGTTTTAAAATCTGGAAATCTGTAGCACCCAAAACCTTACGAACTGCAATTTCTTTGTTGCGTGCATTGGTAACGTATTTTGCGAAAGCAAACAAACCCAGTACGGCTATAAATATGGTAAGCATAGCTGCCACAAAAAACACAGCTTGCAATTGTTCTTGTTTTTTAAACAAACGTCCATACAGTTCATCTAAAAATTGGTAACGGAAATGATCTCCGTCTAATTTATTGATAGATGACCATTGTCTTTTAAGGCTTGCTAGGGCTACGGCCATTTGTTGTGCTTCTATCTTGATCAAGATCTCGAGCTTAGGGTTTCCACAAGGGTTATTTAAGCTATAAATAGTAGGTTCTACTGCGTTTTCAAACCCTTCTGATTTAAAATCTTTGATTACGCCCACTATTTTATAATCCGTGCTACATCCTCTTATGGTTTTTCCAATTGGGTTTACCAAACCGTATTTTGCAACGGCACTTTCGTTAAGAATAGCTGAGTTTACGGTATCTGATTTAAATGACCTGTTAAAGAATCTGCCTTCTTTCAATGAGATGCCCAGCGTCTCAAAATAATCAAAATCAACATCCATGAAACCTAAAGTTTCTTGCTTGCCTTCGGCCGTGTAACCATTTTTACCTAGTTTTGATCCATCAGGAATGACATTGGCAACGGTTACCGATTTTACACCCGGTATTTGCATGATCTTTTCGCGTACAGGTTCAAAAACTTTAGGGTTTGTGAAAAATGCCATGTTTTTTACGGCCACTACCTGTTCGGCTTTAAAACCTACATCTTGGGTACGCATGTATTTTAATTGCGAATTGATGATAAACAAGCCTACAATAAAGATTACCGCTACCGAGAATTGAAACACCAGTAAGCTGTTTTTAAGCCAATAGCTCTGTCTGCTGGTTTGGAAGTTTCCTTTTAGTACCAATGCAGGCCTAAAACCAGATAAAACCAATGCAGGATAGATACCAGCAATAATTGTAATACCAATGATCACGGCAGGCAACTGCCAGAAAATAGCTACATTGTTATGCCATATGTTAAGATCAATCTCAAATAAACGGTTAAATGCAGGCAGGATCAGTTCGGCCAATATAAGTGCCAAACCCGCAGCAACGATACATTGTATCAATATTTCTGTAATAAACTGGAATACCAATTGGTAACGGAAAACACCCATTACTTTTTTTACACCCACCTCTTTAGCTCTTTTAGCCGCCTGTGCAATACTTAGGTTGGTAAAATTGATACAAGCTATAACCAGCATCAATAAACCCAGTACCGATATGGCTAGCACAACTTTATAGTTTGCATCTGTGCCAGCTGCAGGTTTTAGATGAAGGTTCTTTAAAGGATCAAGAAAAATGTTTACGCTGTTGATTTCTTTCCAATCTGGCTCACCAAAGGCTTTTGCCGTATTGGCACGGTACATTTTCTCTATTTTTTTTGTAAGTAGGGCTATATCTGTTCCAGGTTTTACTTGGATATAGGTAAAATAATTGTTGTAGCCATAGTTTTCTCCTTTACCCAATTCTTTAGCAACAGAAAGCACATCAAAATCGATATTAGAATGTGCAGCTGTTTGGATCACACCACTGATTTTTCCGGTGTGTCCTGCTGATTTACTCCCGAACGAAACCATTTCGGGCTTATCATCTTTTTTACCTGGAAACAGTGTTTCCATATAAGGTTTATTCAGATAAACTATAAATTCATCGCCAACCGGTTGTGCAAGACCATATTCAGGTTTTATATTCAGCATCTTAGCAGCTTCATACTCTATAAATATGTGTTTCTTGGCAAATACGGTATTGTTATCTTTATTAATAGCAAATTCAAAGAAGTTGTTCTTTACCGTTCCTGCAGCCTCTACTTCAGGAAAATTTTCTTTGATTTCTTTACTTAAAGAAGGAGGTGTATAGTCTGTTTGAAAAGCAGGTGATTTACGAACAATTAAATAAATACGATCATAGTTAGGGTTATCCTTATCGAAGGTAGTTTCATAAGTAACATAGATCATAAGGACCAAGAAGGCGGCTAGCGCAATGGCAAGGCCACCAATATTTATAGCAGTAATGCTTTTGTTTCTCCAAAGATTACGCAATGCTATTTTTAAATTGAGTTTAAACATGGTGTACTTATTTATATATTAATTGGGTTATAGATTTTTCGCTATTCGTTGTCTGTCTTTCGTAACTCGGCCTTCCGATTTTTTACTTTTAATTTCTTCTACTCTATTCGTATTTCAAGGCATCTACCGGGTTTGATTTGGCTACTTTTACCGATTGGATACTTACCGTAAGTATGGCCACAAGAATAGAAAGGCTTATGGCGATCAAGAAAGGAAAAACCGATAGGCTTACGTGATATTCAAAACCGATAAGCCACTTATTGATAATAATATAGGCCAATGGAAAAGCTACTGCATTGGCAATGATTACCAAGACAATAAATTCTTTGTTTAACAAAGTAAGGATATTACCTGTACTTGCGCCCAGTACTTTGCGGATACTGATTTCCTTTTTACGTTGTGTAGCCATGTACAAGGCCAAACCTAACAAGCCTAAACAAGAGATAAATATGGCAAGTCCGCCAAACCAGTTGGCCAAGGTTCCCAATAGTTTCTCATCATTTAACTTGCTTTCAAATTTTTCGCTTACAAACTTGATATCGACAGGATATGCAGGATTAACCTCTTTAACAATATTTTTTATTTTTTCTACCGAGCTTGTGGCATTATTTTCAGGGTTAAGTCTTACAATGATCGTATTTACCGAACTTGGGTTTTGCAATACAAACAGTGGCATAGGTTTTTTATACGGGCTGCCCATTACATAATCGCTCAGCACTCCTACTATTTTGTATTTGTCATCGCCCCAAGAAACGATCTGCCCAACAGGTTTTTCCATTCCCATTGTTTTAACCAAGGCCTCGTTTACCATAACACTTGCCGTATCTTTAAATTCTTTGGCAAAGTCTCTACCTTGCAAAACGCTCATGCCGGTAGTTTTGGTAAAATCTAAATTGGTAAACCTGAAGTTTACTAACACAACGTCTTTTTCATTTTTTCCAGGCCAGCTAAAACCGTAAGTATTGTTACCTGATCCAGTTATAGAAGTGCTGTATTCTGTAAAATCTGTTACCGCTCCTGATTTGATCAATAAATCTTTTAAGATTTGTCTTTTGCTTTCATTACCCAACTCTCCTTCTGCTTTTATTTCCAACAGATTTACATTGTTATAACCTATAGGTTTGTTTTTGATATAAGTTAACTGTTGATAAATTACCACTGTACAGATAATTAAACAAGCAGAAAAAGCAAACTGGAATACCACTAAAAACTTACGTACAGAAAGTGATGCACCACCACCAAGTTTAAAGCCTTTAAGTACCTTAACCGGTTCAAAAGATGACAAATAGAATGCAGGATAGCTTCCTGAAACTATGCCGGTAATCAATGCCAAACCTATAAAAACCGTCCAGAAATAAACATCTGTATAATTGATTTTAAGTGTAATGCCCAGTAAATTGTTAAAATAAGGCAAGCTGACTTCTATCAGCACAAATGCTACCAATGTACTGAACAGGGCAATTAGAATAGACTCTAACATGAACTGACCAACAAGATTTCCTCTAGTAGATCCTATGGCCTTGCGCACACCAACTTCTCTTGCTCTTTTCTCTGATTTGGCAGTTGATAAATTCATAAAATTGATACAGGCAATCAATAAGATGCTAAATGCCAAAATCAGGAATATTCTTAGATTATCTATTTTACCACCAACAGAAACACCGTTTTCAAACTTGCTATACAAATGCCATTTTTTTAAAGGGAACATCATAGCTTCATTGTTTGAATCTGGATTATTAGCCCTAATCATTCCTTTTAAATGATTATTAGCGGTATTAAAAAACTTATTATCCTTTAGCTGGATAAACAGCATGCAGAAATTATTACCCCATCCACTGTTTTTTGCCCATGGATTTATTTTTTCATACAATGCCCACGAAGTAATCATATCTGCATTGATAGATGAGTTTTTAGGTAAATCTTGGATAACTGCTTCTACTTTAAGAGGTTCTTTGTTATCGTATTTGATAACTTTACCAATAGGATCTTCTGTATTAAAAAGAACTTTTGCAAGAGTTTCTGTAAGGATTACCCCATCCGGATTTTTTAACAAATCTTTTGGATTTCCTTTAAGTACCTTATAATCAAAAATCTTTAAAAAGTCGGGATCGGCAGAAATGACTTCTTTCTTAATATTGTTGTTATCATAAGAAAGAAGAGTTTCTTCTGGATAAGAAAGACGTGTAACCGCAGCCACGCCATTCACTTTTTCTCTTACCTCTTTTTCCATTATCCCAGAAACGGCTACAAAACTAAATGTTTGCGTAGGTGTTTTTTGGTTGTTATAAACTACATAGGTTTTATCGTAATTGGTAAATTGCTTATCAAAGCTCCATTCATAAGCTACATAAAGCAACAATGTCATACAACTTGCCAAACCAATGGCCAAACCACCAATATTAATCAATGAAAAACCTTTATTTTTCCAAAGATTACGCAAGGCTATTTTTAAATTCAGTTTAAACATATGTGTGTTTGTTTATATCTTAATTGGTTATTCGTTTCTCGTTATTCGTATCTCGTTGTTCGCTTTTCGTTGTTCGTTCTTTGTCTTTAGTCCCAATCTATTCGTATTTCAAGGCATCAACCGGATTTGCTTTGGCCGATTTAAAAGCCTGAAAACTAATAGTGATTAATGCTAAGAATAAGGTTCCGAATGCAGCAACCGGTACAATCCACCAGCTAATTTCTGTATGAAACTCAAACTGGTTCAACCATTTGTTCATGGCGTAATAGCTCAATGGCACGGCAATAACCACAGCAACCAAAATCATTTTCACAAACGAAATAGATAAAAGCTGCATTAGGTTAGCTACAGATGCACCCAGTACTTTGCGCACACCAAATTCTTTGGTGCGTTGCTCTGCACTGTAGGCCACAAGACCAAATAAACCTAAACAGGAAACGAAAATGGCCAGTCCGCCAAAAAGGTTGGACAAAATGCCTAAAGTCTTTTCGGCATTGTATTTTTCAGCATATATGTTGTTTAGAAAATTAATCTCAACTGGATATGCAGGATTAAGCGATTTGGTAATCTGGCTAATGCTGTTGATGTTATCGGCTAAAGTACGTGTTTCATTTAAACGCATGGTAATGGTGCCTCTACGGTTTGTATTGGTACTTAAGAAAACTACCATAGGGTTATTTGCTTTATAAGGAGAATCCCATACGTAATCGTCAAAAACCCCGATGATATTAAGTTTATTACCAAAAACAGTAATGGTTTTACCCAACGGGTTTTTATATCCAAAAGTTTTTACCGCCGAAGCGCTTACCAAAACACCCAATGAATCTGAAGAGAATTGTTCTGAAAAATCTCTTCCTTCTAATAACTTAATACCATTGGTTTTGAGGAAATCATAAGAAGTTGACACTTGGTTAAACATGGTTCTGTTTTCTGGCTGTGTCATCCCTTCCCATCTGATATCCAAAAAATTAGCACCACGGTGCGAAAGACTTACCGACGACTGGAACATAGAAGTAACCGCTCCCGATTTCAGCAATTCGCTTTTTAAAATATCGTATTTGGTTTTAAGCTCTCCCTCTTGTGGCATCTCTACCAAAGCATTGATGTTGAAACCAACCGGCCTGTTTTTTACGTATTGTATTTGACGGTAAATGACCAAAGTTGAGATGATCAGAATAATAGCGAAACAAAACTGAGCTACTACCAAAACCTGTCTCAAGCTAATTTTAGCCCATCCACCACCTCCAATTTTACGTTTCAAGTTTTGGATTGGGTTAAAAGCCGATAAATAAAATGCCGGATAGCTGCCCGCTATTAAACCTGTAATGAACACAACGCCTAAAATACCCACCCAATTTAATGCATTAAAATAATGCATGCTCAGGCTAATGTTTAACAAACTGTTAAATGTTGGCAAGCAAATTTCTAATAGAGCAATTGCAATAATTACCGCAATAAATGCCATGAGCATAGATTCGGTTAAGAACTGTGTAATTAGTGAAACTCGGTTTGCACCTATTGTTTTCTTGATCCCTACTTCTTTTGCTCGTTTCTCTGATTTGGCAGTTGCCATATTCATAAAATTGATACAAGCAATCAATAAGATGCCCAAAGCAAGTCCCATAAATAACCTGATCTGCTCAATAGCACCACCAACACTCTTACCGTTCTCAAATTTGCTGTACAAATGCAGCTTACTTAAAGGAAACAGCGATTGCGACTGAAAACTTTCTCTGGTGTTTTTCTTGATGACCTCTTTAATTTTTTGATTAACCAATTCTACATCAGCACCAGGTTTTAATCTAACCAAGGTAACATAGCTGTAACTCTCCCAATTTAGCGTTTGCGCCATTGGATCAAAGCTGCCCAGTAGCGTCCATGGCATCAGGTAATCAAATTTATTTGAACTGTTATCGGGCTGATCTTTAACTACCGCTGTAACATTTAAATCTAGTTTATCCTGAAAACGAACAGTTTTATTCAATACATCTGTTGTACCGAACAATACTTTAGCCGTGCTTTCTGTAAGCACTACCGAATTTGGATCATTCAATGCTGTTTCGGCATTACCCTGTACAAACGTATAATCATACATTTTAAAAATACTAGGTTCGGCAAATTTTGAATAACGTTTAAAGGAATTGGTTCCGTTGGCTATTAGGTTCTTCCTCCCATAGTCCAAACGGCATATATACTCAATTTCAGGTACGTCTTGTTTAATAGCTGGCCCGAATGCACTTACAGAGCCTTCAAAAGTACCTGCTATTTTCCCGTCATCGCCGGGTATATTGGTCATTGTGGTATAAACGTCTGCTGAATTTTTGGCCTGCTTGTCAAAATTCCACTCATAGCTTACATATAAAAGCAACATTAAACAAGCAGCCAAACCTATGGCAAGACCTGTAATGTTAATGAAAGAAGCGGTTTTGTTCCTCCACAAGTTACGCAAAGCGATTTTGAGGTTTAGTTTGAACATATTTAAGCAAATAAGGGTTTGTGTGTTTGGTTTATTTATATGCTTTAAAAAATCATATCAATTCTTCTGTTCTGCCTTTATTCAGTTTTTCAGAAATCACATGACCATCTTTAAGGTTAATGATCCTGTCTGAGAAACTAGCATCGTGGCTTGAGTGGGTTACCATTACAATGGTTGTACCTTGTTCGTTCAATTCGCATAGCAATTCCATTACCTCGTTACCATGACTACTATCCAAGTTTCCGGTAGGCTCATCGGCTAATATCAATTTAGGTTTGGTTACAAGCGCTCTGGCTACAGCTACACGCTGTTGTTGTCCACCCGATAACTGTTGAGGGAAATGTCCTTTACGGTTAACGATGTTCATACGCTCAATAATCTCGTTCACTAATTTTTTACGCTCAGAAGCGGCTACTTTATTGTAAATCAATGGCAGTTCAATGTTCTCAAAAACACTCAATTCATCAATAAGATTGAAGTTCTGGAATACAAAGCCCATATTTCTCTTTCTGAAATTGGAACGTTCCTTATCGTTTAAGGTAAGCAGCTCAGTATCTATAAACTTGTAGCTTCCTTTTTCAGGCTTATCTAATAAACCCATAACATTTAATAACGTAGATTTACCGCAACCAGAAGGCCCCATGATGGAAACAAATTCACCTTCTCTAATTTTGAAGTTAATGCCATTCAATGCGGTAGTTTCAATTTCTTCGGTTTTGTATATCTTTTCCAGATTCTCTATTGTGATCATATTTTTAAGTTTTTTAGTTTCATTTATTCAACGTATAATAAGTTGGGGCCCTGTTCAACGCACCTGATGCAGGGCTTAACCAACCTAAAATTATAACTGGTTTATTTGGTTTATTTAGTAATTTCTAACATATCATATTGGTTAAACAAATCGTAAGATGAGGTTACCACGCTCTCTCCTTTTTGTAAGCCTTCAAGAACTTCATAATACAGGTAATTTTTACGACCTATCTTTACATTACGTTTGGTTGCTTTTCCATCTTTTTCAACAAACACCCAATTGCCTCCAGTACTTTGGAAGAACTGTCCCTGCGCTAACAACAATGATTTGCTGTTGTCTGAAAGCGTTAGCTTGGTTTGCATAGACAAACCTCTTCTCAAATTGTCGGGTGCTTTGCCATCAAATACCATTTCTACCTGAAACTGACCGGCTGTTACCTCTGGTATAACCTTGTTTACTTTTAATTTGTAGGTTTGTCCGTCAAACTCGCAATGTGCGCTTTGTCCTTCTTTAACCCTGTTGATATAATACTCATCTACCCCTGCTTGCAATTTATAGCCTTGCAATACATCAATTTTCCCCAACATCTCGTTAGATGAATAAGATTTACCGATTACTGGATCGTAAGACGATAATCTTCCTGATACGGGAGCTTTAATGGTCATGTTCTCTATATTTTGCCTGATCAGCTCCAAGCTTTCGTTCATACGACTTATAGAGCTTTCTATTTGCTGTAATTGCATTCCACGACTTTGATTTTCTTGCTTAATGGCTTGCTGTAAAAGCGATTTACGTCCTTTATAGTAATCGTAATCTTGCGATGACATGGTAAATTCTTCTCGGGTAATTACCTTGCGATCAAATAAGATACTGTCTGCTTTAAATTTACGGGTAGCAGAACGCAGTTTATTGTCGATATCCATCATATCCTGCAACATAACACGTTGGTTCTGTTCTAGGTCTAAACGCACTTTACGCAGTTGATTGATCTGTTCGGTTATACTGGTTTCGCTAGAGGTGTAACTTGCCAAAGCGTTAGGGTTTGCTATTCTCAACAAAGGTGTGCCCTCTTTTACAAATGATCCGTTTTCGGTAAAGATTTGGGCTACGGTTCCGCCTTCACTCGAGCTTACAATTACAGAAGTTAAAGGTACAACACTGGCATTGAGCAGTACCACATCTTCAAAATCTCCATACTCTACTTTACTCAATGTAATTTTATCAGCTTCAACCCTGTAAACCTTGTTTAACGATAAGCGATATCCGTAAGCAACCAATGCAATGAAAACAATAGCTGCAACCATGATCATAATGGTTTTGCGGTTAAATTTTTTCTTCTCTATTACTTTGTCCATGAATTTTTTAAACGTTACCTGCATTTTGCCAAGTTTATGCCAATACGCACAAAAAACATTAAAACACTATAAATCAAATAATTAAATACAATTATTAAAAATAAGGTGTTCGTTATTGAACATTTACTGTGCAGCAACGTACACTTCCTCTATTTTTGTAGCATGATAGACAGCAATATTCTCGTAATTGATGATGATGACGATATTTTATTAAGTGCCAAGCTATTTTTAAAGCTGCATTTCAGAAACGTAATCACCTGTAAATCTCCTAAAGAGATCAATGTATTGTTGAGCACCAACGATATAGATCTTATCTTACTGGATATGAACTACCAGAAGGGTGCCAGCGATGGCCGTGAAGGACTTTACTGGCTCGAGCATATCCTTTCTATCGATAAAGATTACGTGGTTATATTGATGACTGCGTTTGGAAGTGTTGAACTGGCTATACAGGCAATTAAAAAGGGTGCTACAGATTTTATTCTTAAGCCTTGGGAAAACGATAAGCTGTTTGCCACCCTATCGGCCGCATCAAAACTAACCCAATCTAAAAAGAAAGTTAAAAAACTTGAAAGGATACAAAATTCTCTTCATACAGATATTGCCCGCAAATTTGAGAATATAATAGGCAACAGTGCCGATATACAGCTTTTACAAAAAAACCTGCTCAAAGTTGCTCCTACCGATGCCAATGTACTGATCCTTGGAGAAAACGGAACAGGAAAACAAGTATATGCTTATGAAATCCATAAAAAATCATTGCGCAACCAGCAGATTTTTATGCATGTTGATCTAGGCTCGTTAAATGAGAATTTATTTGAAAGCGAATTATTTGGTTACGCCAAAGGAGCATTTACTGATGCTAAGGAAGATCGTCCGGGCAGGTTTGAAATGGCCGAAGGTGGCACCATCTTTTTAGACGAGATTGGCAATCTATCTTTAACCTTACAAACCAAGCTCTTATCGGTTTTACAAAACAGAACAGTAACCCGTTTGGGCGAAAGCAAGGAAAGACCTATCAACGTAAGGTTGATTGCCGCTACCAATATGCCTCTAAATGAAATGGTAATTAAAGGAACTTTTAGGCAAGACTTGCTGTTCCGTATAAATACGGTAGAATTATTATTACCACCTTTAAGAAAAAGAGGAGACGATATATTGGTGCTGGCTAAACATTTTATTGATGTATTTAGCAATAAGTACCATAAACCTGCCAAAACCTTAGCCCTGCAAGCCAAAAAAGCTTTGCAAGAATATAGCTGGCCGGGTAACGTAAGAGAATTACAACATGTTATTGAGCGTGCCACCATCATGTCAGAAAATTTTGAGATCAATGAAGATGATCTCCAGTTATTGCCTCATAAGTTTAATCACCAACAGACCGTACCTATAGATCTGCCTTTAGAAGAAATGGAAAAAGCCATGGTAGCCAAAGCCATAGAAAAACACAAAGGAAACATATCTAGAGCTGCAGCAGAATTAGGCTTAACCAGAGCCGCACTTTATAGGCGTATCGAGAAATTTGGCTTATAATTACGTCACTTGTAACTTTGAACAGAATAAATATAGAAGAGATCATCTAATCATATGTTTTACCAGCGTTTTACTTTCAGACTTATTGTTAAGCTTTTATTTATAAATCTGCTGGCAATCTTATTATTTTTTCTGATACGCGAAACGCAATTATGGTTTACCATTATAGGTATAGGTCTAGTGCTCATCATAGCCATTGTTTCTTTATACTATTATATTAATCAAATCAAAGAAGACATCCGCCGTTTTACACTGGCCGTTAAAACCAAAGACCATACTCTAAATTTTAGGAACAAAGCTACTCGGGGCAGTTTTCCTGAATTGTACGAATCTTTCAATGAAATTATTGATATGCATAAAAATGTTCAGTTAGAACAAGATGCCATATCTCTGTTGATCAAAACCATATTAGAACAAGTTCCGGTTGGCGTAGTGGTTTTAAAAACACAAACCCCTGATTGGGAAAAAGCACAGATTACTTTTTTTAATCTTGCGGCAAGTAATTTATTGGGTGTGCCTTCTTACAGTTACTGGCATCGGTTTAAACAACATTTGCCCCATTTTGCTGTAGAGATTGAGAAAATTGCACAGGGTGGCAAAAGATTTTTGGAACTTAAGATCCAGGAAAAAATCGTGCAATTATCTATAGAAGTAATTCCTTTAAATCTTTACGGAGCAGACTATAAAATCATTTCATTTAAAAACATCAAAGACGAAATTGAGCAAAAAGAAACCGAAGCTTGGAATCGCTTGGTAGGTGTAATCTCTCATGAGATTTTGAATTCAATTACCCCAATCAGTTCTCTATCTGATACAGCCAACCAGATGATCACACATAAAGATCATTTAACCGAAGAAGAATTATTTGATTTGAAATCGGCTTTGCAAACCATTAAAAAGAGGTCTGAGGGTTTATTACAGTTTGTGAATGATTACAGGCTTATTGCCGAATTGCCTACGCCTAACCGAGAAGCTATTACCATGAGCGAGGTATTGAGTCACATCAAGACCCTGATGTTGCCCATGGTTAAATCTAAGGGAATTGTTTTTGATGTGAAGAATACTTCATCTAAAATTACGCTGATGGTAGATTTCAAATTGATTGAACAAGCATTGATCAACCTGATCACCAACAGTATTTATGCGTTAGAAGAAACAGAACATCCATGTATAGAAATCAATTACCATCTTGCCGATAATAAAATACACTTAAACGTTACAGATAATGGGCGAGGTATCGAACCTGAGAAAATAGATAAACTCTTCGTGCCTTTCTACACCACAAGAAAAAACGGTTCTGGTATTGGATTAACCATTACACGCAACATCATGAAAATGCACAATGGTAATATAGAAGTGGTTTCTGAACCACAGAAGCACACTACATTTTCTTTAATTTTTAATTATCAGTAATTCATAGTTGAACTATTGAATCGAA
>DDEP01000029.1 GCA_002336465.1 Pedobacter sp. UBA1951
AGCATTATACAGGCTGCAATAGCTTCACAAGAATTGATACCTATTACCACGCAAAGAACAGATTTAACAGATTGGACTTCTCAGCTAAGGGGCGAACCTATTTTTGCAGAAGCTGGTAGTTATCCTCAATACCCAAACAGATAAAAATGGCCGATTTGCATCAGATACCAACTCAGATACAGCAAGAAAAACTGCTACTTACAGACAATTGCCTGCCTCAATTTGGTGCCGGAAAATACACTTTAGAGGTCGCTTTAGATGTAAACGGGCATCGAGATCTAACGGCGGCAAAACAAGAGTTTTATATCAACGCACCTCGGTTTGAACTATCGGGTCCAGATATATATAGCGTTTACCCACCTCAGGAATCTAATGGTGGGTATGGAAATACGCTTCCCCATATTGTTTTCAACCGTAGAACATTACCTTGGGAACGCAGCATAGATGGGAAAAACAACAACACCGACCCAAGAAAAGTTGCTCCATGGCTATATCTTATGGTATTAAGTGAAGATGAACTCAATACCGCTATAACAAATGGTTCTGTACCAAGGCTACAAAAACGATCTTTAAAAGAAATCTTTGTTGATCAAAAACCAGATTGCTATGTGCCTGTCCTCTCTGTGAATAGTGAAGACCCACTTTCTTTGAATCCTTGGGATCAGCTTGATGATGAATATACCGTAATAGATTTGCCTTTAGATCTTTTTAAATCTGTTATGCCCGCATTAGATGACCTGCCTTATATGGCTCACGTAAGACAAACTCAGGTTGATGGGCATAAAGAATCTACAGCTATTGCCGATGAAGGCACTTTTTCGGTAATTATGGGTAATAGGTTCCCGGCCTCACCAACAAATAAAGGAGAAACCCTAAAGAATACCGCTTTTTTAATCTCATTAGAAGGCTTGCATCAATTATTAGAATCACCAAATAGTGTAAACCACAAACAAATAACCTTGTTCGTACTCCATTCATGGAGTTTTGAGGTTTCTTCGGGCAATACCTTTCAAGAAATTTGCCACGACATACAAGTTGGCCCTTATCGTATGCAATATGCAAGTGATGCTTTAAGTTCATTAAAGAATATTTACGATTATGGCTATACGTTAATGCCTCACCAACTCAGAAATGGAGCAGATAATTATTGTTGGTATAGAGGGCCTTTTAATCCAAACTTTATCCCTGCCCATCCTCATACCAGAATCTACCAACATGCTGATGAACTGCTACGCTTTGATGACAACCTCAACATGTTCGATATTTCTTATGCCGCAGCATGGCAGTTGGGTAAGTTATTGGCGTTAAAAGACAAGAACTTCAGTCAAGCGCTATTTCAGTGGAAAGTACAGCACAGAAAAGATTTGCAGAAGGCACAAAAAATTAAACAATTAGCTCAAAGCATAAAAAGTGATTCGTTACTAAGCACTTTTCCTGATCATCCCGAAGAGCTCATTAAAGATCATTTGCTTAAGCAGCAGTTTGACAAAAAACTAACTCCTATCATTGATCGTTTTTATGTTGAGTTTACTGCCCTCGCCAAAAATAATAAAGAAGACGATCCGACTCTTTTTGAAACCTTTTTTACCCATTATTTTGCCAAAGGCCACCTCGTTGAATCTACTGCCTTGCAGCAGGATATAGAACAAGTATTAGCAGATGAAAACTATGCACCTAACTTAAAGCGCTTAATAAAAGAACGCTTTCTAGCAAAACGATACCCATCCCATAAAAAACCTGCATTATCACCTAACAATGTCATTCCCGAAGCAGTAAGCGAATGGTTGGGCAAGCTTTTTCTACTTCATGGAGTTCCTAATGATTATTTAATACCACATCCTCATTACCTTATTTCTAGTTTGCAGTCTGAGCTAAAGCACGAAGCCATTGGCTTATTCTACTTAGATTATGACTGGGTAGAGGCACTGATAAATGGGGCACTAAGTATTGTGCCTTTTGATGATACACCATCGTTACTTAATCAAATAAAAAGTGGTTCATTATTGCCCGAGAACCTTAAAATAAACAAGAACGTTCTCGATCTTCTTCCTGAAGAAAGCAAGGCAAAAGACATTCCTCTACCCAAACGCATAGATCAGCACATTACAGGTTTTTTGTTTAGATCACAACTGGTATCGGGATGGAAAGGAATTAAGATATACGCCAAAGATTCTTCGGATAATTGGATGACAACACCTTTACGACTAGAAAAATTAGATGAAGATACGCTGCTATGCCTTTTTGTTGGCAAATTCAGCAAGATTGCCATCATACAACCTCCCGAAGGTACACATCTGGGTTTTGAGCTTAAGGAGAATACTTTGGTTAAAAAGCTAAGAGATTTTAAAACAGGAGCCTTTATCAATAAACAAGTAAAGGTCTCTTTTAAAAACTCCCGTACTTTATCGTTTCAGAGCCTCGCAAAAAGCATGGCTACAGAATTACAAACAGATCAAATCTATTCTTCCCAATTGGCTTTTCAACTAATGGAAAATGCCCTATACTATGAAATCAATTTGGATAAGGAGAAAGTAAGTGATGAATAAAAAGCTATTGATCCCCATTAATATAGAAGCTCTGCCCATACATGAGAAGTTTGCTTCAAATAATTTGAGATGGAAAGACTTATCTGTTAACTATGAACAGTTATTATCTCGTCAGGGTAAAAATCTAGAAGATGGAGAACTGCACGTTACAGAAGATGAACTCTGTAAACCTGGTATTCATTTACACTGGGCTCTTCCTAATGCACTTACACACGGCATACAGCAAGAAACCGAGTATGTATTTCCCAATGCACCTGATCGATGGATCGTAATTAGAGTGCAAGCTACCAAAAGTAAACCCTTGCTTAAACAATGGCTTATAGAGAGTAACCACATTGCTCCAGATGGTAGCAGCTCTTGGGTTACCGTACAGAATAACGTCTTTACCCCAACAGCTATCGGGAAATCTTCTATTTATGATGAAACCTATCGGGAAAG
>DDEP01000198.1 GCA_002336465.1 Pedobacter sp. UBA1951
TTATTATTGATTGTTCATTTTTTATTAAATTAATTTACTGATTTTCAGTTATTTAAAATTAATTCAGAATTTTATTTTGTATTTAAAGTAAAAAGTACAGATATTTGAAACATCATTTGGTAAATATACCAAAGCCATAGTCAACAACCTATTAAGGTTTTGATTTATAAAGAAGTGGTAAGAGACAGGCTCTATGACCCACTGGCAACCCTCTAACATAAGAGAAGGTGCCAAATCCTGACCAAGTTACATGGTGTAATTTGGAAATATAAATTGAATACAATGAAAACCTTAAATTCATTAAAATTAGAACTCAGAAAAACATCCCTACCCCAACCCGGTAAAGCGTTTTCAATTATTATTACACGCAACACCTGTTGCAATATGCATCAGCATATGTGTATGTGCTTCGGCATGTATATGATTTAAAAATCTTCCCTTTTGCTTTGATCAATTTGGAAGGCCCTATAAGCTTAGGGTACGTGATGCTTTGTAAATAATATAATTCTAAAATTTAATCATTTTAACAACCATGTCAGGAAATTTAAGATTTGAAACACTGCAAGTACATGCAGGTCAAGATATAGATGCAACAACAGGATCAAGAGCCGTTCCAATTTACCAAACTTCTTCGTATGTATTTAATAACTCAGCGCACGGAGCCAATTTATTTGCGCTTAAAGAGTTTGGAAATATATACACCCGTATCATGAACCCTACAAGTGATGTTTTTGAAAAACGTGTAGCAGCTCTTGAAGGCGGTGTTGCAGCCTTAGCAGTGTCTTCTGGTCAGGCGGCACAATTTATTGCCTTAAATAACATTCTTCAGGCCGGAGATAATTTTGTTTCATCATCCCATTTATATGGTGGAACATACAACCAGTTTAAAGTGGCTTTTAAACGTTTGGGTATTACTGTAAAGTTTGCAGATGCTGATCAACCTAATGATTTTGAAGAGAAAATAGATGCTAATACTAAGGCTATTTATTTAGAAACAATAGGCAATCCTTCTTTCAGTATTGTTGATTTCGAAAAAATATCGGCCATTGCTAAAAAACACGACTTACCTCTAATTGTAGATAATACATTTGGGGCAGCGGGATATTTATTCCAGCCTATTGCGCATGGTGCAAACGTAGTGGTACAATCTGCAACAAAATGGATCGGCGGACACGGAACCAGTATTGGTGGTGTAATTGTAGATGCTGGAAATTATAACTGGGGCAATGGTAAATTCCCTCAATTTACAGAACCTTCTGAAGGTTATCATGGTTTGGTATTCAATGATGTTTTTGGACAAAATGGTCCTTTTGGTAATATCCAGTTCATCATTAGAGCACGCGTAGAGGGGTTAAGAGATTTTGGTCCTGCTCAATCTCCTTTTAATTCATTTTTATTATTACAGGGATTAGAAACTTTATCATTAAGGGTGCAACGACATGTTGAAAACACGCTTGCTCTGGCCAAATGGTTAGAACAACATCCTTTGGTCGCAAAAGTAAACTACCCAGGCCTCGAAAGCAGTCCTTACCATGCAAATGCCAAAAAATATTTGAAAAATGGCTTCGGTGCCGTTTTGTCTTTTGAATTGAAAGGCAGTAAAGAAAATGCCACAAAATTGGTAGATAATTTAAAACTGGTAAGCCATTTGGCTAATGTTGGCGATGCTAAAACACTGATCATACAGCCATCGGCAACCACACACCAACAATTGAGTGACCAAGAGCAGATTGAAGCCGGCGTTACGCCTAATTTACTGCGTGTATCAGTAGGTATAGAACATATTGATGACATCAAAGCAGATTTTGAACAAGCCTTTAGCGCCCTTAACTAAAACTAAAATACCGGTAAAAAGACAATGAGTAATACGTTAATCTATAAGCACCCTAAGATTTTTAAACTGGAGAACGGCAAAAAGCTGCGCAACCTAGAAATCGCCTATCAGACATATGGCAAATTGAATAGCGATAAAAGCAATGTGATATGGGTTTGTCATGCTTTAACCGCTAATGCCGATGTTTTTGACTGGTGGAAAGGTTTGTTTGGAAACAAAGCTTTGTTTAATCCTGATGAACATTTCATCGTTTGTGCAAATATTTTAGGTTCTCATTATGGTACAACCAGCCCATTGAGTATTAATCCTGTAAACGGCTTACCGTATTACCTGTCTTTCCCGGAATTTACCATCAGAGATTTAAGTGCACTACATCAGCTTTTAGCGCAGCATTTAGGGATCACAAAAATCAATACCTTGCTAGGCAGCTCTTTGGGTGGGCAGCAAGCTTTAGAATGGGCTTTAACTGCTCAAATAACTATTGAGCATCTTATTTTAGTGGCAACTAACGCCGTACACTCATCGTGGGGCATTGCTTTTAACGAGAGTCAGCGTTTAGCCATTGCTGCCGATCGTACTTTTTTTGCCAATAAGCCTGATGGAGGCCAAAAAGGCTTGGTAGCAGCAAGAAGCATGGCTCTCTTGTCTTATAGAACTTACGATGCTTATGCAGAAACACAAGTAGAGAGTAATAATGATAAACTGAGAGATTTTAGAGCAGCTTCTTACCAAAGCTATCAGGGAGAGAAATTGATCAAGAGATTTAATGCTTACAGCTATTGGTATTTAACACGGGCTATGGACAGTCACAATGTTGGTCGTGGTCGTAAAAGTATCACTGATGCTTTAGAACATGTTAAAGCCAAAACATTGGTTGTAGGTATTGAGAACGATTTCCTTTTTCCTCTAACCGAACAGGAGTTTTTAGCTAAACATATACCCGATGCCGAATTAAGTGTAATTAAATTCGCCTATGGACATGATGGCTTTTTAATAGAAACAGATAAGCTGACAAAAATCATCGGAAATTTTTTAAAAGAAAACTCAAATAATAAAATTTTAAAACTACAACATATTGCCTGAGAAGATTAAGACATGAGCAAGAAATTAAAAATTGGAATATTTGGTTTTGGGGTGGTTGGACAAGGTCTTTATGACATTATAAAGAGCCAAAACCTGAACCTTGAAATTGTAAAATTCGCCATTAAGAATAAAGACAAAAAACGCAGTTTGCCAGCAGAGCTTTTCACTACAGATCATGATGAACTGTTGGATAATCCTGAAATCAACACTATTGTTGAACTGATTGATGATGCTGATGCAGCGTATAAAATTGCTAAGAAAGCATTAAGTACCGGAAAAAATGTAGTTTCTGCCAATAAAAAGATGATTGCAGCTCATTTAGAAGAACTGGTGAGTTTACAGCAGCAATACGGAACTTCGCTTTTATATGAAGGTGCAGTATGTGGTAGTATCCCTATTATCAGAAATCTGGAAGAATATTATGATAATGAATTGCTCCATGCCGTAACAGGAATTTTCAATGGTTCTTCAAATTATATTTTATCTAAAATATTTAATGAGGGAACTAGCTATGATGTTGCTTTAAAACATGCGCAAGAATTAGGTTTTGCAGAAACCAATCCTATTTTGGATGTTGGAGGCTACGACCCTAAATTTAAATTGACCATTGCTACGGCGCATGCTTACGGACTGTTCATTAAACCCGAAAACATATTGAACGTTGGCATACAGAACCTTAAAAATGAGGATATACAATATGCCAAAGAGAAAAATGTTAAAATAAAACTGGTACCTACTGCGCGTAAGATAAGTTCTAAACAGATTATTGCTTTTGTTTTACCAAAATTTGTTAAATCTGATGATTTCTTGTACAACGTTGAAAATGAATATAATGGCGTAACTGTTCAGGCGGCGTTTGCAGATAAGCAGTTCTTTTTTGGTAAAGGAGCTGGTGGGCATCCAACTGGGGCTGCTGTACTATCTGATATTGCAGCTTTAAGATACGATTACAAATATGAGTACAAAAAGTACCATCAAAAAAGCGGCTTGATTTATACAGATAAAGTTAGTCTTGAAGTTTACTTGCGTTACGAGCATGAGTACACTTTAGAAAAACTTAAGATTACCGATATTTCAGAACGTTATGCCCGTAATGATTACAAATATGTTATAGGTACGGTTACTTTAAAAAGCTTATTGGAAAACAATGAGTTGTTGCAAACAAAGAATGTGTTTATTGCACAAACCGGAAAAATCATTTATAGCACTCAAAGTATAGAAGCTATAGCACAAGAAGAACTGTTAGTAAATTAAATTTATATTGTTTTGTTTTGATAGCCCTGATCTTAAAAAGACAGGGCTGTTTTTATTTACCATATTTCCATTAAATAAAAAAAGCTGCCCTTTAAAGGCAGCTTTTTATCAGGTATTATATTTTTTAGTTGATTTCTCTATTGATATCCCAGTTCTCTAAATAATCGGCAACTCTGCGTAAGAAAGATCCACCTAAAGAACCATCAACAACCCTATGGTCATAAGATAAAGACAAGAACATCATATGTCTTACCGCAATTACATCACCATATTCTGTTTCTAACACAGCAGGTTTCTTTTTAATAGAACCAACTGCCATAATTGCTACTTGTGGTTGGTTAATAATTGGTGTGCCCATTACGTTACCAAAAGAACCTACGTTGGTTAATGTAAAAGTACCGCCTTGGGTTTCGTCTGGTTTTAATTTAGAAGCCCTTGATCTGTTGGCCAAATCATTAACGGCTTTTGTTAAACCCAATAAATTTAATTGATCAGCATTTTTAATTACAGGAACAATAAGATTACCACTTGGTAAAGCTGCAGCCATACCTATATTGATGTCTTTTTTCTTAATGATTTGCGTACCATTTACAGACACATTGATCATCGGGAAATCTTTAATCGCTTTTGCTACGGCTTCAATAAATATAGGCGTGAAGGTAATTTTTTCGTTCTCGCGTTGTTCAAAAGTTTTCTTTACTTTATTGCGCCATAAAACCATATTGGTTACATCGGCTTCAACAAAAGAGGTTACATGTGGAGAGGTTTGTTTACTCATCACCATGTGATCAGCAATCAGTTTACGCATCCTATCCATTTCTATGATTTCATCTCCTCCACTTACACTTGTTGTTGCAGGTGCAGTCTTAGGAGCCTCAGCTTGTTTAGAAACCGCTTGTGGAGCTGCAACTGGTTGTGCAACAGATCCTCCATTTTTAGATTTAATATAGTTTAATAAATCATCTTTGGTTAACCTACCTTCTGCCCCACTGCCTTTTATTTGATCTAGTTCTGCAACACTTATATTTTCTTGGCTAGCGATGTTCTTAACCAAAGGAGAATAAAAACGTTCAGAGCTTTTAAAGTCTTGTACAATTGGAGTTTCTGCAGCCTGAATTTGATCTACTCCAGGTATATCTTCTGTTTTTTCGGGTTCACTCTCGGCGCTAACAGATGTTTGAGCAGGTTTTTCTTCTTGATCATTGCCATCAATTTCTATAATTGCTATAACAGCGCCTACTTGAACTACATCATCGGCATTAAAAAGCTGCTTAACCAACTTCCCTTCAACCGGAGATGGAACCTCTGAATCAACTTTGTCTGTAGCAATTTCTAATACAGTATCATCTAATTTAATAACGTCACCAGGTTGTTTGGTCCACTTAATGATGGTTGCTTCTGCAACACTCTCTCCCATTTTTGGTAACAATAATTCGTATTGAGCCATATTGATTAAAGAAAATTTGTTTTGGCAAAATTACATTTTTTAATGATATTTTATTGTAATTCTTGCTTTAAGAACATAAATAATAAGGTTAAAGCAGCTGTAGCAGCTCTTTCTATGTTCTGTTGTCGTTTGTTGCTAAACAGATAATGTTTGGCTTTTACCTGATCTTTACTGGCTACGGCAATCCATACCGTACCTACAGGCTTATCTGGCGTTCCACCATCAGGACCAGCTATACCGCTTACAGCAATAGCATAGTCTGTATTAAAGTTTTTAACAGCTCCACTCGCCATTTCGCAGACAGTTTGCTCGCTTACTGCCCCATGATTGGCTAAAGTTTTTTCGCTTACGTTCAATACAGATTGTTTCAAAGCGTTTGAATAGGTTACCCCTCCACCCGCATATACTGCAGACGAACCCGGATGTTGAGTAATCAAGTGCGCTATATATCCTCCTGTGCAACTTTCGGCAGTACTTAGAGTTAAGCCATGTTGTTCCATTAAATTCAGGATAGCTTTTTCTAAAGTAATATCTTCAGTAGCTACAACGTAGGGTTTTACTCTTTCAACAATGAGGTTTGCGAAATGTTCGACCTCTTTTTCTAAGGTTTCTTTATCATTTCCATAAGCACTTAGCCTTAATCTAACTTGTGCCATTTTAGGTAAATAGGCTAATTTAATATGATAAGGAAGGCTATCTTCAATATCAGAAATCTGTTCGGCAAGAAAAGATTCACCCAAGCCAGCGGTTAGAATAACCTTATGCACAATGCTTTGCATACTAAAACGGTCCAGCAATTTAGGGATAACTTCTTCTTCCATGATATGCATCATTTCAAAAGGTACACCTGGCATAGAAACAATGATTTTACCCTCATTTTCAAACCACATAGCCGGTGCAGTACCATATTTATTAAACACCACGGTGCATCCATCCGGAACATCGGCTTGTTTACAGTTAACCTCCAGCATAGGCCGGTTAAGTTTGACAAAAAAATCTTCCACATGTTTTAAAGTAGGTTCATGCCTAACCAACTTCATATTAAAGTATTGTGCCAATGTATATTTGGTCACATCGTCTTTGGTAGGTCCAAGTCCTCCGGTTATAAGGATAATATCAGCCCTGCTTTGGGCTTCATTTAATGCCTGTATAATATGTTGGGCTTCATCTGAGATTGAAGTAATCTGTTTAACAGCAATGCCCACTGCATTAAGTTGAGTAGCCATCCAAGCCGAGTTCGTATCAACGATCTGTCCGATTAATATCTCATCGCCTATGGTTATGATTTCTGCGGTCATTTCTAATATGTAGTATAGTAGCCTTTGCGTTTACTTAATTTAAGATCCTGCAAAATAGAAGCTTTAACGCGTATGTCTATAGAATAGCTTTGATATATGCCAAAAGGAACCCAATTAGCACTCAGATCCCAGCAATGCAGGTCTCTGTAAATAGAAAACGAAGTTTGAGAAAGATTGTTGGCTTTAAAATCGTACCCTGATGTAAACTGTATTTTCCATTTAGGTGTTAAATTGAAGTCTCCTCTAAAGTTAACCGTATTGGTTATACTTCTAGATGCGGCCATGCTCAAAGGGTTATTATAGTTGAAATTATAAGAAAAGCTAAGGTTCCATGGAACATTAAAATCTACGAAGGCATTAGGATCACGGCTAATTGCAGCTAATTCCTCTGCTTGTTCTGCGGTTTTGTTATTGGCTGCATTATTACGAAGATTTTCTGTGTTTTTCTGGTGGCTTTTAATCGCTTCGGGATTTAAGCTATAATCAAAAGAGAGGTTTAAATTTACCAAACGTGGAAACTTGCCTTCTGTCCAAGTATATTTATCGATCTCCTGATAAGAGTAAGTAGTTATCTGGTTGGCGCCTGTTCCGGTAGTATAGGCTACTTGATCTACTAAGTAGGGACTAAAAGTACCTCCAAAATTGATACCCAGCTTATCTGTAAACTGTGATCTTCCGCCAAAGGTAATTGGGGCTAATTTCTTTTGTGGTTGTACAAAATTATAAGCACTAGATAAAGACAATCCTTGTAAAATTTGTATTTTACGTTCTCCAGTCCCGGTCGTATCCTTGCTTGATCTTACTTTGAGTTCAACGTTATTATCTATAGAGAAACCTATACTCGCCTGTTTTCCTTGCGATGGCCCTCCATAAATGCCTTGTTCAAAGGTAGAATACTTAAGAATGTTTCCTTTTTCATCTCTTACATATTCATTTGTAGGAATCAGTTTGCCCGGGCGCAGATCATTTACATAATACTGTTGGTTTCTATAAACTGTATTTTTAATACTGGCGAAATCGGGTTTATAAGTAAAACTTATAGATGGAGTCATTACATGCCTAATGGCTTTTATCCCTCCCAAATTTTTAAAATCTCTTCTACCGTAGAATTTGGTAGTCATACCCATGCTTAAGTTATATTCTCCAGCACGTTTAAAACCATCTACCGTGTCAATTACAACAATATCCGAAGGTGCGCTCCTAATGTACTTCTTTTCAATTGACTGCATATACCAGCGTTCGGTATAATTTACACTACTGTTAAAGTTTAAGTATTGAAACAAATTGAAAGGCAAGCTGATTGGAATAATGTGTTGAAAACCATTTTTAAACCGCTTAAGGCCATCTTGTGAAAACAGAAGATCTTCTTTGGTACTTACGGTATTGCTGGCCTGAAAACCGTAACCTACGGTTAATTTCTGGTACCATTTCTTTTCGCCCACACTTTTTTTAGAATCAAAAGGACTTATGGTAGCCATGTTTAAATTTACCTCGGGCAGCGTTAAACTAATGGTTTTATCCTGAATTTCTTGCGAATGCCTTAATGCGGAAGTGAAATTGAACAAGCCATCGCCAAAAACCCTACCATAAGATATACTTGAGCTCATGGTATTGCGAAGCATAGCACTGGCATCATAAGTACCATTTGCAGCCGTAACACTATAATAACTGCTTGTGCCCGCATTTACAGAAGCGCTAAAAGTTGTTCCAGGTCTTGCGTTTGTATTTTGACTATGAGACCAATTTATATTAAAATTCTTCTGTGGTTTGTACTGAGGTGTTCCTTCTAGGCCATTCCGGGTACTAGAATAGGCCAAGCTCAAATTGCCGTTGTATTTGTAACGCTTGGTATAATTACTCGTAAGGTTTACATCATAAGAACCGTTGGTAAAGATATTACCCATTATGCGGGCATCCATATAATCGTTAAATGCAAAATAATAGCCTCCATTTGTTAAAGAGAAACCACGGGTTGCATCTTCTCCCGGCGTGGGTAGTATAAAACCTGATGCCTTTTTATTGGGTTTTGGGAAAAATGCAAACGGTAAGCCCAAAGGCATAGGAATACCCTCAAACTCCATATAAACCGGGCCAGTAAGAATATGATTTTCTGTAGCAATACCTTTAGTGATGTGTATGCCATAATGAGGTTCAGGTAAATTACAAGTGCTGTACGTGGTACCTGCCACATGGAACTCATGATCGGGCTGCATTTTGGTTTTACCTCCCGAAAAATAGCCTCCTTCTTGTTCTTTATATACACTATAAACAATACCTTCTTTACTTTCAGTATAGTATATCAATGAATCTGCTATTGCAGCACCTTCCTCTCCCATTTTAAAAATAGGTCGGCCAACATACTTGCCTTTATCACTCTTAACACCTCTGGCAAAAATGATTTTATTCTTAGAGTCGAATCTGATAAAATCAGCATCTAATTCAAAACCTTCATAAACTACACGTGCCCCACCGTACAAGTATGAAATTTCTTTTTCCATATCTGTATTGATTGAGTCTTTTGCGTAGTATTCTAATTTAGAATCGAGCGAACTTTTCTTTAAAACCTTATTGTTTTTTACGGTATCTGTTTTATTGGGTTTTACTTGTCCAGGAATTTGTTGAAATTTAAAATTAGAAAAAGCAAATACTTCATTATCAGCAATTAAAACTGATATAAGTAGTATGAACGTAAAAATGGTACCCGCAGAAAGTTTCAAATTAATTTATGAATGTTTATTTTGCAATAATCTTTATGCTAAAACGTTCAAAATTAATGAAAAATATACCATTGATGAATCTAAAAACATTATTGTACACAATTATTTTATCCACAAGTTTTTTTTTAATTGAAAATCAATCGTTTGCGCAAGGGTATAAAATAAAAACTATTGTAATTGATGCCGGACATGGTGGTAAAGACGGCAGTACAAGAGGTTTATACTCAACAGAAAAAGATGTTGCTTTAAAGACTGCACTTCGCTTAGGTAAGCTTATAGAAGAAAATCTTACAGGTGTAAAAGTAATCTATACTAGAACAGAGGATGTCTTTATTCCGTTGTACGAAAGAATAGCTTTGGCAAATACCATGAAGGCCGATTTGTTTATTTCTATTCACTGCAACGATATGCCAATGGTACCCATACGTTATATTAGTGGCTATAGCAAAACCAAAAAAGGTAAGAAAGTACCTATTTATAAAACACGTTATGCTAAAAGTACTTCTACAAGAGGAACTGAAACTTTTGTTTCGGGTACGGGACGTTTAAGCGAGCAGGATGATGTGATCAAGAGGGAGAACGCTGCTATGTTCTTAGAAGATAACTACAAAGAAAATTACGAAGGTTTTAACAGTGACGATCCCGAAAGTGCTATTATTCTTTCTTTGATGAAAAATACTTTTAGGACCCAAAGTTTAAAACTGGCCAAGTTTGTACAAGATGAATATATAAATGTAGGTCGTATAAACAGAGGTGTACAAGAAAAAAGCCTCGCTGTGTTAGCAAGAGCAGGTATGCCAGCTATTTTAACAGAAATAGGTTTTATCAGCAATCCCGATGAAGAAAATTACATGAATTCTGAAGCGGGACAGATTGAAATTACAAACTGCTTGTTAAAAGCGATAAAAGCATATCAGCAAAGTGTGGAAATTTAAAGGTTTTATTTTTATTTTTGCTGTTACAACACCAACAAATGAAATTTTTCAAGATATTTTTTACGTTATTACTCCTATTCTTAATTAAACCGTTTGGCTCTAACGCTCAAACATATAAAATCAAAACCATTGTAATTGATGCCGGACATGGTGGTGCAAAACCAGGTGCAAGAGGAAAATACTCTTGGGAAAAAGATGTGGCGTTAAAAGTTGCCTTAAAACTGGGTGCTAGGTTAGAAAAAGAACTGCCGCATATAAAAATTATCCAAACCCGTAAAACAGATGTAGATGTTGATTGGTATAAAAGAGCAGAAATAGCTAATGATGCCAAGGCAGATATATTCATCTCTATCCACTGCAATTCTATGCCTAAAGGTAACCATACCACTAAAGGTACCGAAACCTTTGTTGGCGCATACAGGCGTATTAACGAGATGGATGCAGGTTTACGAGAAAATGAGGAAATTATTAAAGACAAAAGCTATAAAAGCAAGGAAACTCGCGAACCTTCGGAACCAGAAGAGCAAATTTTACTATCTTTGTACAAGTCTTTATACCGTGCCAAGAGTATTACTTTAGCGGGTTTAATTCAAAAAAATTATACCGACGTAAACAAAAGAGTAAACAGAGGTGTTAAAGAACAAGGCTTATTAATATTACAACGTGCTGCCATGCCGTCTGTTTTAACTGAAATAGGTTTTATATCCAACCCTGATGAAGAAGATTATATCAATTCTCCAGAAGGTCAGGAAGAAATCGTAACGGCTATAACAAATGCCATTTTGCAGTATAAAAAATTAGTTGAAATTTAAGTAAACAACAAACTAAGTGAAAATTAAAAACGAAACTAAAGTAGGTATATTGGCTGCACTAGCAATCACCCTGCTTATTATTGGTTATAATTTCTTAAAAGGGAATAGCATCTTTACCAAAGAAACCAAACTTTATGCTACTTATCCGCAGGTTGATGGTCTAACTGTTTCAAAACCAGTTTTGATCAATGGTTTCCAGATAGGTCGAGTTGCCGCTTTAGAGCTTCAGGGCGATGGTTCAATCAAAGCTACTTTAAGCATTCAGAGTCAGTATGAAATTCCTAAGAATTCTATTGCACGTTTAGAAAGCACAGATCTTTTAGGCGGTAAAGCCATTATGCTAACCTTAGGCAATGATAAGAATATAGCCCAAGATGGCGATGCATTGCAAACCAATGTACAAAAAGGTTTAATGGAAAGCATGCAACCTGTACAGAAAAAAGCAGAATTGATCATTGCTAAGATGGATTCAATCTTAAGTAGCGTGAACACCATCCTTAACCCTAACTTCCAAAAGAATATCGATAAAAGCTTTACCAGTATTGCCTCTACTTTAGGTTCTTTAGAGGCCACTTCTAAAAAAGTAGATAATCTGGTAGGTTCAGAAAGCTCTAAATTATCGGCCATCTTATCAAATGTAGAAGCGATTACCGCTAACTTTAAAAACAATGGTCAGAAAATAGATGCTATTTTAGCTAACATCAATACTGTTACCGATAAATTTGCCGCCTTGAATTTCCAACAGACGGTAACCAATGCCAATAAAGCAGTTGCTGATTTGCAATCGATGATCAATGACATAAAAGGTGGAAAAGGTACATTAGGTGCATTGCTAAATGACAAACAGATGTATGATAATTTAAATAATGCTTCAAAAAATCTGGATGCTTTAATGATTGATCTAAAAGCCAATCCTAAGCGTTATGTTCATTTCTCTGTTTTTGGAGGTGGAAACAAAAAAGACAACTAATCAACACCAACGTTGAAATAACTTATAAAAATAAAGCCTCCTATACGGAGGCTTTATTTTTACGTTCAATATTTTTGATTAAAGCTGATAAATAGCACCTTCCTTAGCCAATTCGGTATTTTCAAATACACTTTTAGCTTCATCTAACAAGGGCTGTAATATCTTATACCTCGAAGAAAAATGGCCTATAATCAATTTTCCTACTTCATTTATTTTAGCTACTTCTCCTGCTTGTAACGCAGTGGTATGATGTGTAGAAAGTGCCCTTTCTAAAAGCTCATGTAAAAAGGTACATTCATGATATAATGTATCGCAGTGTTTTATACTGTTAAAATACTTTGTATCAAACATCGTATCTGAGCAATAGGCATAACTACGTGGACGAGGAGAATCTATGGTATAATCCTCATTTTTTATTATTCTTCCATCAAGTAGGGTTACTTCTTCATTTCGTTTAATGAGGTGGTAATACTCCTTTCCTATTTTGTCTGCTTCAAGCTTCTCTATAATTAATTTTCTTAAGCGTTTTACTTGCGAGAATTTGAAACCTGTACAAGGTATGCGATGATTTAAGATAATGGTTTCTACCTCTATATCCTGATTTTTAAGGATAACCTCTGGTTTATCGGTATGGGTAAAATGGTACTGTATCGGAAAATTCAATAATGTTTCCGAATATTTGAACTGTATATCCAGTATTTCTTTGAGTGGTTCAGGGCAATAGATATGAATGGCCTTTTTCCGTCCGCTCAAATGCATGCTAGAAAGCAAGCCTATTAAACCAAAAAAATGATCACCATGTAAATGGCTGATAAAAATATGGTCTATCCTAGCTGCTTTCAGGTTGTATTTAATCAGTTGCTGCTGGGTACTTTCTCCACAATCGATCAAATAAAAATTATCGTTGCAGTTAAGTAGCTGTGCGCTTTGATTACGATTATAAACAGGCGTAGCTGAGCTGCTACCCAAAATAGTCAACTCAAACTTCATCCCTAACCTTTATCTACACTTCCTCTTAGTTCTTTTTCTATTTCTTCCATAAAAATCAAATCGGTAGCTTCGTCAAGTTTGTTTACAAATGTTACCGACTGATGGATGTTAGACATTTTTATAACTTGTGCTAAGTCCTCATTTACTCCGCAAACTACAAAAACACCATCTGCACTTTTACACAACCTGTCTCCTACCAATAAGCAGCTCAAGTCTTGCGAATCATTACATTCATTAACTTCTGAAAGGTCAAGTACAATATTTCTGAACCCTTCTGTATTTAATAGAATAAACTCAGCTTTTAATGCCGGTGTATTATCGTTAGTGAATTTGTTTTCATCTAACTTTATTACTACGTATTTTTCGTGTTTATCTGTCGAAAATTTCATCTTTTAATCCCCTAAATTAAGCCTGTATAAGTTTATTAATTTCAGTTGTTGTACGTTCTTCAATCCTTGCTAGCAGGTTTTCTGAATTATCTTTTACAAACTGTTCTCCTGTTATCTGTTCATACAATTCAATATACCTTTCAGATATTGAACTGATAATTTCTCCTGTCATTGGTGGAACCACCTGCCCATCTTTACCTTGAAAATTATTTTCAATTAACCATTTACGCACAAATTCTTTAGACAATTGTTTTTGTGGCTCGTTGTTTTCTTGTCTTGCTTGGTAACCTTCGGCATAAAAATATCTTGATGAATCTGGTGTATGAATTTCATCTATCAAATAGATTATGCCATCTGCTTTGCCAAATTCGTATTTGGTATCTACCAAAATCAACCCACGCTGGGCGGCCATCTCGGTACCACGTTGGTAAAGCGCTTTAGTGTATTTTTCTAATTGGGTATAATCTTCTTCGCTCACAATACCTTTGGCCAATATATCTGCTCTAGAAATATCTTCATCATGTCCTACTGCTGCTTTAGTTGTAGGCGTAATAATAGGTTCAGGGAGTTTATCGTTTTCTTTAAGTCCTTCAGGTAAAGATACACCGCATATTGTTCTTTTGCCCGAGCTGTACTCACGCCAGGCATGACCTGCCAAATATCCTCTGATAACCATTTCTACCTTAAATGGNNACTACATCAAACGCCGATATTCTGTCTGTTACCACCATTGCTAAAAACTGATTATCAATGGTATAAACATCTCTTACTTTACCTTTATAAAAGTTGCTCTGTTTGGGAAAATTAAAATGGGTTTCTTTAACTGCTTTCATGAGGTTATAAAAATACGATTTTAAAACAAAAAACCCTGTAGATTTAAATCTACAGGGTTAAAATTATTGCATTTTGTTTAATCTGTCCTTAAAATCTTCTGCGCTTAACATACCCACTATCTGTCCTTTTAAATGAACTTCTATATGGTTATCGTACTTTTTTAATTGTAACCTGCCCTTAAACAAATCTGTTTTATCGGTGGTCAAATAATCGAATAAGTTTTTCTTTTTTTCCTTTCGGCAAGCCAATTCATTCTCTCCTTCTGCAACAATTAACCTTACCTTTTCTTCGAGAGGTTCGAACCGTAAGGTCAATTGATCTGTGAGCCTGATGCTTTCCATTTTAAACTTAATTATTGGATATCACCGTAAGCTTTTAAAATCTGTTTAACCAGTTTATGTCTTACTACGTCTTCTCCATTTAAATAAATAATATCTATGCCTTTAATATCGGACAAGATACGAAGTGCATTATGTAAACCCGACTGTGTTTTCTTAGGTAAATCTACCTGCGTAACATCTCCGGTTACAATAAATTTAGCAGTTGGCCCCATACGAGTTAAAAACATTTTCAACTGCATATCGGTTGAATTCTGAGCCTCATCTAAAATCACAAAGCAATTATCAAGAGTACGACCCCTCATAAAAGCAAGCGGTGCCACCTCTATGGTACGGTTTTCTAAATAAATCTTCAGTTTTTCAGGAGGTATCATATCATCCAAAGCATCGTATAAAGGACGCAGATAGGGATCTACTTTTTCTTTCAAATCGCCGGGTAAAAAGCCTAGGTTCTCTCCTGCTTCTACCGCCGGACGTGTTAAGATGATACGTTTAATTTCTTTATTTTTAAGGGCTCTTACAGCAAGTGCAACTGCAGTATAGGTTTTTCCTGTACCTGCAGGACCAATGGCAAATAAAATGTCATTTTTGCCAATGCTCTCTACCATTTTACGTTGGTTGGCTGTTCTGGCTTTAACCATTAGGCCATGGTTACCATATACGATAACCTCACCTCCGCCACCATTGTTTTTTGCTGCACCTTCTGTAGAAGATACTTCGCTTATTTTAGCACCTAAAATACCTTGGATATCATTAGGTGAAAGGGTTCTGTATTTTTCTAAATGTTCTACTAAAAGTTGTATTTTCTGCTCAAAATTCTTGAGTTCTTCTGAATCTCCAAGAGCTTTAACTTCATTACCACGAGCCACGATTTTTAATTTAGGGAAAGCGGCTTTTATCATCTCATAGTGCTCATTATTGGCTCCCCAAAACTGAATTTGGTCGGCTGTATCGATGGTAAGCTTAATTTCGTTCAAAATATTGTATTTTTATTTAAATGGGTATTAAATTCAATTTAAAAGTTGAATATTTGTAGGCAAATTGCCTGTACACAAGAATAAGAAATAATATTTAATTTTTAATGGCTATAATCACATTAACAACAGATTTGGGTACGAAAGATTTTTATCAGGCTGCTCTAAAAGGCAGCATTTTAAGTAATCTACCTACTGTTAATATTATAGACATTACACATGAGGTGCCTTCCTTTAATATTTCGTATGCGGCTTTTGTGTTAAAAAATTCTTATACCTACTTTCCCAAAGACACTGTACACCTGATTGGCATTGATTCTGTTTTTAACGAGAACACCAAATACATTGCTTTAAAGTACAAAGGACATTATTTTGTAGGCGCCGATAACGGAATTTTTTCTTTGTTATTTAATGAGGCTCCTGATGAAATCGTTGAGCTTAACATTATGCAAGATCTTAAGTTTCTTCATTTTCCGCTTGTTGATATTCTGGTTAAAGGGGCTGTGCATCTGGCTAAAGGTGGCAGTTTAACCGATATAGGTATTCCAGCTTCTGATGTAGAACAAAAAATGCTCTTACATCCGGTAATTGAGAAAGATATTATAAGAGGTAGTGTTATTTTCGTGGATACGTTTAGCAATGTTATTACCAATATTACCAAAGACCTATTTACCAAGGTTCAGAAAAACCGTGATTTTACGCTCTATTTCAGGAAAAACGAAACCATTACCCAATTAAGCTGGCATTACAATGAAGTTCCTGAAGGCGAAAAGCTTTGTTTGTTCGGGATCAGCAATCACTTAGAAATTGCAATTAACAAAGGTAAAGCCAGCGGTTTATTAGGTCTGCACCTTAATGATATTGTAAGAGTAGAATTTCGTTCTTAATTTTTCATATACACCCTATGCTTACAAGAGTTGTAAAAATGCATTTTAACCAAACGTACATTGTCGATTTTAAAAAGTTTTTTGGTTCATTAAAACCTCATATCGAAGCCTTTAAGGGTTGTACTGAAGTAAATCTTTTTCAAGATAAGGCTAATCCAGAAATATTTTTTACCATTAGTAAATGGGAAAATGAAGAACACTTAGAAAACTATAGACATTCGACTTTGTTTAAAGAAACATGGGCTGTAGTAAAACCCAACTTTGTACAAAAAGCCGAAGCTTGGAGTTTAATGGAACAATAATTTAGTTAATTAAATCATCGTTCTTAACTCCCTTTTTCTTAGATAGGTTTTCTTTTAACTTGCCGAAATTGTATGTAAAACCTGCATAAATTACCCTGCTTAAAGAAGTATTGATGGTCTTTGTTGTAAAATTAGCATCCTTGGTTAAGGCTGTTACATTTTGCCATTTGTTAAAAAAGTTATTAAAATTAATAGTTGTACTTAGCTTCTGGTTAAAGAATTTATAACCAAAATTTATCTGATAAAAAGGGTTTGAACTAGCAGAATTAACCAAATTGTAAGTTTGCTTACTAATTCCCCCGCTTCCACTTAACGTAAATAATTCGGTTATCTTATAAGCAAAAAAGCCTACTGCTAATCCACTAAATCCTGCTGCATGTTGGGTTGCAATGAACTTATTTTCAATTTTATTATATCTTAAAGAAAGCACAATTCCACCATTTACTTTTTTAGATAATGATCCGTTTAAAACCAATGAACTACCGGCTTCTACATTTTTACCTAAATTACCATAAGTTATCGCCGTTATACCTGTTTTTTCGTTAAAGTTTGCATACTGAACAATCATATTTCCAGAATATGAGGCATTAAATGATAAGGATGCAAAATTTGAGCCATTAACCAAACGGTTTTGCAAAGAGATCGTATGAATTGTTTGCGCACTTAAATCAGGATTGCCAAAAGAGATGTTTAACGGATCATTGTTATTCACAAATGGATTTAAGGTATTGATATAAGGGCGCTGCAAACGTTTGGTGTAACTTAGCACTATTGTGTAGTTTTTGGCAAGTTTGGCATTCATGGATAGATCGGGGATCAGTGAAGTATAATCTTGTTTTACTTTAGTATCTGAACTAAAAAAATCTCCATTTACGGTAGTATGCTCTACCCTTAAACCAGTTCTGAAATTAATTTGTTTTACGTAAAAATTAAGAGAAGCATAACCACTGTAAACCTGCTGATTATAACCAAAGCTATCTGTATTTAATGGGTTTGGTTCAAAAGGAAGACTTTCGTCGGTTTTACTCAAGCTCGAATAGTTAGATTCTGCTTTTCTAAAAATTACCTTAGCCCCTGTTTCTAACTTAAAGTTGTTGGAAAGGGGTTGCAGAAAGTCTGTTTGTAAGGTATATTCTTTATTATTTGAGTAGCTCTGGTTATCTAAGAACAAATTGCTTGGTACAGATAACAAACTACTTTCATTCAATTCATCATTTTTACTAAACTGACCGTTAAATCTTATACTCAATTCTTTTTCTTTATTGCTTTTATATTTTTTGATAAACTCTGTACCTAATCCGTAATTTGGAAAATTGCTTTTGATTTGCTGATCAAACAACCCTTTGATATTTGTTGACGAATTTAATCGGGTATTGATGTGTTGAACAAAGTTATTTTTGCCATTTCCTCCGCTAATATTACCATACAAAACAAGTGTTTGCAAACTATCAACATTATAGCTTATTTCTATGTTTCCATCATTATAAAATCTATCATTTGTACGCTCGCCTGTAAGCATTCTGCTTTGGTAAACTGATGGAACCAAGGGTAAAGTTTCTGAAGTTATCTTGGTTTTATTATCGTAGATACCGCTTAGATAATATGTTCCTGTAATACCTAATTTACCAGATCTTACACTAAAATTGGTACTGGCATTGTAGTTAATATTTGAATAATAAACACTTACAAACCCATTATACCCAAAAATTGCTTTTTTAGTAATGATGTTAATGATACCTCCAATTCCTTCGGCATCGTATTTTGCAGATGGTGATGTAATTACTTCTATTTTAGAGATTATTGCTCCAGGAAATCCTTTTAAGGCATCTTTTATATTTTGAGCAAACAAGGCTGTTTCTCTTCCGTTTAATAAGACTTTAAAATTACTTTGACCATTCATCTGTACGTTTCCATCTCCATCTACGCTTAACATCGGCACTTTCCTAAAAATTTCAGAAACACTTTCACTCTTAGCCGAGGGATCTTGTTCTACATCGTAAATTAACCGGTCTCTATCTTGTTTTATCAAGGGTTTGGTGCCAGAAATTACCACTTCCCTTAATTGGCTAGCTTGTGGCTTCATTAAATAAATACCTAAATCTGATTTTGTTTGTGTGCTTATGACTAGCTTTTGCGTAAGTTGCTGATAACCAAAAGAATTGAAAGCCAAAACATATTTCCCTGTATCAACAGTAAAGGTAAATGTTCCTGCGGTATCAGTTAAAGTATTTGCTATTAGTGTTTTGGGTGTATCATCTTTAAATAAACTAACGGTTAGATAGTGGATTTTTTGCAGGTTGGTGCTATCTTTTGCCACTCCTTGTAATTTAATCTTATGCTGTGCGTATGAAACACTTGCTGTAAGCAGGCTTAATAGCAATAGTAATTTACATTTCATTGTATAATTGATTATCTGAATACAAAATTCTTATCCGTCAATTATTTGTTCAATTTTATTATCCGAACCATTCATATTATTATTCTAAATAGACATTTGCTACAAAAAATGCTTTTTGAATAATAAATTATAATTTGATATAACATTTTAAGGGTTTGATATAAAAAATGCTGAAATGAAATTAATCGATACTATTTTTATAGGATGAGTAAAAAGAAAAAGATCTTATTACATGTTGCGGGGTGTATCATTTATTTGATATGGAATTTGGTGCCTAGCATTTATGAGCCTGATCTTACTGCATCGATGGTATTTAATGTAACTTTTACTTTAGTTAGAATAATCCAGTTTTATTTTTGTTATTTACTCATATTTCCATTTTTTTTAGATTGGAAAAATATACCTAAGACTGTTTTTGCTATTTTTTTAGGTTTAAGTATTTTTATCTTCTTAAGGTATTTTATTGAACAGTTTACCTTTTCAAGATTGTTTGGCTTTCAAAATTATGGCAAACATTTCAGCTCCTCATTTTATTTAGTCAGCAATATTTTTTACGGTTTTTCTGGAGTATTTTTTACTATAGCGATTTACAGTACAGAAAAAGCACTAAACAGAGAAAAAGAAAATGCGATACTTAGACAAGAAGCTACTAAGGCTGAACTGGCTTTTTTAAAATCTCAGATCAATCCACATTTCTTGTATAATACGCTCAATTATATTTATTCATTAGCCCTTCCTGTTTCTGAGCAATTGGCTTCCGCTATAATTCGTTTATCTAGCTTAATGCGCTATACTTTACAAGAGAGTGAAGATGGAAAAGTATTGTTGACCAAAGAAATCGAATACATAGAAAGTTATATTGAATTATTTAAAATGCGCTTTGCCCCTAATTTTTATGTCGATTTTAAAATTTATGGAACTATTGATCAACAAAAAATAGCGGTTTTGTTGCTTATTCCCTTTGTAGAAAACGCATTTAAACATGGGGTGGTTAATGATCAAGAAAAGCCCGTTACCATTCACTTAACCGTTAATGGAAATAAGCTAACTTTTGAATTAAAGAATTATATAAATCAACAGCAAAAAGACCAATCCTCTGGAATCGGGTTAAACAATATTAAAAAAAGGTTAGATTTAATTTATCCAAGCCAGTATCACTTAACCATACAGAACGATGAAAAATTTTACCAATGTTTACTCCAAATAACTTTAGATTAGAGATATGGATAAAATTCGCTGTATTGTTGTTGACGATGAAGCTTATGCCGCTGATATTATCGGGAATTACATTCAGAAAATCCCTTACTTAAAATTAGTTGGTAAGACTACTCATGCAATTGAGGCCCTAACTTGGGTGCAACAAAATAAAGCTGATCTGGTATTTTTAGATATACAGATGCCTGAATTAACTGGATTACAATTCTTGAAAATAGTAGGCAATAATTGTAAGGTTATTTTAACCACCGCTTACCCAGAACATGCTTTAACCGCCTATGAAAATGATGTGGTTGATTATTTATTAAAACCTATTTCATTTGAACGTTTTTTAAGAGCTGTACAAAAAGCCCAAACCCTATTTAACTTAGGCATTACCGATGTAAAAGAGAAAGATGAAGTTTTAGACGATAAGGATTTCATGTTTATTAAGGGCGAAACGAAAAACAAATTCATAAAAATTAATTTTAACAACATCATTTATATTGAGGGACTTAAAAATTACATCTCTATTTTTTTACCAGAACAAAGATTAATTACTTATTTAACGTTAAAAGATATTGAGCCTTTGCTACCCTCAAATAATTTTATCAGGGTGCATAAATCGTATATTATCGCTTTAGATAAAATTAACATGATTGATGGCAATATGATTTACATTGGTTCTGAAAAAATACCCATTGGAGAAACATACAGAGCCAAAGTTTACCAGTATATACAAGACCATAAATAAGTGCAAGTGAGGCACAATGTTTGCTTGAATCATCTAAACTTTTAATATGTTAAAACAAACTTCTCTCTTTATATTTTTTTCTTGCTTCTTGTTTAATATTTATGCGCAAGACACTTCTGCTTACAACATACAAAGAACCAAGATCAACAACTTATTGGCAGACCGTAGCGCAAAATTTAGCCAGTATGACGAAAGTCTAAAAGCCAGAACAGGCATATTTGGTTTACAAACCAAGCGAGACATCAGAAATTCTAATGAAATACTGAGAGCTATTGTAATGAACGATAACAATATTTTTCAGGAATTGAAAGTACTGCTCGAATATAAAGATATACAGTTTAAGCAGGTACAAACAGATGCAGATTTTAATACTCAACGTATCATTAACTTTAAAACCACCATTCGCGATCTTCAATTAAAAAATGATGAGTTATTAAATTATAACAATAAGATTAGCAAAAGCTCTGATTATAAAACATTAGCACTCATATTGACTGTCGTTATCATTATTATTTTACTACTATTATTGCGAAAAGCTAAATTGAATGC
>DDEP01000128.1 GCA_002336465.1 Pedobacter sp. UBA1951
ATGCGATATGTTGAATGTAGAAGAAGCGAAACAAATATTTCAATGGTTCAATCATTTTAGAAAGGTTGATGGTATTCAAACTGAAGATGAAGTCTTTCAAACTTTTGAACTTTGGCAAAATCCTGAATATAGATTAAAAATAAAAGAATATTTTTCGAGATTAAATTTATCAATAGTAGACTTAGAAATAACTACTCAAAAATTTGATAGTAATGAATTGAATAAGCAAATTCCAGATAATCTTCGAAATGCAATCATTAAAGACTTGAACGGGAAAGAAGGGTTTTCAGTTTGGTCGACACATAAAATGTATGATGCAAATGGAAGTAAGACAAAAGAAACAGTTAACTGGAAATTAGAAGAAAGAGAATCCGCAGGTACAAAAAAGGCTTTCCATATCAGCGGCCCAATTATTTGGGCACTAGTGAACGGTGGCACATTAATAATTGATGAAATAGAAGCTAAAATGCATTCTATAATGACCTTGCAAACAATCAATCTTTTTCTTAATAAAAAAACAAACCCAAATAAAGCGCAACTAATTTTTGCTACCCATGGCACAAACTTGCTATCTTATTGTGATTTAAGAAGAGATCAAATTTATTTTTCTAGTCAAAATGAATGGGAGTCGACAGAAGTGTACTCTCTATCAGATTTTGTATATATTGATAATAAGAAAAGCCTAAAACCAGAGAAAGAGAGACCAGATACAGATAAGGAAAAAAGATATTTTGAAGGAAGATATGGTGCAGTCCCAGACTTAAAGGATTTATTATCATTAGAAATTGGAACTAATGGCTAGGAAAGGGAAGCTTGCAAAAAAAGCGTCAAATGAATCAGTTAAGCGGCCTCTTAGAATAAAAAAATACGAATATGTATTCTTTATAGTTTGCGAAGACGAAAAAACAGAACCTTATTATTTTGATCACTTTGTAAATCTACTTCCAGAGGAAACGCTCTATTTAAAACCAATAGGTACTGGCCTAGATCCAAAGGGCGTAGTTGAAAGGGCAATAATTGAAAGGGATAAATTTGTAAAAGATGAAAAAAGAGAAGTCGATTTTCTTTGGGTCGTTTTTGATAAGGACGATGCAGATATTAACGAATCGAGAATAAGACGGTTTAATGAAGCACTTCAAATCGCTGAAGCACAGAATTTTAACACGGCTTATAGTAATGAGGTATTTGAACTTTGGCTATTATTACACTTGGTAGATGTCGCATCTACTCCTCCAATACCTAGACAACAGATTTATATATTACTTGAGCAAACAATAAGGCAATTTGCGAACCATGAGCAGTTTGTATATAATCATGGTAGCCCTGACATTCTGGAGGTGATTTTCGTTATTGGAAGCGAAATTGATGCAACTAACAGGGCTGAGGCTTTATTGAGTGCACATGTTAAGGGAGTGCTCGCTGAACTGTGTCAGCAGGTTTTATTCGAAGCGATGGGATTTAATCCGCTCTTCAAAGATAATACTGAACTGATTGATGATCTCTTTCCAATTGTAAGTCGTCGTTTCCCATTTGATTTGCAGGTTCTGAATCGTCAGATAAACCAACTTTTGTAAAGCTACATCCGACGAAAAGGCACCTTTCGTTTTCGTCACTTTGCGTAACTGGCGGTGATAACCTTCCACTGTATTGGTGGTGTACATCACTTTGCGAATAGCGGCCGGATAGTCGAAAAACGGCGATAACAGCTCCCATTTCTCTACCCAAGGCTGGACCGCTTTGGGATATGCCGATCCCCATTTTTCCTGCACTATCAATAAATTTTCCAAGCCTTGCTCTCGGTTAAGAGCCTGATAAACGGTCTTCAAGTCATTAGCCAAGTCTTTTAATAACTTGTCGGGCACGAACCGAAAACTGTTGCGGAGTTGATGAACAATACAGAGCTGCACCGTTGTGGCCGGAAAAACACTGGCAATGGCCGTATCAAAACCTTTCAGGCCATCGACACAGGTAATGAGCAAGTCTTCAACGCCCCTTTGTTTAAGATCTGTCAGGACCGTCAGCCAGAACTTAGCTGACTCACTTTCAGCCGTGTAGATACCCAATACTTGCTTTTTGCCTGACAGGCTTAGCCCGATCACACTGTAGAGTACACGCGTGACTACTTTGCCATCATGGCGTACTTTGTAATAAATACCGTCTAGCCACACTAGTGTATATAGACTCTCCAGTGGCCGGTTTTGCCATTCCCGCATGGCTGGAATTACTTTATCCGTAATGGCGGTTAACTCGCTATCAGAGAGGGAATAGCCATACATCTCCGACAGATGCTGACTAATATCGGCATAGCTATTGCCTACGCTATAGAGCGAAAGCACCTTCTGTTCGAGTTGGGGTGTCAGTACAACCTGTCGTTTGGGAACGATCTGGGGTTGATAGCTGCCGGTTCGGTCACGGGGAGTTTGCAACTCTAAGGGACCAGCACTGCTTTTAACCTGCTTAGTAGTTTTGCCATTTCGACGGTTCTGCTCAGGAAGTCGGGTTTGTGCTAAATGGCCATCCATTTCCCCTTCCAAAGCGGACTCTAAAAAGTGTTTGAGCAAAGGGGCAAACAGGCCGTTTTCGCCCGTTAGGGGTTTACCTTCGTAAAGGCCTTTGATAGCGGCCTGTTTGAAGGCCTCGAAATCGAACTCGTTAGTCATGATAGTGAAAATAAGAGTTTTTTATCCCTTTATTCACCTGTGACACAGTTTAGCGAGCAGTCTCCATGTTAATGTTCCTGTAATTAATGCTAACCCAAGTACTAAAGTACATTTATTAGTTAAAGACCTCAGAAGTTGGATTAATTATTATAATTATGAACCCTGAGCGATTATATATTTTTGAATAAGCTTTACATAAAGGAGTATTTCACCTGTGTCAAATAATTGAAATTCTCTATAAAGCGTTCTATGGCATTTCCAATATTTTGAAGTCCCACCACAGAAACATTTATCTGTATTTTTTGGCTCTTTTTTCTTTGCAATGAAATGAAGCATTTTGACGATGAAATCTAGATCTGTAGTATTGAACTTCTCCTGAAAGAATTCAATATGACCTTTATTTCCATGAGATCTTTCTTTTAAAAAATAACCAAAAAGCTCGCGGTGTTTTTGATTGTAGAAATAAGGGATTACTTCTTGCTCAATAAACCAAACTAGTGTTATACCTTTTTTGCAAGTTAAGGTCTCTTGAGGGATTGACATTAAGCAACAGTGGCCGTCAGGAAAAACATGCCAATCAACATTGATAGGGATACGCCCTCCCCTTTCAAATACCTTGGGAAAACTTAAGGGGTAATTATCCGTTGGTACTATCTTGATTAAATAGCTATCAAGCAACTCATTTTCAGGATCAGTTAATAGAATCTCTCCGTAAATGAATGGATGACCATTTTCCTCCTCAGCATAGGCTAAAGTGGGAAAATGGTCATTTATATATTTTGCCTCTTTCTTGAATAAACCAATCCCATTAATCATTACACCATGGATTAGATCTGGCAGCACCAGTTACAATAGTTGTTTTTAAAGCAGACTCTTGTTTTTTATCGGCTCCATCGGGAAACCGATCTCCTAGGTGTTTTTGCCAAAGTTTACTTGCTTTAAATTGATTCTCTTCTCGAAGTGCTTTGTTGGCATCATCTAAGAATTCTTTTAAAGCTGTCTTAAAGTTATCCTCTCTGGTTTGGTCATAATCCTCAAAAAGGTCATCGCCTGGTTTAACAGGAACAATACATTTAAATTCTGAATCTAAAGTTTTTTTTATCTCACTAAGAATATCTCTCAGTGTGATGTCATCGCGATCGTTGAGGACAATTTTATCTAATGTATTTGATGCTAAAATTGTCATTGTTAGACCGCTGGGCATTTTATGTCTCTTAAAATCGCACCAAGCTTTCAAATACATTACTGCATTAACTATTCTGGTATCCTGTTTTTTCTTTTTTATGAACCAAGAAATCATGCCTTTGGGATCATCATCGCGCCAGTCTTCACCTTTGATTGCTATTTGATACTCATCAGTATCTACATCTTTATAATAGACTGGATGGTCAATCTCATAATCACCGGCAAAAATCGTCCTGATACATTTTTTTCGATGTTGTGCAGGCTTGCTTGTATATCCGTCGACCGCCTGACGTACCCAGTCTTGAAGAGTTTCCGGTTCATGGGTCGGGGTTTGAAAGAAATAAACACCGTCATCTAAATCACAAATGTCATCTTTTGTCTTGATGACTGACTTCATCTTTGTAGAGCCCTGCACATAAAAACAAGGCTTATAATCGGGTTGATTTTTTTTAAACCAGTCACGGATTCTATCCCGAAGTTTATCTCGCGACGTCTTCATTTTCTTTTCCTTTTCGCTATCAATCGAAATCTTAGCGAGATAGGATCGAAATAAATTTTGACAGTCTGCCATTATATTAGTAGTTAAAGTGGGTTAATTTAAAGTGTCAAACTTAATTAATTCATTTTCAATATTATCAGGAACGAGTATCCTAATTGTTTTTTCGAAATTGGAAATTTCACGCCGTTGAATTCGATCAAGATTATTGTCACGGACTAAAAAATCTTGACTAAATATTTTATTAACTGTTTCTAAAGATGACAATAAAGTAGTGGGTATGTCAAAAAAATTAACATTATCCTCATCAATATCTCCTTCTATATAAAATGGAAAAGGTCGAAATGAAGTATTTACTGTTATTTGTTTTAACGTACTGGTTCTTCTTTTTAAAATAGCTGGCTGGAGATCAGATAGTTTTTGTGGCAATAAAATAGTGATAGATGGAAATCTATTTTTTACTTGTACAATTTGTTTATTTATAATATCGCCTTTTGAGTTTTTCTCGAGAACTTCAAATTCATCAATATGTGTAAAAGCATCAGAGACCTTTTCAAGGAAATTTTTGTAATATCCGATAGCTAACGATGTTGATGGGAGCAGAGAAAACCGATAGAGCTTTTCAGCAACTTCCATTTCTCTTCTAATAGTGTTACAGCTATTGCCGACAGCAGCAACTAAATTGTCTCTCCCTCTATATGTTGTGTTTGTTAGTCCCTTAAAATCAGTAAGAATTTTTACAGATTCTTCGGCAATATAAAATGTACGGTTTACACCAATTGCTCCTAAAAAAAGACCTAATTCAAACAAAACATTATCTCTGGGAATTATTTCGTTATTACCCCTAATTAATGCCTCGTCATCAGGAGTCAAAATGATTATCGCGAAATCATAAAACGAGGCTCTATTTATTAAATTTTCAAGATTACTCTTATTTAAAGCAAAAAGATTTTCATCCCAAATATCAACATCGGCTTCTTTATCAAAATTAGATTTAACAGCTCTGGCAACTTCAAGACCTTCACTGCTACTACCTATAAATATGCTAGGCCGATTATTTGAGGCAACATTTAAAATAGCCATATTAGATAATTTTTAGATTGTCTGAATCATGCACTTTTACGCTTAGTATATATTGAGCCATGACCTATTTGTAGCTTGATGTAACTAATACAGGCGAGGTTATAATATATACAAAAAATAGAATATAGGATACAAAAGCTACGAAATTTGAATATCAACCAAACCTTATTTGTATATTCTTTTGGAATTAATGACCGAGTAAAGTCCAGCTCTGATTACGCATTTTCAATTTTATTCATAACTTGGTGACCTATACCACCCATTCTACCACGAAGCGTGACATTAAGGATGTCACGCTTCGTGGTATATTAAATAGAAAAGCATTGCTTACTAATTCAGAGCTTAATCAAATCTCAGATCTTACCCTATTAGAGCTTTTTTGCACTAATGAAGTGGGTGATGAGTTGTACGAACAACTTCTTAAACGTTTTTTGACTGAAGTGAAGAGTGAGTGTGCTCGAATATGTGAAAAACGTAAACTTGACCCGCATATTGGAAAGCAAATTGCTCACGAAACATTCGAAAGGCTCAAGAAATATAAATCCTTTCAGGCAGACCAGATTAAGAGTGCTGATCAACATCGAGCAGTTTTAGTTTACTTATACAGGATCGCAACATCTCTATTTAATAACCACTATGCTGCCGAGAAGAATAAAA
>DDEP01000109.1 GCA_002336465.1 Pedobacter sp. UBA1951
ATCAGACAATGATTTTATGCTTGATATGACCAAACGCGATTATCCAGATATGGAATTTTACGCAACCAGTGAGTTTAAGAAATAATTTTTTATAATAAGACTCTACATGGAGAAAAGTCGGAAGAAAAAATCTTCCGACTTTTTTGTTGAGAAATATGGTGCAATCGCAGCGAATATTCTTTTTTTGACTGTAAAGAAATATTAATATTTTTGAGCTCATTAAAAAAACCGCTTTAAACAAACGATGAAGAAATTTATTTTAGGGATCATAGTGACTTTGTCATTAACAGGTTGTGCAACAATCATTTCAGGATCCAAACAAGAAATGCAATTTAACAGTACGCCTAACAACGCTACTGTTTTTATTGATGGGAAAGAAATGGGAAAAACACCATTTACAACCAAGCTTACAAGAAAAGATACTCACACCGTACAGATTAAACTTGAAGGGTATAAGCCTTATAGCGTGGAGTTGAAAAAACAATTTAATGAATGGTATATCGGAAATATTTTATTCGGCGGTATCATTGGATTAGTTATAGACCCCATTACAGGGGCTCTATATAGGTTAACACCAAAAGATATTAATGCAGAATTGGCAAATGGCATTGCTTTTAACAAGACTAAAGATGGAGTTTTAATTGCAGTTGATCTGAAACCAGATACCAGTTGGACTAAAATTGGTCAATTAGAAAAATCAATAGATTAAATTTCTTGAACTGCCTCAATTCTTGAGGCAGTTTTCTTTTACCTAAAAATAAGCTCGCACCTGCATGGTTCCTGTATGTACAACTGCTACCTCAGGCGATTTACGTCCTTCGTAATTTAAATTAAGCTGAATACCAGCTCCTATATTTCGCTGTACTCCTAATGCCCAAGTATAATTATTACCCGTTTGTAAGCCTGAAAGCATTTCATAACCTACTGTGCTATTGCTGCTTCCCTTAAAGTTGTTATTGATGTAAGATAGCTTTCCTGTAAGCACACCTTTTTTCAAGACATTGTATCTTCCTTCAGTTAAAAAGGTAAGATTTTCATTGCTTTCTCCACCTAATGCAGCTTCATTTTTCTGTAAATTGAGCACACCCACAAAACTTACTCTTAAATCGGTATTGAACTGGTAGTTTACCTCTGGTTGTAGGGTAAAGTAATTGATCCGATAATTTCTTTGTTTAAACAGTTCAGACTCATAACGCTTTATGCCTTGGTTAAGCACCAGATTAATATTTGTGCTCCGCATAAAACCCGTTCTGATCCGCAATCCGGCTTCATTTCTTTTACGGCTGTCGAAACCACTTGAAAGATAACTTTTAGCGCCATCTGTAAGGTAATTGAATTCTGCGCCAAATACCGGGTTATTACGGTCAAAAAAAAGCGTATTCCGTAAAAATGAGTTTAAAGAGATTAGGTTAGCTGCATCAATAGCAGTATAGAAAGGATCATAGTTTTCAATCCCTGTTCCTGCTAATATCTTCTTATCTATTTTATAAGATAATTGGTCTGTAAATTTTGAGATCAAACCAGATAAGCCTTTTCTGTTTTTAATAATAGTTGATGGATTGATATTAACGGTTTGGCTTATACCTGTAAAGTTGGTACGGACATATTGCGTAGAAGGTGTAAAAATACGGATGTATTTGGCCTGATCCGGAAAACGGGCAATCTCAAATTCATCCAGTTCTTTAATCCCGTTACCATTGTAATCTATCCATGCATAAACTCCTTGTCCGGGCAAGACTTCCAAATAAGTAATATCACGCTTAGGTTCTTGCCCATTACCTACTTCATAATAGATATTGGTACTGATAAACCGTTTGAATATACCCAGATAATACTCTAACCTACCCACCACACTCTCATCATTCTGTGTGGAAACAAAATTATTTGCATAAATTGTTTTTTTATAACCCGATGTAAGGCTCAATGTTGAGTTAGGGTTAGCCGCCAGATCTATACCAACATTAACCATCTGCGATTTTGCACTTTGCAATAAATCATTTAAACGAGGCAAATAATCTAAGCGATAAGCATAATCTATTTTATAGCGGTTTTTATCAGCTCGACCAGATTGTGCATACACTTTATATATTTCGTAATTAAAGCTATTTCCAGTAAGGTTCTGGCTTAAAGCATCTTTGGTTATATTGTGTTGCTGTTCAAATACTAAACCTATATCTATCTTGCCCATCTCTCTGCTAAGGTCAAAAAAGTGTTTATAAAAAGTCCCCTTATTAACTTTCGCATCAGTATTCAATAAGCTGCCATCATATTTCAATTTCAGCTTTTGCCATTTATACTGTGTATTTATTTCATTTAAATACCCCTCATATTGTCCTTGACGTATAAACGTATTGAAAGCATAATTAAGATATTGTTGCGGACTATTGATCAACTGGGCTTTAGCCGCAATAAGATGTTCTGCGGCAGGCAGTGCCTGTGCATTAAGGTTAAAATCACGATTAAACTCAACTGTTCTATATCTTTCTATAGGTTTAAAGTTTTCTGTTACATATTCATAATCTACCCACGTTTTAAGCAGTAAACTTTTTGTATTTAAATTCCAGTCATTGCCCGCTTTGAGCTTAGCGCCGTAACCTTTATTATCTGCTTGTTCTGAGGGCGCAAAAAGATTAACATTATAATTGCTCGTAGCCAGTTCTGCTCTTATCAACGCATTTTTACGGGGCTTAAAATCTGCCCCAAAAGTTAGCATTTGCTGTTGTTTAGGTGTAATTAACAAGGTTATGGGTTCATAACCACCCTGAGGTATTCCATTTATCGGCTCTAGATATTCATAAACCTTACCATTGGCGGCAGACTGAGTATTGATTACATAATTACCCTTACCCTCTCCCACATATGAAAAGCCTAAACGGTATTTGGCTTTCTGTGGATCCGTACTATATCTGTAATAAGAACTAGTGCCCCCAATCACTTTCTCGTAAAGAATCTCATTCTCATTAAACTCTACCTCTGTTACATTGGGATAAAAAGCCTGACTGATATCAGCTCCTATTTGAGATAAGAATTGTTTCTGCCCATTATCTAAGTTCTGCAAAAAGGGCTGATTACGGTTATCTTTTTCATTGTAGTAGTTAAGTCGCAAGGCTAATTTTTCGGTTTGTGCGGTTTGGCTAAAAAAGGTTAAAGAACGGGAATAGTTCTTATCAGAATATTCAAACTCTACCGATATACGGCTATTTTGCGTAATCAGTCGTTTAGCCATAAACGTTAATTCAGCAGTATTATAATCGATAACATAATCATTATCCTGACCTCTGATCATTAAAGCACCATCTATGTAAACCCTTTCTGTACCAGCTATAATTACAATATAGCTCTCATTATTGTTTCCTGTTAAGCGATAGGGCCCTTGGTTGCCTTCCTGTCCGTTAAAAGTATTACGTGCCGAACGACCTTTAGCAACAGCCAACGCCAGACTTGAATTGTAATACACGCCTTTATGCCTAAAAGCATGGCTGATCAAACCACCTTGGGTACGCTTATAAAAATTCATAAAATATCCTTCGGGTTTGGTCAGTTCGTAATCGCCTGCTATAAGTGTTGTACTGTCTTTTTTTACCTGTATAAAAACTTTATCAAATTCATTTAATTGTTGGGTATTCCCTTGAGGTTGTATTGGCAGATTATCGTCTGAAATGGCCGCTAATATTTCTATACCATTGGCTATTTTTCCTGACAATTGTAGGTTCATTGCAGAGTTCAAAGACAGGTTTTGGTTATTGCCAAACATAACACCTCTTGAAATACTGCCACTTTTATTTAGGCCTGGTAGGGTAAACAAGGTATTATTATCTCGTTGTGGCCTGTAGGTATAATAAGCCGAGTTATCTATGGGTAGTTCGGTTATGGCTTTAATATCTTTATGGTAGTACTTTCTTGAGAACAGGATAGGAAAAACCTTATAAACAATTTTAAGCTGCATCCCCATTTCTCCTTTCCATAAAAAACGAGCTTTAGCAAAATCAAAAGCGTATAAAGCACTATCAACCTCTGCTCCAGAGCCATAAAATACCTGCGTAGAATTAGGTACAATACTTAGCGTGTCTATTGTGGTTTCGGTTTGCGTAACATGAATCTGCTTTACCCTGTTGTTAGCTGATTGCTGGGCATTTGCAACAACCGGTAAAAAAAGTATGCACCATATAATGATATGCCTTACCATTAAACCAGTGGAAAGGTTAAATAGAATTTGGTGCCTTTATTAACCACCGAAGAAAAATCTATTTTACCCCCGGTGTTTTCTATAGCTTGTTTTACAAAAGCCAAACCTAAACCAGTACCCGAAGATTTGGTGGTAAAATTAGGAATGAATATGCGATGATAAAGCTTAGGATCTATACCCTTGCCATTGTCTTGCACTTGGATATATGCATTATGCTCATCGTTGGCCAACGATAGGTTAATTATACACTGTGCTTTTTGCTCGCTGGCTTCTATTGCATTTTTAAACAGGTTATTGAATGTTCTCAATAATTGATCCCTATCGCCCATAATCACCAGCGGCTTAGAGGTATTGTTCTTGATATTGATCTCTACATTATCTGCGGTACTGAACACGGCTATAGCCTGCTCTATAATAGGCAGCAGTTCCAGTTTCTCAACCTTGGTATCAGGCATTTTGGCAAAGTTTGAGAACTCTGAAGCAATGGTTGCCAAGCTGTCTATCTGCTCAACAAAAGACTTATTAAATTTCTCAAATTTACTTTCAAAGCTAGGATCTCTTTCACGCCACGATTTCTCTATGAGCTGTACACCTAATTTTAAAGGTGTAAGTGGATTTTTAATCTCATGTGCTACCTGCTTAGCCATTTCACGCCATGCGCTTTCACGCTCGCTGCGTGCCAGCTTATTTGCACTGATCTCGAGCTCGGCGATCATTTTATTATATTCCCTGATCAAGGAGCCTATTTCATCCTGCCTGTGCCATACAATTGGCTGGTTTTTCTGTCCCAGCTTTATTTCCTTGATATTTTCTTGGATAAATGTTAAAGGGCTGGTAATCTGGTTTGCCAAAAAGACTGCTAAAACACCAATTAATACGAATACCAACGCATAGATATTGATCAATGTATTAATAAATTGGGCAATCTTGGCCTTGTAGTCTGTGTCTGTTGAATAATAAGGGAAACCCAAATATCCAATAGTTTGGTTCATGGCATTTCTTATGGGTGCATAAATAGCCGCATACTTAAAGTTAGCTATGTTCTCACTACTGTTCAGAAATTCGGATTTCTTGAGCCTTGCCAAATTGATATAAGCCACAGCTCCCATACGAGGTGCTATAATGCCATAATCAAACAGCTTAGGGATAGACGATAGAATAAGATTACCTTGTTTATCGTAAAGATTTAACAGTGCACCATTCACATCGGCAAACTGGTTAAACTCCATCTTTGATTCTTCTGAGATGCTAATTTTATCTAAGGTGGCAACATATCTTTCATAGCCTACTTGCACCTTTCGCATTTTCTCTCTTAGTTCCTGTTTCTGCTGCTCTAAATATTGCTGTTTTATGTTGAAAAAAGTTGTCCAACCTACAATAATCAAGGTAGCCACTACCGAAAAAATAATAGAGAATTGTATCCTCGTTTTATAAAGTATTTTCTTCTCACTAATGAGCAGGTATTTATTAATGGTAAATATGCCTCCTCGGCTCTTGCTTATATTTACGGCAAACCATACTATAATATTTACAGCAGCCCCGAACATGATGAATATTAAAAAGAAGAACGATACGGTTGTAAGTCTCTCGGTAAAAGGAACTTTCTCCTTACTGATTACGATAAGGCGATCTTTTGAAGGTGCATAAACGGCATGGTTATATCGTGTTGCTTCTTCATTGTAAAAATCTACCCCGTCTATATTGTCTTTGAATAAGTTATTAACAACCGGATATACATATTTACCCGACCTGCTAACCAATTGATCATCTTTATAGAAAGCCAGTGAATATTGACTCAGGTCTTCATCCTTTCTGATTTTACCATTAATTAGTAAATCAGGAAAATAAGCATCATAGTCAAAAGCCCGTGTTTTAAGGTCGATAATTATAGAACCCAAAAAGTTAGGCCCGCTAAATATGGGAATAATACCAAAGTAGTTCTGGAAGCCAAAAGTATCGTTAACACGATAAAAATAATCAGACTGTTGGGTTTTGATGGCTCCCGATTTTACCAAGTCATAATACTTATGAATAGGTAAACTTTCATCCCTTTTGAGCGAACTATTATCTACATTATATTCATAAATATTGAACTCGTATTTAGATAAATAGCCGTCTAAGTAATTCTTAATAACATAATTATGAAAGCTATAGGTTTGGGTTAATAAAGGCTGCTTAAAATAATTGGTAATAATGGTGTCTGTTGCCAGATTTTTCTCTATTTCTTCTAAGGATGAGATGAGTTTTGGATCTTCTTCATACAACAATTTTTCGGCTAAAGCTGCTCGTGAACTCCGTTCCTTAATGTCTGTAAACTTCAAGTATTTTATAGCAGTTAACAATGCTAAACAGAGATAAATCAGCGTAAAGATAGAAACGATGTATTTCTTATTTCGGTGCGTATAATAATGTGCTGTTGCCGCTATAAAAATCCCGTAAATAAGATAGAAAACTGTGTAATCTGTATATATTTTGTAAATGGAGTATGTGATGAGGAGTAGAAAAAATACCAGCCATTTTTCAGGGGATTTCATTCCTAACTTATTGCACCATTCAACAAAAACCTGTATCAATAAGTAAATGTTTAACCAGAATAGGCATAGAATAAGTATGCAAATCCAACTAATGTAGCTTAGGTTTACAATGTTGTTAATGTTAAACTCAATCTTAGAGTTATAAATAAGGCCAAAGAAAATATCTTCGGTTAAGATCCCTAGCCACCATATTATGCTTAAAAAAACTATTGCCAATAGGTAAACCAAAGGCTTATTCCTTGCAATAAATTGTGGCCAGCGGTATCTTTTACGATGTACATAAATGAAGATCAGTATCCATGTAACTGCCAAGGTATTGTTCAACAGATCGCCCAAAGAAGGCAGTAAATCACTCTCAGCATATATAACCGGGTTAAATATCTCTGAGTTGAACTGATGGTTTAGCCAGAAGAAATGCAGATCGGTTAACCGCAGCGTTAGAAAAAATAGGGTAATGATAAAGGTTGCCAATACCAATTTATCTCTTTTTGCAAGCCACAGGCAACATGCATTCACAAACATACAGATGCTTAACAAACCCAAAATCCAAAGCCATGCCTGAAGTGTGGTATAAATGTTATGATTGTAACTGCTGCTTAACTTTACGGCAAAAAGATAATCTTTATTTGCGCTAAAAATTTCGGTGGTTTCCTTATCTGAGAAACCTGCAATATCTAAGGTTTTATTAGAGAATAATTCAGGGATAATCTCATTCTTAAGATGTTGGTTTTCAATTTTATATTGTGATTTAACCGTGATCAGGAATACAAATTTATAATTACCTACTGTTCTCTTTATCGTTTCGTAATACCCGTTTTGAAGCTTATTAAAAGAGATTCCCTCTTTGAGTTTAACAATGTTAGGAGGTAAAACCGCTTGCGTGCTCCAGAATTCCAGCGTATCATTTTTATAAATAAAGATGTTGATACCTTGGGGCCGATAAATATGGATGAACTCGATAGCTAAACTATCATTATTAATCAGCTTTTTTAATACTTCGGTTTTATTGGGATCGGTAAAATAACCTGTAGCTATTTTCTCCTTTTTAATGAGATTGTTCTGCAGTTCTCCTGCCTCATGCAAAAGAATGTGCTTATTAGAGGTAAATGTTTTTAGAGACAGTGTTGTAACAAAGCAACACAGTCCCAAAACTAGCATCAATAACCGTATTTTACCTCTAACTGTAACGCCCATAAAAGTTTATTAGGTATAAATATACAGAAATAGGGCTCTCAAAAAACTACTCTATTGCCATAAAAACGGTTTTCAGCAATATTTATTCTTGTAACAGCCCTATTGAAATACAATATTATGCTATAGATGCACTGCTAGTTTGCACTTCGCGGCTAACTTTTTTAACCAAACCTTGCAATACATTGCCGGGTCCAACTTCAATAAAATCGTTAGCGCCATCTTTGATCATATGCTCTGAAGTTTGGGTCCATTTAACGGCTCCAGTTAATTGAGCAATTAAGTTTGTTTTAATTGTTGCAGGATCCGATGTTGGCTGTGCATTTACGTTCTGGTAGATAGGGCATACCGGCGCATTGATTGCCGTAGCCTCGATTGCTGCCTGTAGCTCAACTTTTGCAGGTTCCATTAACGGCGAATGGAAGGCTCCGCCCACGTTTAATTTTAAAGCTCTTTTAGCACCTGCAGCACTTAATTTTTCGCAAGCTTGATCAATACCTGCTATAGAACCCGAAATAACCAATTGACCCGGACAGTTATAATTTGCCGGAACAACGATTTCATCTATCTCTGCACAAATCTGTTCAACTACTTCATCAGCTAAGCCTAAAATTGCTGCCATAGTTGAGGGTTGTAGCTCGCAAGCTTTTTGCATAGCATTTGCACGAGCAATAACTAATTTTAAACCATCTTCAAATGAAAGTGCATTGGCAGAAACTAAAGCAGAGAACTCTCCTAATGAATGACCTGCAACCATATCAGGTTTAAAGTCATCGCCTAATACTTTAGCTAAAATAACCGAATGCAAAAATATAGCGGGTTGGGTAACATTGGTTTGTTTCAACTCTTCATCAGTTCCGCTAAACATAATATCGCTAATGCGAAAACCAATAATTTCGTTAGCTTTTTCAAATAATTCTTTGGCTAATGGGCTGCTCTCATATAAGTCTTTACCCATGCCAACAAACTGGGCTCCCTGCCCAGGAAAAATATATGCCTTCATATAAGCTTGTAATCTTAAGGTTTATTGATAAAATGACCTGAGGTCATCAACTTTAGTCTAAACTTGCTGTAATTAAACGTAAAAATTCTGAACGGGTCTTATCGTTGGTCATAAACTCACCTGTAAACGCCGAAGTTGTGGTTACAGAATTTTGTTTTTGTACCCCACGCATAGCCATGCACAAATGTTTACACTCTATTACAACCGCAACGCCTTTAGGGTTCAAGGTATGCTGTATGCAGTCTCTAATTTCGTTTGTTAAGCGTTCTTGTACTTGCAACCTGCGGGCAAAAGCATCTATAACACGAGGCACTTTACTTAAACCTACAATATGTCCGTTAGGGATATAGGCCACATGTGCTTTACCAAAAAAAGGCAGCATATNNGACGGGCAAACGCATCAACAATACGGGGGATCTTACTTAAGCCTACAATATGACCATTCGGAATATAGGCAATATGCGCCTTTCCGAAAAAAGGAAGCATATGATGCTCGCACATAGAGAAAACTTCGATATCTTTAACCACTACCATTTGGCTATAATCTTCTTCAAACATGGCCGACCGCAAGATTTCTTCTGGCTTAATATCGTAACCATGGGTTAAATATTGCAACGCTTTGGCTACACGCTCTGGTGTTTTTACCAATCCTTCGCGGCTTGGGTCTTCGCCTATTTTCGTTAAGATATCTTTGTAATGAAATGCTACTGCATCTATTTTTTCTTGATCATAACGGTCTATTTTCTGATAGCCCATTAATTCTTCTTCGTGATCGTATTTATCGTGTGCCATACTTGTTGCTTAGCCGAAATACTCGACATAGTTGTTTTCTGTTTCGTAAATTTTTATGCAATGTAAAATTGCGCCTGCTTCTCCAATAAGTGGAGCCAGAATATCCCAGACAGCAATAGCTAAATTCTCTGTAGATGCCAATTTACCTTTCATAAAATCAACATCAAGGTTTAAATTTCTATGGTCAACTTTATCAATTACATGTTCGTTAACCACTTTTTTTAACCATTTCAGATCAACTAAAAATCCGGTTTCAGGATTAACTTCTCCTTTAACCGTTACATATAGCTGATAATTATGACCATGCCAGTTAGGATTAGCACATTTTCCAAATGTAGCCACATTTTTATCATCGCTCCAGTCGGCTCTCGATAATTTATGAGCGGCGTTAAAACTCTCCCTGCGTGTAATGTAAATCATTCTTTTTCAAATAAAGTGCAAATATACAGATAATGATTTAGCATCATGTTTTAATCATTGTCAGTTTTTTGAAAACCTTTGTGTCGCAACTACCATTCGTGTATAAATATTGATAACATCCGGCGGGCAAAAAAGATTTATCCTTAAATTAGACCGTATGAAATTATTAATTGTAGCTGCAACCAAAGCTGAGATAGCATCATTTTTATCTCATTTTAATTTACCTGATCAGCCATTTATAGAAACCGCAGATTTTGATGTGCTGATAACCGGAGTGGGCATGGTGGCTACAGCTTTTGCGCTAGGAAAACATTTGGATGAAAACACTTACAATTTGGTCATAAATGTTGGAGTAGCGGGTAGTTTTGACAGAAGCATTTTTTTAGGGGAAGTGGTAAGTGTTGTTTCTGATACCTTTGCAGAACTGGGTGCAGAAGACCACGAGTCTTTTATTGGTATAGAAGACTTAGGTTTTGGCAAAAGCACCTACCAATCTGCAATTAATAAAAACTACGGACTAAAGACCGTTACTGCAATTACAGTTAACAAAGTTCATGGCAATGCTGGTAGTATTGCCAAAACACAAAAATTATTTGCAGCCCAAATAGAAAGCATGGAAGGTGCCGCTGTTTTTTATGCCTGTACAACGCAAAGCATTCCTTGCATACAGATAAGAACTATTTCTAATTATGTAGAACCACGCAACCGCAACAATTGGGAAATGGGTTTAGCCATTAAGAATTTGAATGATTGGTTACTTGATCATTATAATCAACTCTTCTAAAACTGAACTTATCTTTTCAAATCCTTAATTTATACGTCAATGAAAATCAGACCCGTTAATGAAAATGATAGCACTACAATAACAACATTGCTTGATCAGTTAGGTTATCCCGATACAGAAGGTTTTATCAAAGAAAAAATTAATCTGCTGCTCGAAAATCCCAACGAATATTTTGTTGTAGCTGAAAACGAAGGTATGGTTGTTGGTTTTATTTCTGTTCATATCATTCCCCAAATTGCACTTAAAGGCGATTTCGCCAGAATCAGCTACATCTGTGTAGATGAGAATTTTAGAAGTGGCGGAACAGGTAAAATGTTAGAAGAATATGCTGAAAAGATTGCAAGAGAAAGAAATTGCGACAGAATAGAACTCCACTGTCATTCAAGAAGAGAACAAGCGCATCGTTTTTATTACCGACAAGGATATACGGAGTCTCCCAAATACCTGTTCAAAAAGCTAGCTTAGCATATTATTGCTGATTTGATTATATTTGCAACATAAAATCCTAAACCTCTACATGTAAGATTTAATTTCTTTCAAAAATTTTTAAAGACAAGTAACAGCGAGCCGAAAAGGTTCTGCTCTATCCGTTCATCTTTAACAGAAAGAAATCATGCTTACTTTACAGAACATCTCATACATACATCCTAATAAAGATTTATTATTCGAGCGTATTAACCTAAACGTTAATCATCGTGATAAAATAGCCCTGATAGGTAATAACGGTTCAGGAAAGTCCACATTGCTTAAAATTATTGCCAAAGAACTGCAACCCTCTTCAGGAACTGTAATCAGCGACAATGAACCTTATTACATCCCTCAGGTTTTTGGGCAATACAATCATCTTACTATCGGTAAAGCCCTACAAGTTGAAGATAAACTTATTGCTCTTCATGAAATATTAAAAGGTAACGTTACCGAGAATTATTTGAATTTGCTTAACGATAACTGGGACATAGAGGATCGTTGTACTGCTGCGCTTACGCATTGGCAACTTGCTGATCTAAATCTGTCGCAACCTTTAGCTTCATTAAGTGGCGGGCAGAAAACCAAGGTATTTCTCGCTGGTATATCCATTCATCAGCCCCAATTTATTTTATTGGATGAACCTACCAATCACTTAGATAAATCAGGCAGGCAAAAGCTGTATGATTTAATACAATCTACCGCCGCAACCTTAATTGTAGTAAGTCATGACAGAGAGCTTTTGGCTCATTTAGATACAGTATGTGAGTTAAATTCGCATGGAATAAGCATCTATGGAGGTTCATACGATTTTTATGTAGCACAAAAAGATACAGAGAAAAATGCATTAGACCAGCACATTCACTATAAAGAGAAATTATTGCGCAAGGCCAAAGACAAACAGCGCGAAACCTTAGAAAAGCAGCAAAAACTAGATGCTAAAGGAAAAGGCAAACAGGAAAAAGCAGGTGTTGCCAGAATCATGATAAATACACTTAAAAACAATGCGGAAAACAGTACTGCTAAATTAAAAAGCGTGCACAACGAAAAAATCAGCAATATTTCGCAGGAACTGCAAGAACTTCGCTTAAACAGATCAGCTATCGATAAGATGAAATTTGGCTTCAACAACTCTGGTTTGCACTCAGGTAAAATATTATTTAAAGGAAGCGGCCTTAATTTCAATTATCATGCTCAGCCACTCTGGAAAGAAAACCTAGATATACAAATCACCAGCGGAGAACGCATTGCCATTAAAGGGCCAAACGGGTCAGGCAAAACAACGCTGATCAAATTGATTTTAGGGGTTCTTAATTCTTTTACGGGCGAAATTACATTTACAACAGGTCAAACGGTTTATATTGACCAAGATTATTCTTTAATCCAGAACAGTCTGAGTGTTTACGATCAAGCGCAGCTATTTAATACTTCTTCCTTACAAGAGCATGAAATTAAGATAAGACTTAACCGATTTTTATTTGGCAAAAACGATTGGGATAAGCCATGCCATGCTTTAAGTGGTGGCGAAAGAATGAGGTTAATGCTGTGTTGCCTAACCATCAAAGGTAAATCGCTAGATATAATTGTATTAGATGAACCTACCAATAATTTAGACCTCCAAAATGTAGAAATCCTAACTGCTGCCATTAACGAGTACGAAGGAACGTTAATTGTTGTATCTCATGACGAGGTTTTTTTAAAGCAGATTAACACCGAACGAGCCATACAACTATAAAATTCAATCTTTTTAATGCTCTTTTTATTTATCTTTAGATATGGCTAAAAACAAAACCAACCCAACTCATGAAGATGTATCGGCATTTATAGCACATTTTGCCGATACAGAGCAAAAACGTTTAGATAGCTTTAATCTAATCGCGCTCATGCAGGAGGCCTCGGGTTTTGAAGCTAAGATGTGGGGGCCGAGCATTATCGGTTTTGGAACTTATCATTATAAATATGAAAGTGGACATGAGGGAGATGCTCCTTTGGTAGGTTTTTCGCCCAGAAAAGCCGCTATATCCCTGTATGTTTTTACAGGTTTACCCAATCATGAACACCTGCTAAGTGACTTGGGTAAATATAAGATGGGAAAAGCTTGTATTTATATCAAAAAATTGAGTGATGTTAATCCTGAAGCTCTAAAAAAAATAATTAAAAGCACTATAAATTATCTTCAAACCAAATATAAATCCTAAAATCTAAATGCTTAATCTAATTTGGGGAATTCTTAATGCCGCAATCTTTTTATATTTTCTGTTTATTTTATTCAAGGCTATTGCTTTGGTAAGAAACAACATCGGATTATTTGCTGCTATCGTCTTAATTATTGGTTCAGTTACCTTCTTTAGAGTGAGTTTACCAGATCAAGTAGATAAAAAAGAATGGGTACTTAATCCTATAGACAGTCTTGATCAAAATCAAGCTGATAAACAGTTCATGGGTTTTGAAGTAGAGAACAATCTTGTTTCTAAAAACATACTTTTTCTTAAGTATGTTCGATTTAAGGAGGGTAAAAAATATATCCCTTTAAAAGCTTCGGCTACAACCAATGGTTTTATTTCGGGAGTAAAGTGGCTACCTCTTTCAATTATCATTAATGAAACCCAACAAAAAAATCAGTTTGAGTATATAATAGATGGAGAAACAAAATGGTCTCTTTTAGGAATAAACGTTTTTTCCCGTTCAAAAAGTTATAAGGGCCTAATCAGCTTGAGATAAAACCAAGGAATAGGAGAACACATTGTTTCCTTAACGCTTAAATGACCTTTGGAAATCAATTTTCATTTAACTTTACCACATGAAACTTACACTTGGCTTTTCTCCGTGCCCTAATGACACTTTCATTTTTGATGCGCTTATCCATCATAAGATTGATACCGAAGGCTTAAATTTTGAGGTATTTTATGACGATGTAGAAACCCTGAACCAAAAGGCACTCAACAATATATTGGATATTACCAAACTAAGTTTTCATGCTTTTGCCTATGTAGCTCATCAATATGCCTTATTAGATGCCGGCAGCGCTTTAGGTTTTGGGGTGGGCCCGCTGCTCATTTGCAAGGCAGAGAACTTGGAAAAGATCAATGAAGAATTGCAGAAGGAAAATCCACAGTTAAAGGTGGCTATTCCGGGTAAACTTACCACTGCAAATTTTTTACTTGGCATTGCTTATCCACAATTAACAAATAAGACCGAGATTGTTTTTTCTGAAATTGAAGATGCCTTGGTTAACAATACATTTGACCTAGGCCTTATTATACACGAAAATCGTTTTACCTACCAGCAGAAAGGCTTGCATAAATTAAAAGACTTAGGCTCTTTTTGGGAAGAAAAAACTCATTGTGCCATTCCTTTGGGCGGTATTGTAGTTAACCGTAATTTACCTGTTGAAATTCAACATAAGGTTAACCGCTTGGTAAAAAAATCTGTTGAATATGCTTTTGCTCACCCTCAATCTGGTTTAGATTTTATTAAACAACATGCACAGGCAATGGACGAAGCCGTGATGTACAAACATATTGAGCTCTATGTGAATAAATATTCAATCAATTTAGGAGAAGAGGGTCGTAAAGCAGTTGATACGCTCTTTAGTTTAGCGGCAAAAAACAAGGTTATACCTGAAATAGAAAAAGAACTTTACGTTAAGCTCTAGCATAAAAAAGCACCTTAAAAAGGTGCTTTTCATTTATATTCAATTTTTATTATTCTATTGGTTACAAGGCCCATCAGGGATTTCCTTAGATATTTTCAGCACTTTGGTTACCACCATAGTAGAATCATAATCACCATAAATGCTATTGGTATCTGATTTTACGATATGACACTCTACCTCTATATAAACAGGTATGTAAGGTTTTTCAAAACCTAAGTTATTATAAGACAATTCTAAATTCTTAGAGCTGTCTGCTACCCAATACTCGCGACCTTCGTCTCTGCAATCTGTGAATGATTTGATTTCAGGTCCATAGCTGTAAAGCCCTTTAAGTACCTGAGTTTTTACTTTACTTTCTTCATTATTTCCTTTGCCTCTACAGGCTGCAAAACCTAAAAGTAAAGCAAAAAATAAAGCGAATAATTTTCCTATCTTTTTCCAGTTATCCATAATTTAAAGATCCTTATTAAACTGATCTACTTTTTTAACACTTAAATTTGATGCCAATTTTGAGGCAAGAAAAGAAAAGATACCAACCGTTATAAAAACCAGTATAAAATCCTGCCATTTCATAGCTATTGGATAGGCATTTGAAAGCACTATATTTTCTTCACCCATCTTTATCCAACCAAAATGTTGTTGCAATAAGCAAAAAATTAGTCCTAATAATAAGCCAAAGATACAACCTGTAAGGGTTATCATCATACCTTCTACTAAAAATATTCTTCTTATCAGTTTCTTGCCAGCTCCTAAGCTGCTCAATACCGATATATCTTTTTGTTTGTCTATTACCAGCATAGTTAACGAACCTATAATGTTAAATATTGCAATAATGAGCACAAAGGTTAGGATAATATAACTGATCCATTTCTCAGAAGTGAGCACATTATGCAAGGCCTGGTTCTGTTCAACTCTGTTCTTTACTTTATATGCATCTTTTAAATCGGTTGCAATCTGTTTTTTTATTTTTTCTGCATCAACACCTTGCTTTACGTTGATTTCTATGGCAGATACATTTGCACTATCTCCAAGCAGTGTTCTTGCAAAATTTAAAGGTACAACAATTACATTATCAAAATCTTGCTGTACTTCAAATATACCAGCAGCAGGAATATCCATTACATTAAAATCATCCAATGGGTTTAAACTGTTACCGCTAGCTTCTTTTTTGGGTGAAAAAACACGAATCTGCTCAAAAGGATCTGCAGTATTTACCCCTAAAAAAGCTTGTAAACCTGCGCCAATTACTGCATTTGGCCCTGCAGGGTTTTCAAGCACAAAACTGCCGTCAAGTACAATGCTATCTAAACTTTTATTTTTTAGAAAATCACTGCTTACCCCTTTTAAAACGGCTGGGGTTTGCTTGCCTTTATACCAAAGCAGCACATTATCAGATAAAACTTCAGTATAAGAATAAATAGCATTGTCTTTTTTTAAATGGGTAAAATAGGCCGTATGAGGATTAAAGGTTTTACCACTATCGGGTTCAATCACAATTTGCGGCGTCAAGGTATTTACCATTTTCAACACCGTTTGTTCTAGCCCATTAAATACAGACAAAATAATGATGAGTGCGGCACTGCCCACAAAAACACCCAAAGCCGATATACCTGAAATGATATTAATGGCATGGGTTGATTTTTTTGCAAAAAGGTATCTGCGAGCTATGTAAAGTGCAGTGTTCATGATTATAAAGATAAAATAAAAGCTTATGCTTTTAACACCATTATTTCTTTATGCAGTTTGGTATGGTTTAAACCAAGAAAGGATTGTTCTTTTTTTCAAAACCAATGGTCGTACTTGGTCCATGTCCGGGAAAAACCTCGCAATCATCAGGTAAAATAAACAGGTTTGTTTTTATGCTGTCTATCAATTGCTGATGATTTCCACCTGGCAAATCCGTACGCCCTATACTTCCATAAAATAATACATCGCCACCAATTAAGAAATTCTCATCTTTAGCATAAAAACATAAATGTGCTGGCGAATGACCCGGTGCAAAAATCAAATCTAATTTGCTGTTGCCAAAAGTTATACTACCTGCTTCAGGCAAGAAAACTTCCGGTTCGGGCGAAAGCTCATAATGCATGCCCATTTGTGGGGCATAACCCGGAACAGCCTGTAACAAACTCAACTCTCCTTTATGAAATTGCGGCTTCAATCCCCAATTATCGAATACGAATTTATTTCCAAATACATGATCTATATGACAATGAGTATTGAGCAATAAAACCGGTTTAAGCTGCTGATCTTTAATAAATGAGGTCAGTTGGTTTTGTTCTGCACCATTATACGTTCCCGGATCTATGATTACACACTCCCTTGTTTCATCAAATAAAACATAGGTATTTTCTTGATAAGGGTTAAAGGTGAATTGCTTTAGATTGATCATATTGAATTACAATTTTGGATTTGTGGTTTGCCTTATAGTGTTAGGCATTCAACTTAGGTCTTTTTATTTCTTCCATTTAAATGTGGCTATCATTTTATCTATATCTTGTTTAATAAAATTAATAACCGGTTGTATAGAATCATATTGAGGCCGTTCATTAAAATATAAAGCCCCTCTTAAATAATGGTGCAAACTGTCTGTAAGAAAGAACTGTACTGATGATGCGGTATTACCCTCTATGGAATAATAAATACCGTAAACTTTTTTATCGGGATAATTGATTCTTTTCTGATCGATCAAATCGGCCTTTACAGTATGTTTCATTGCTAAAACACGTGTATTCTCTATCATCTCGTTATAATCTTTGGCCGAGAAATTTTCATAGTAGGTAAGATGTAATACCCCATTAAACTGTGTAAAATTCAGATTTTTCCACCATTTCTGTGCATTCCTATCCCTATCGTTGCTTAAAGATGCATAAACAGGATATTCAAAGCTGTAAGGTGCATCAGCATCATACAACTGATATTTTTTTTCAGGAAAATATAAACGCGAATAACCTTTGGGTTTTGGGGTACTTACATGATCGCTGCCACAGCTGCCAATCAACAGGGCTAACAACAACAGCACATACATATAAGTTAATTTCCTCATCTTATTTTTTCCAGATTTGCCATGAACGTTCTGCCTGTAAAGTTAACATTTCTAAGCCATTCTTTATGGTCCCTCCCTGTTCCTTAACTTTAGTTAAAAAGGTTGTTTCTTCAGGGTTGTAAACCAGATCATAAGCCAAATGTTGTTCATTTAAATACTGATATGGTATAGGAGGAAATGAATCTAAATTGGGAAGCATGCCCAGCGGCGTGGTATTGATCAAGACCGTGTATTCTTTTAATAGCTCTTGTGTAATACCCGAATACAGAATGGTTGAGGGTTTTACATGCCTTATTACTGTAAGGTATCGGATATTTAACTGTTTAAGTACATATTTAACCGCCTGTGCGGCTCCGCCATCACCAAAAATCAATGCTTTTTTATGATGAGGTTTTAAAAGAGGTTTTAACGACTCTGCAAAACCAAAAGCATCTGTATTATACCCTTTTAAAAAGGGTTTATCTTCACTTCTGTCTATTGTAATACAATTTACGGCACCTATTTCGCCCGCTGCTTCATCTAATTCATTTAAATAAGCCATTACCTCCACTTTATGAGGAATGGTTACATTTAATCCGTAAAGCGATGGATTAGATTCTATCAAATCTGTTATCTCACTTGCACGCACAATGGGATGCAGTTCATATTTACAGTTTTTAATCTGCTCCTGCTCAAATTTCTGCGTAAAGTATTTTTTTGAAAACGAATGCGATAAAGGAAACCCGATCAGGCCGTAACTCTTCATATCTGCCATAAGCCAAAATTGAATAAGCAATTGCTACTTCTGATTCAAAAAGAAATCAAAAGTATCTCCCCTAAGTCCTAAACGTATGGTTTCTAAAGGAATTACCTCTGCTGGCGCAATATTTCCCAAATTTACGTTTGCCCCTATCAATTTAATAAACCAAACCTGCTGTTCTTTTTGCGGTGCTTCCCAAATAATTCTTTCGCTTGGTATTTGGGTTAAAATCTCATCTACCAAACCTTCCCTTACTTCTCCAGTACCACGGTAAATACCAACATTTCCACCTTCTCTAGCTTCTGCAATTACTTTCCATGAGCCGGCTTCTATTTCTGCCTGCATCAGTTTGATCCATTTATAAGGTGCAAAAATCTTGGTAGCATCTTTAGATCCTACTTCAGAAATTACGGTAACCTGTTTAGCTAATTTTCTGATGTAATCACATTTTACATCATGTTCTATATCCATAGAACCATCCGAAACCTCGGCGTATTCCATGCCATATTCGTCTAAAACACGTTGGTAATCTTCAAATTGGTTACGAACGGTAAAAGCCTCAAACAATGTTCCGCCAAAATAAGTAGGCACTCCGGCACTTCTATAAAGTTCCAGTTTTTCTTTTAAACGTGGGGTAACATGTGATGTTGACCATCCTAGTTTTACAATATCTGTATGCACTCCTGCAACATCTAAAAAATCTTCCACCTGTCTCAAGCTCATACCTTTATCCATAACCATGGTAAGGCCTTTTTGACGAGGTTTTACAGAACGCTCAGGTAAATCATTTAATTTGAAATTCATATTGCTGGCAAAGTTAAAAAACTCTGCTATTTTATCAGAGTTAAAAATTTTAACTATTTAATGTATCTATTGATTACGTCAATAATTGTACTGTTTTGCTGTAATTGTGGCAAATACTCAAACAGGATATAATGCTTTTCGGGATCGGTAACCAAAGCTGTTTCCAAATAAGCCATCGCTTCTTTGGCCTGCCCTAAAGCAAAAAGGTAGGCTACCATTCTATAGTACAATTCTGCCGCATCTGGGTTATTTTTAATAGCTTCAGCCATGGTTTCAGAGGCCTCTAATAATCTTCCCTGCTCATAAAGTACTGTAGAAAAATCTAGCCATGCTTCTATATCTACAGGGTTGTACTCCAAAACTTTATAATAAGCTTCTATTGATTCTTCTATCTGCCCGAGTTTATAATGTGCATCGGCTATTGCAAACCAAAAATCAGCGTTTTCATCATCTAAGTCTAACGCTTTTTTATAGAAATGCAATGATTCGAAATAACGTTCTTCTGCATTGAGCGTAACGCCTATACCAAACCAAGCATCGGCCATTTTTGAATCCATTTTTACCGATTTCTTGTAATAGGCTCTGGCTTCATCCATTTTATCGAGTTTTTCATAGCACTCGCCTATGGCGCAATAGGTATCGGCATTGGGCGGTTCATATTCAAAAGTTTGTTTATAAACATCAATGGCTTCTTCAAATTTTTCTAACTGTACCAAAGCATTTCCCTTGTTAAAATAAGCAGAGGCAAAGTTTTCTTTGATCAGTATGGCATAATCATAAGCGTCTATGGCTTTCTCGAACAATTCTAATTTATGGTATGAGTTTGCCAAGTTATACCAAGCGGCATAAGAATAAGGATCGTTATCGATGTACTCTTTGTAAAACTGGATGCTTTCTTCCTGTTTATCCAAAATATCATAACAAAAAGCCAGTTCATATAAGCCATCTTTATTTTCCATGTTTTGCTCCAAACTACGCTTAATGTAAACAATAGCCTGCTCATAATCGTGCATGCTCTGGTAAACATAGGCGATCTGCAACAAGATCTCATCTGTTGTTTCGGCAAAAAGCAGGGCTTTTTCAAGGTTCTCTAAGGCTTCTGCATAACGCTCTTGGTTATGATAGATATTTCCTCTAAGCACATAGATTTCGGCTTCCGAAGGTTCGAGCATCTCGGCTTTTTCCAAAGCTTTGAAAGCTTTTTCTACTTGATTGGTCAGTAAAAGTAATTGCGCCTGTTTGATCAAGAAAATTGCGGCAAAAGGATGTTGGCTTAATGCAAAATCTATTACCTGCAAAGCTTTAACAGGATCGTTTTTTTCAATATAATTGTCGATAATATATTCAAAAGCCTGCGCATCAAAAAAATACTGATCCTGGTTACGAATCATTTCTTCATAACGTTCAACAGAGTGCTGACCATCTTCATTATAATCAAATTCAAATTCTTCTTCCATAATTTTTGAATACTTAAAGAACTACCCTAATACTTGCTTTGAACATCATAAGTTTACGTTATTTATTAAAATAGCTCATAAAATAATTTTCCACACAACACCTCAAAAAGCCCAAATCATTCACAATTAAACGGTTAGAAGCCGAGATTTTTATCCACTTACAAATGTTTAAAACCCATAAATAAATGCTTTTAGGTATAAAATCACTTATATTTATTTATTCAAAAAAACCCTAACTTATTATTTGATGAGAGCTTTATTTAAATTGGTTTTGATATGTGGTATAATTGTTAATATCAAAACTTATGCCCAAACACAAAATGAAGAGCACAATGTAAAGACTACTATAAACCAACTTTTTAACGGTATGCGCAACAGAGATACTACTATGATCAGAAATGCCTTTGCAGAGCACCCTATTATGCAAACGATAAGCCGTGGTGAGGTTAAAACAGAGAAAGTAGATGATTTTATTAAAAGTATAGCTCAACCTTTTCCTGAAAAATTTGACGAAAGGATAACTTTTGATAAGATTTTAATTGATGCCAATCTGGCAAGTGTTTGGACCAGTTACAAGTTTTATATTGGCGAGAAGTTTAGCCATTGCGGAGTAAATTCTTTTCAGTTGTTAAAAACCGAAAAGGGTTGGAAAATCATTTATATAATAGATACCCGACGAAAAGATAATTGCAATTAAAAAGAGGTTGTTCAAAAACCAATGCTACATTGCCACTTTGAGCCTGTTGAAATGTGAATGCAACGCGACAGGCTCAGCCTAACCAAAGTCTTTTGAACAACCTCCTGCTCTTTAATTTTTCTTACTCATTTTTTCTGCAGCATCTTTAAAGATTGCTGCTTGCTTTAGCAATTCTGCTTTCAATTCACCATTTGTTTCTTTTTCAGCAGCAGCCATTTTAGCTTTTTCGAGGTTTTGAAAACCTCCTACCATTTGTGCGCCCACATATTTTGTCAATGTGGTCCTGTCCATATTTTTCACAAATGAATTGGTAACTTTTGCAACGATTTGTGTATTCTTGTTCTTGGCTACATAACCCATATAAGACCCAATTAATGATGCCAACCTGTTAATATTCGACTCATCATATACTTTCACAAAATAATCTGCGTATGTATCATCACCTAAACTAGCATAAACCTGAGTTGCTTGGATTGGGATATGAAGTCTTGTATCTTCATCAAGGCCATTAATTACAGTATTAATCGTTGCTGGCTCATAAGCATTAATTGCAGTTACCGCAGCACCTATTACTTTATAAGATTGATCTTTCAGCGCTTCTTTAGCCAGAGGCAAATAACTCTGATCCTTTGATTTTGCTAAGGTTAAAATGGCTTTTTCTCTTACTGCAGAACTTTTATCTGTTTTGGCCAGTTGTATAATTTTTGCAGCAGCAAGTTGTTTAACTGTTTCGTCATTCAATTTTAAAGCCGAAACAGCCAATGCTCTTAAATCGTTATTTTGATCTTGCAAACCTGTTATAAGAAGGTTTATAGCTTCTTTTTCTGAAGAACGTGCAGCAGCTTTTAAAGCTTCGATACGGTTAGCATACGAAGGTGCATTTTTATACTGGAAAACATATTCGGCTAGGGTTTTATCTTGTTTAATTTCGCCTACTAAAATCTTATCAGGATCTAAATCAATCAAATCGGGTTTTGCTTTAACATCAAAACTAAAGCTCTGCTCTCTTGCATCAACTAGCATCTCTTTTCTGATTTTTGAACCACCCACATATAAATCTACTTTTAAAGGCAGGATAAAGGTCTGCACTTTATCTGATTGTATCTGTTTTACGTGAAACGTAATTTTACCTCCTGTATAGTCATATTTAACATCCAGTATAGGATGACCTCCATTAAAATACCATTGGTTAAAATAAGGCGACCAGTCTTTTCCTGTAACTTCTTCAAAAGCCAATCTTAACTGATGTGGCTCTCCTGTTTTAAAAGCATTGTTTCTTAGATAAAGGTTTAAACCTTTAAAAAAGGCATCGTCTCCCATCTGGTTTTTTAAAGCATATAAGATGATAGAGCCTTTTGCATAGCTCACATTATCAAACATATCTTCTTTATCGTTGTAATAATACCGAGCAAGCACAGGGCTTTCCCCGTTCTTGGCAGATTGCAAGTAAGTGTTCAGTTTTTCATATCTTATTTCGTCTTCTGCGTCTTTACCAGCATCATGACCTTTCCATAAGATTTCTGCAATGGTAGCAAAGCTTTCATTAACGGTTAAATTAGACCATGATTCTGCAGTAACATAATCGCCAAACCATTGGTGAAACAACTCATGAGCAATAGTTCCTTCTTCATCGCCATCTAACAGTTCGCGAGCCGTGCGCTGTACCTGCGCTCCATGCAAAGTTGCCGTGGTGTTTTCCATTGCACCCGATACGTAATCTCTAACCACAATCTGCGAATACTTGTTCCAAGGATAGTCTATACCTAATTTGTTGCTAAAAAACTCAATCATTTTAGGTGTTTTCCCAAAAATCTGTTTGGCATAAGGTGCATATTTAGATTCTAAGTAATAGCTTACTTCTTTACCTTTCCAGCTATCTTTGGTTATTTTAAAATCGCCCACAGCCATCATGAACAAATAAGGTGCATGAGGTAAATCCATTTTCCAAGTGTCGGTTCTGGTACCGTTGGTATTTGCTTTTTGGGCAATTAGTTTACCGTTTGAAAGCGTAACATACTTTGAAGGCACTGTCATTGAGATTTCGGCAGTGGTTTTTTGATTAGGCTTATCTATAGTTGGAAACCAAGCAGACGAAGACTCTGTTTCTCCCTGAGTCCAGATTTGAACAGGTTTGTTCTTATCTGCACCATCAGGATTTATAAAGTATAAACCTTTGGCATCTGTAATAGCAACGCTGCCTTTGGTTTTTAATTCATCGGGTTTGGCTGTGTAGGAAATAAACAGCGTATATTTCTCATCCTTCGCATACTTTTTGTTCAATCTGACAAAAAGTTGCTCATTATCATAGGTGTATTTTAAGGGCGTGTTTGTTTTTGCACCTACCAGCGCTACTTCTTTAATATCCATGCCTTTGGCATCAAGAGTTAAAGAATCTGTATCGTAAAAATAGGGCTTTAAAGTTATCCAAGCTTTGCCGTACAAATATCGTTTGGCATAATCAAAGCTTACATCGAGCTTAGTGTGCACTAACGCATTGATTTTGGTTGGCGTTGCCCTATAAACCTTACTTACATCATTATCCTGTGCGTAAGTACCGCTATAACCCAATACTAAGAAAGCGAGTATTCCCGCTACTAGATATTTAATTTTCATATGAGGTATTTTGATAAACTTTAAAATCATTTAACTTTAGTCAAAGTTACATCTTTATTCAAACTTTCATGTTTTACCCAATTGAGTAATGGTGATAAACAATTCTATAGATATAGTCAAATTTTAAACAGTTTCCAACTATTTGGGCTTACCGTTTTGCATTTCCTCCTATTTTTTGTTGATTTGTAATTTAGGTCAATTAAAAATCAAGAAGATATAATGACACCAGATATTCAATCCATTTTAAAGCAATTGGGTATTGCTTCACTTAATCCATCTTACAGTACAGGCAGTAAATGGAACCCCGCCACCGATGGGAAACAGATCGACAGCATGTCGCCAGTTGATGGCAAAAAGATTGCTTCGGTATATACTGCTTCTGAGCAAGAATACAATCATGTAATTACTACTGCACAAAGTGCTTTTAAACACTGGAGCAAAGTACCTGCACCAAAACGCGGCGAAATTGTACGTCAGTTTGGAGATGCATTGAGAAAAAACAAGGAAGCATTGGGTACGCTGGTTTCCTATGAAATGGGGAAAAGCCTTCAAGAAGGATTTGGTGAAGTACAGGAAATGATCGATATATGTGATTTTGCTGTTGGTTTATCGCGCCAGCTTTATGGTTTGACCATGCACAGCGAACGTCCAAGCCACCGCATGTATGAACAATGGCATCCACTAGGCGTAGTAGGCGTTATCTCTGCATTTAATTTCCCAGTTGCAGTATGGAGCTGGAACGCTGCTTTGGCATGGGTATGTGGTAACGTTTGCATTTGGAAACCTTCAGAGAAAACACCTTTAACCGCTGTTGCTTGCCAACATATTATACAACAGGTATTTGAAGCTAATGATATTCCAGAAGGTGTTTCATGCCTTGTTGTGGGTGATCGTCATATAGGCGAATTAATGAGCAACGATAAACGAGTTGATTTAGTTTCTGCTACAGGATCTACTAGAATGGGAAAAGCCGTTGCTGCTGCTGTAGCTGGTCGTTTAGGTAAGTCTCTTTTAGAGTTAGGTGGTAACAATGCCATTATCATTTCTAAAGATGCTGATTTAGATATGTCGCTAATTGGAGCGGTTTTTGGCGCTGTGGGTACAGCCGGGCAACGTTGTACAACCACACGTCGTTTGATTATCCATGAAAGTGTATATGAAGATTTTAAAGCAAAACTGGTTAAGGCTTACGGGCAGTTAAGAATAGGAAATCCTTTAGACCAACATAACCATGTGGGCCCTCTTATCGATACGGATGCCGTAAACGCTTATTTAAGTTCTATAGAAAAATGTAAAGCAGAGGGCGGGAAATTTGTGGTAGAAGGCGGTGTGCTAAGTGGTGATGCTTACAGTTCAGGATGCTATGTTAAACCATGTATTGCTGAAGTTGAAAATCATTACGAGATTGTTCAGCACGAAACATTTGCTCCGATTTTATACTTGATTAAATACAAAGAATTAGATGAAGCCATTGCTTTGCAAAATGGCGTACCTCAAGGTTTATCTTCGGCTATTATGACTTTAAATCTGCGTGAAGCTGAACAATTCTTATCTGCTCAGGGTTCAGATTGCGGTATTGCCAACGTAAACATAGGTACCTCAGGAGCCGAAATAGGCGGTGCCTTTGGTGGAGAGAAAGAAACTGGCGGCGGTAGAGAAAGTGGTTCTGATGCTTGGAGAAATTACATGCGCAGACAAACCAACACCATTAATTACTCAACAACTTTACCTTTAGCACAGGGTATTAAATTTGATCTTTAAATAATTTTTTAAATAAAAAAAGAAGGCTACTTTAAAAGTAGCCTTCTTGCATTATATATAGACCCAAAGGGGAGTGTGTTTATTTTGTAAAAGGATCTTCAATTAGCATTTCATTAAGCGTTGGTCTTTTTACAGTATGTTGAGCATACACAGTAGCTAAAGATTTTACATCGCTGGTTTCAGCTTTAAATTTATCTAAGTTAAGAGATGCTTTCATACCTAATTCTGCATAGTAAGTTTCTGCTGCCCCGCTTAAAGAGATGCTTGCTTTATCTGTTACATTAGTATATAAACTAACTGTATTTGCATTGATATTGGCTTTAGCATTGTCTTTAAGCGTGATGTTAAGTTCTAAAAAGCTCACTTTATTAACCGTTTTTACGATAGCATTGCCACTAGCCTCAATGGTATTGATGTTTTTAACATAAACTGCTACAGTTAAAGGCTCTTTTTCAAACGAGCTGATTCTAAGTTCGCCGTTTTGCTGTTGTATCAAAGCATTCTTAGCATAATAGCTATCATACACTTTTACTGATTCTGTTGGAGCCTGTAACAATAAGATTTCTACATTACCATTGGCTACAATTTTTTTAATGTTTTTTAAGTCGTTCAAAGTAGTTACTGCTTTTTCTTTTGAACCATTTGCAGCATATGTGCTGTTTAATCCGATTACCGAAAAGATGCTTGCGGTAATTAATGTTGTAATAAAAGTTTTCATAATCAAAATATTTTTAAGGGTTTGTATATCTGTATTTTATCAATTAATTTGTTTTGTAGATAAGACCACTATTTTTTAAAAAGGTTTCACGCTTAAAGCTAGTTTTATACCATACCAAAACAACTATAGACCAACGCCTGTATTTTTTCGACGAAAATTTCGTCGATCAAGGGTTTTCGATAAATCCATTTGGAGAAACGAGAATATTACACCTCATTTTCAGGAAGAATGCAATATTTATCGATCATTATTTGATTAAGCAGGAGAATTGCTGTAAGTTTAAAATTTTTTATCAGTTAGCTTAGATTGTTTTTAACCGATTTAAAATGTTACGCGTAAACAGCTCATTGCCATGCCAGATCGTATATTCGTTATGCAAGCACGATTATTTCGGCTATCTTATTGAGCCTCATATCGTACAGTTAAATCCTCACGGCGATTTATCATTAACATACCAACGTCTTTTCACCCATACCGCCAAAGAGTTTAACAAACACTTGGATGAAACCGATTTTAAGCTGATCAAACTGCTCGATGAAACCGAACAGGATTTTATCATTAAGAAATACCATAAAAAGACCATTCGCCCTTTTGAGTTTTTCAGCAAGTTTTATGATGAGAAATTTTACGAAACCGTAAGACCTAAGATTGAAAAGAAACTGGGCGAGGTTTTAGAAATCTTAAAACATAAAGGAGGCCTGTACCTCATGGGTAAAGATGGGTGGCCTGCCGAACGCAAAATTGAAATTGCTGCAGAAGCTGCCACGGTGTTATTCCATTTTAGGCGCAATGAAATCGAAACTCGCTACTTCCCTACCATAAAATACCAAGGCATGCGTATCGATTTTATGTTCAAAGATGCTCAGGTAGTTTGTAACCAGCCCGGCTGGCTCCTGCTTAGTGATGTACTTTATTTCTTTGAGCAAAGTATAGAAGGCAAAAAACTGATGCCTTTTTTAAACAAGAGATACATTACCATACCTAAAGCAACCGAAGAAACTTATTTTGAAAAGTTTGTAGCTCCTTTAATAGAGAAGTACCATGTGTACGCAGAAGGTTTTGATATCAAAACAGAAAAGCACGAACCTAAAGCAACCCTAAAGATCATTTACATTGAAGGTGGCGTATCGCAGGTGCAGTTATACTTTAAATATGGGGAATATGCCTTTGCTGCGGGCAGCGATACCAAGGTTACAGTTAAGCTGTCTAAAAATGGCGACCATTATACTTTTACTAGAATAAAGCGAAATCTGGACTGGGAAAAAGAGAAATATCTCTTCTTACAACATTTGGGGCTTAAAAAAGTAAGTGCGCTGTTTTACAACCTAGAGTTACCTCTTTCTGCTGAAGAAGGTGATGCTTCTTACGGAATTATAAACTGGGTAAATGAAAATATAGAAACCTTAAAAGAAAATGATTTTGAGATTGAGCAAGCAAGCAGCCAGAAACGATTTGTATTTGGCAACAACAAAATCAATTTCGAAATCAAAGAAGATAACGATTGGTTTGACATCAATGCCATTGTTTATTTTGGGGTACACCCTATTCCTTTTATTTCTTTAAAGAACCATATCCTTCATAAAAAGAGAGAATTTATTCTACCAGATGGAGAAATTGCCGTTATTCCAGAAAAATGGTTTACCCAATACAATAGCTTATTTAGTTTATCATCTAACCAGAATGAGATTAAGCTTAAGAAACATCATATTGGACTGATCAATGACCTGGCCGAAGATAGTATAGCATATGTAACTTTAGACCGTAAGCTGCAAAGATTAACCGATTTTGAAGAGATTGGTGATTTTTCTATGCCCGAGGGTTTTAAAGGCGAATTGCGACATTACCAAAAAGCGGGCTATAATTGGTTCAGCTTTTTACGTGAATATAATTTTGGAGGTTGCTTGGCCGACGATATGGGTTTAGGTAAAACCATACAAACCCTTGCCATGCTGCAAAAACTTAAGGAAGAAAATGAAAAGGGCGGCACACGTGGCACCTCGCTAATCATTATGCCAACTTCTTTAATCTACAATTGGCTAAATGAAGCTAAAAAGTTTACCCCGGCATTAAAGATTTTAGCGCATACAGGCTCTAATCGTAACAAAGACATTAGTCATTTTGATCGCTTCGATATTGTGATCACCACTTATGGCATAACCCGTGTTGATGTTGATTTGCTGCAAAGCTTTTATTTCAACTACATTATACTGGACGAAAGCCAGAACATTAAAAATGCTTCTTCAAAATCTTTCAAAGCAGTAAGGGCATTAAAATCTAGGCACAAACTGGTATTAAGCGGTACACCCGTAGAAAACTCCGTAAGTGATTTATGGACACAGCTTACTTTCTTAAACCCTGGATTATTGGGAACACAGGCTTATTTTACCGAAGAATATGTGCAGGCTATAGAAAAGAAAAAAGATGAAGAAAAGGCAAGGAAATTACAGGCCATTATCAAACCTTTTATCTTAAGACGTACCAAAGAGCAGGTTGCAGCAGAACTTCCACCAAAAACCGAACAGATTTTTTACTGCGATATGAGCGAAGATCAGGCCGCTTATTATGAAAAAACCAAATCGGCTTACCGAAACGATCTTCTAAACAGCATGGATAATGGCACCTATGCCAAAAAGCAAATCCAAATCTTACAAGGTCTTACCGCTTTGAGGCAACTGGCAAATCACCCTTCAATGATCGATGAGCTGTACACCTCAGATTCTGGCAAATTTGAGAATGTAATCCATACCTTAAACAATGTGCTCAAAGGCGGTCACAAAGTATTGGTGTTTTCGCAGTTCGTAAAACATCTCGAAATCTTTAAAAGATACCTTACAGAACAAAATATAGATTTTGCTTACTTAGATGGAGCAACGCAAAACCGTGGACAGATCGTTTCTGAATTCCAAGAAAATGAAAATTTAAAGGTATTCTTGATTTCAATCAAAGCGGGAGGTGTAGGCCTTAATCTTACTCAGGCAGATTATGTTTTCATTTTAGATCCATGGTGGAATCCTGCTGTAGAGCAGCAGGCTGTTGACCGTACACACCGTATAGGGCAACAAAAAAAGGTATTTATCTACAAGTTTATAGCGAAAGATACTGTTGAAGAAAAAATATTGGCCTTACAAAACAGGAAAAAAACACTGGCCAGTTCGCTGATCACTACAGAAGAAAGTTTCTTTAAATCTTTAAGCAAAGACGATATTAGGGAATTACTTAATTAAGCCTGTAAAAAGCTCATATAGGTTTCTCTGTCTATCATTTCGGCACCCATACTTAACAAATGTTCATTGGGTAACTGACAATCTATCAGATCAAAGTCTAAATTTTCACATACATAGATTAGCGCCATTTTAGAGGCATTGGGCATGAGGCTAAACATACTTTCCCCACAAAACACCCGGTTTATTTTTATTCCGTACAAACCACCAACTAATCTTTCTTCTTGCCATACTTCAATACTATGGGCAAAACCGTTGTGATGTAAATTTACATAAGCTTCTTGCATTGCAGTAGTGATCCATGTTCCAGCCTGATCTTTACGTGGTGTGGTAGCGCAATGCTTTATTACTTGCCTAAAATTCTGGTTAACGGTAATGCTAAATACACCCGACATCATAATCTTTTTCATGCTCTTACTGATCTTAATTCTGTCGGGATAGATTACGCAACGCTCATGTGGCGAGAACCAAAGAATGGGATCTTCCTCGCTATACCAAGGAAAAATCCCATTTTCATATGCCAATAATAATCTTTCTATACTTAAATCACCTCCTATCGCCAATAATCCATCTTCATCGGCTAATGAAGGGTCAGGAAAAACAATTTCATCGGGAGGTAATCTAAAAATCATTAGTGCAATTAAGACTTAGAAAATGTCATCAGCAATTTTTCTCCTGCATACAGCATCAATTTTCCATTCTCTGTTCTGAGGCTGGTAACTTTTTCGAGATCTTTGAGGTAATCGGTTTCATATTTAATCAGATTCTCGCACATCATCTTCGTACTGAACATTTGGGTAAATGTAATATTATAACCTACCAATGCAAATCCTCCGCCATAATTATTGCAGAATGCTTTACCCGATACTCTATTGTCTGTACTGAAATTTAAAGTAGCTTGAGCCTTATCTGGTAAAGTATGATCTGTCCATTGTGCTAAGGTCCAGTTGGTACCTGATACGTTTACCGAGCCTAAGGTAGAGGCACATGATTGCAAGCCAACAATGGCCATCAATAAAAACACAATTTTTTTCATTTGCTTTAAATCTACTATAGCCGCTACATTACGACATGCCCTTGTAAAAGCAATTTTATGGCCAAATTTACTGTGCTATTTTTCAAATCAGGTTTTTATGATTGCGTATGGTAAGGTAAAGCCTTATAAACTCAAACATGATACAGGTTTTTAAGGTAATATCAAACCATTTATCCTCAAATAAACCTACCGCTTCTGGGATAAGAGAAATAAAGCCAATACTAAAAACCCACAGATATAACCTAAAAGGAAACTGTACATAATACAATACTGCCGCTATCTTTTTCATCTTAACCTGTGCATACACACAGTATGCAATCAAGGCAAACATCGGGAACATTAAAATCGATGATATTTTTTCTGATAGCAAGGTGATATTTGAAAAATCAGCAGCAATATGCCAAAGCTGCATCCCTAAAAAAATAAGAGATATAGCATCTAAAAAGGCAAATACATAAAAAAGTTTACGCATGTCAGTTCTCTATCGGCTTTAAAAATGCCTAATTTTTACAAACTTAAAATCTTCAACAAACTCCTGCAAATCCCCATGCCTTAATTTTAAGTGCATAGCTTTATAAAACTTTGACATCTCCTCCTGTTTACTCATGCAAGTGCAGCCTTCCCAGTTTGCGTTTAATATAGTGGTACCTAAATAGCAATCTATCATACCATAAGGCAAAAAGTAATAATACAGCTGCAACCAACAAAGTTTTTAAACCTAAATACAGATGTGCAAAACCACCCATAATTCCTCCCAAAAAGAAGCAGCTAATAATCATCAGCTTTAGAAAAATGGCTTTTTTAAGCTTTGTTCGTTCATTAGGATCGTGGTAAAAGAAAAGCTGCGACAACTCAATGCCCAAATCAGTAAACAAGCCAGTAAGGTGGGTGGTTCTTACTACCGACTGCGACACCCGTGTTACCAAGGCATTCTGCAAACCCATGGCAAACAATAACAGGCAGGCAAGTAAAATTGGAAATGTCTTAACCTCTGATCCTGAAACACCAACCAAGACCAAAAGTAAAGTTTCTATGAAGATGGGAATCACATAAGTAGAAATACGCTTACGTTTGGCAACCAATTCTATAATAAAACTGGAAACAAAAGCCCCACAAAGAAAAAACAGAATAAAAAATAGAAAGGTAAAGGTTTCGGCATATTTTTTCAAAAATAATTGTTCGGCAAAAAAGGCAAAGTGTCCTGTTACGTTGGTAGTGAGCACCCCCAATGATAGGACTCCGGTAATATTTACCATTCCTGCCACACCTGATAACATCGAAGCCAGCTTAAGGTTGTGTAAAAAAGTACGTTTTTTTCCTGTATGCCTAAACAATTGCAGTTGTATTTTACAACAAATTTAAAAATAAAGAATGTTGTATTTCTATGTTTTTAACCTTTAAAAACATAAACGTAATTATACACAAAATGTGATAACGCACCCATATTTACAAATAGATGCCACAGCTCATGACTGTGCAGGTACTTATGAAGAGGTTGGTCTTTGGCATAATAATAAGTGCCGCCTATATAAAAAACTCCGCCCAAAAACAGCCATAAAAAACCTGCCAGCGGTACATGACCAATCATCTTGCTAATGAAAGGAATAATAAGACAACCCATTAAAATATACAAGGCATTAGAAAGCACTTTACTCTTAAGTCTGTTAAAAACCTTTAAAAGACAGCCCATTATTGCTATACCCCAAACCAAGGCAAACACGAACCAACGTATCCATCCCTCAAAAATAAGGAGCGTAGTAGGCATAAACGATCCCGCTATCATGATATAGATACAACAATGATCAAACTTTTGCCATACCCTTATACCGTATTCTGTTTTAGGTACGCTGTGGTATATTGCGCTTACGCCGAAAACAATGATAATGGCAAAACCATAAATATAAGCGGCGGTTAAAGCCAAGCTGTTGTCTGCTTTATTCAAGAGCATCCACAAGCCGGGAAAGGCAAGAACGGCAGGAACGAAATGGGTAAAAAAGTTTCCGGGCTCGCGAATATATTTATTCATCGTTGCCGTTCTCTTTTCGCTCTTTCGCTATCTTATCAAAAATTTGATCCATGCGTTCTACGTATTCATTGGTATCATCAACAAAGAAACTAAGGGTAGGAATAGTCCTTGCCTGATGACGTATGCGAGCGCCTAGTTTGTACCTGATCTCATTGGCGTGCGCATTAACTGTAGCTACCGACAAACGAGTATTATCTGTATTTAAAAAGCTTAGATAGACTTTTGCAACAGCTAAATCTGGGGAAACACGAACCTTGGTAATGGTTACTAACGTATTGGGTAAATATGCTGATCCTTCTCTCTGAAAAATTGCAGCCAGTTCTTCCTGTAACAGTCCTGCAAATTTTTGTTGTCTTTTACTCTCCATTATCTTATGTCTAAGTTGCTATAGCAACTGGTGTTTAACTGTATTTTACTAATATAACAATTTATCGTATGGATAACGCTGTATATGCATAGCTTTTACCTTATCATACAATAATTGTTTAAACTCTTCAATATTCTCTTTTCGGGTGGCCGAAATAAACAAGGCAGGTGTATTTTCATGTGCCATCCAACTGCGTTTAAAATCCTCAAGGGTCAACGGAGTTTCAGGTTCTTCTTCCGTTTCATCAACCTGAGGAGAAACATAAGCATCTATTTTATTGAACAGCATAATGGTTTCTTTATCACGGGCCCCTAAATCTTTTAAGGTTTCGTTTACCGTATGGATCTGGTCTTCAAAGTTAGGATGCGAAACATCTACCACATGGACCAGTATATCTGCCTCTCTTACTTCGTCTAAGGTAGATTTAAAGCACTCAACCAAGTGATGGGGTAGTTTTCTGATAAAGCCAACCGTATCAGAAAGCAGAAAGGGAAGGTTTTCTATAACAACTTTCCTAACCGTAGTATCTAAGGTTGCAAACAATT
>DDEP01000072.1 GCA_002336465.1 Pedobacter sp. UBA1951
GATATCTACAAAAAAGTGAGGAGAAAGTAAGTTTATGATACCTAAGATTATTCATTATTGCTGGTTTGGCAGAGGAGAGAAACCTGCATTAACTATAGAGTGTATTCAATCATGGAAAAAACACCTTCCTGATTATGAGATCATGGAATGGAATGAAGACAACTTTGATATTAACAGCTATACTTTTTCTGCCGAGGCCTATAAAGAACGTAAATTCGCTTTTGTATCTGATGTATGCCGTTTACACGCTTTAAAAGAAATGGGTGGAATTTACGTGGATACTGATGTAGAATTTTTACGCACTTTAGATACCTCTATTCTTCAAAATAAAGCTTTTACAGGTTTTGAAGACAACTTACTATTATCTTCTGCAATTATGGGCAGCGAAAAAGATGGACAGTGGATAACCGACCTTCTTTCTCATTATAAAAATAGAAGTTTCTACCTAGAGGGGGGCAAACTAGATGTTAACCCTAACACCGAAATCATAACGGCATTCATGAAGGAAAAAAAGGGTGTATTAATCAACAACTCTTTTCAAAAAATAGAAGATTATTGTACCATTTACCCCAGTGACTATTTTTGTCCTAAAAGCTGGAAGACATTAAAGATAAACCTTACGAACAACACGTATTGCATACACCATTTTGCGGGATCATGGTTACATGATAAAGAATATAGCTTGATGGGAAAAATAGCCAACACTTTATTGGGCAAAAGAATTGCAGATTACCTTTCAGGAAAATACAGAAAAATAAAGAGCAAATAATATAATGCCATTTTCAAGAAAGTCTTCTCAAAAATGGCATTTGCACGCTTTTATTTAAACATATCTTTGAGTTTGGCTAATTTGGTTTGTAAATCACCATCGGCCTCTTTCTCCGGTTTTGGTTGTTGTTGGAAATGTTTAGGCTTCTGTTCTTTTTTCTGAAATTGCTTTTCTGTTCTTTTTGTCCCTTGCTCTTTTGCTTCTTCTTTCATAGACAAAGAAATTCGTTTACGAGCAACATCTACATCTGTTACGGTTACATTTACAACTTGACTAACTTTAACGACCTCATTAGGATTTGCAACAAAGCGGTTTGCCATTTGGCTGGTATGGACCAAGCCATCCTGATGTACGCCAATATCTACAAAGGCACCAAAGTTGGTAATGTTGGTAACAATCCCTTGCAGCTTCATCCCCGTTTTTAAATCTTCAATACTATTTATGCCTTCTGCAAAACTAAATGCCTCAAATTGTTCTCGGGGATCACGGCCGGGTTTTGCCAACTCTTTCATAATGTCTTGCAATGTTGGTAAACCCACTTCTGCATTTGTATATTTGTTTAGATGAATTCTTTGATGCAACGTTTTATCCTGCATCAATTGCTTTACATCTACTCCTAAATCAGCGGCCATTTCTTTAACCAAATTATAGCGTTCAGGATGCACTCCACTGCTATCCAAAGCATTTTCAGCATTTCTGATGCGCAAGAATCCCGCAGCTTGTTCAAAGGCTTTATCACCTAATCGAGGTACTTTTTTAAGGCTTTCTCGATTTTTAAACGGGCCGTTCTTGGTTCTATAAGCAATGATATTCTGTGCCAAGCTCTCTCCCAAACCAGATACATAGGCAAGAATTTGCTTAGAAGCCGTATTAAGCTCTACACCAACAGCATTAACACAGCTCATCACAGTATCATCTAAACTTTGCTGTAATTTGCTTTGATCTACATCATGTTGGTACTGGCCTACACCTATAGACTTAGGATCTATCTTAACCAATTCGGCCAATGGGTCCATTAATCTTCTACCTATAGATACTGCACCTCTTACCGTTACATCATGATCAGGAAATTCTTCTCTTGCCAATGGCGATGCAGAATAGATAGACGCACCACTTTCATTTACCATAACGATGGTAACATCTGCCCTTTTCAAATTTCTTATAAAAGTTTCGGTTTCTCTACCTGCGGTTCCATTACCTATGGCTATAGCTTCAATATCATGTTTATCGCAAAGTTGGTTGATCTTCCATTCTGCATCCTTAATATTTCCTTGGCCAGTATGTGGGTAAATGGTCGTATTTTCTAATAAGTTCCCCTGTCTGTCTAGACATACTACCTTACAGCCTGTTCTAAATCCAGGATCTATTGCCAAAACATTTTTCTGCCCCAAGGGTGCTGCCATTAATAACTGCCTAGCATTCTCTGCAAATACTCTTATGGCCTCTTCATCTGCTTTTTGCTTGGTCAAAGCTCTTAGCTCTGTTTCCATAGCTGGTTTTAGCAAACGCTTATATCCATCTTGTAAGGCAAGGTCAACCTGCTGGCTTGCATAATTGTTCCCCTTAATGAATAACTGTTGTAAAATTGTAATCGCACCTTCATCCTCTGGTAATACATCTAGTTTTAGATACCCTTCTTCCTCGCCTCTTCTCATGGCTAAAACTCTGTGCGATGGTGCATTTTTTGCCGTCTCCTCCCAATCAAAATAATCTTTGTATTTGATTGCTTCAGTTTCTTTATTTTTAACCACAGCACTCTTATAAGTCGCATTCTTTTCAAAATACGTTCTCATTTTCTCTCTAGAATCACTATGCTCACTAATGAGTTCTGCAATAATATCTCTTGCACCAGCAATGGCTTCTTCAGTATTAGCCACGCCCTTTTCATCATTAACAAAGGCTTCTGCTTCGCCCTCTAAATCCATTTTATGCTGAGCAAGTATTTTTAACGCCAAAGGTTCCAATCCCTTTTCTCTTGCTACACTTGCCCTAGTCTTTCTCTTAGGTTTAAAAGGGAGATAAATATCTTCAAGAAGACTTAATGTTTCTGCTGCTATTATCTTCTTCTCCAGTTCAGGGTTAAGTTTGCCGAGTTCTGTCAGCGATTTTAAAATAGCCTCTCTTCTTTTTTCCAGTTCTCGAAGTTGTTGTGCTAAATCTCTAATTTGGGTAATTTGTACTTCATCAAGGCTACCCGTAACTTCTTTTCTATATCTTGATATAAAAGGAATTGTTGCCCCTTCTTCTAGCAAATCTAAAGTTGCCTTAACCTGTTTGTCTTTTAAAGCTAATCTAGTTGCGATGTATTGATAATTAGCGTTCATTATTCTAAGCGTAGAAAATTAAAAAGTCCTCAAATTCAAAACTTGAGGACTTAAATTAGGGAAAAATAATCTAATATTATTTATTTACGTACATTACTTCTTTAACTGCTTTAACCACACGTTCTGCATTTGGTAAGCTTGCTGCAATTAAAGTAGGTGCATATGGAAGTGGCACATCTGCACATGTAATACGGGTTACAGGGGCATCTAAATAGTCAAATGCATTTTTCTGAACATTGAAAGCAATCTCAGATGAAATAGATGCAAGTGGCCATGCCTCTTCAACCACTACTAAGCGGTTTGTTTTCTTAACTGAATTGATAATAGCGGCATAGTCTATTGGCCTAACCGTACGTAAATCTATTACCTCTACATTGATGCCTTCTTTAGTCAATTCTTCAACTGCAGGATTAACAACACGAGTTAACATTTTACCAAATGTTACGATAGTAACATCTGTTCCTTCTTTAACTACGTTTGCTTTTCCTAGCTCTAAGTAAAACTCTTCTGCGGGAACATCTCCTTTATCACCGTACATTACCTCAGACTCCATGAATATTACAGGATCTGGATCTAATATCGCTGATTTTAATAAGCCTTTTGCATCATATGGTGTAGCAGGTACCACAACTTTTAAACCCGGACAGTTTGCGTACCAGTTCTCAAAGTTTTGTGAGTGTTGAGCTGCTAATTGTCCTGCATTTCCGGTTGGGCCACGAAATACGATAGGACAAGAAAACTGACCTCCACTCATCGATAACATTTTAGCGGCACTATTGATCACTTGGTCAATAGCAACCAATGAGAAGTTAAAGGTCATAAATTCAACGATTGGCAACAATCCGTTCATAGATGCACCAACACCAATACCGGCAAAACCAAGTTCGGCAATAGGGGTATCTATAATCCGTTTTTCGCCAAACTCATCTAACATACCCTGACTAACTTTATAAGCACCATTATATTGCGCAACTTCTTCTCCCATTAAGAAAATGTTCTCGTTTTTACGCATTTCTTCGCTCATTGCTTCGCGTAGTGCTTCTCTAAATTGAATTTCTCTCATTTTATTTTGAAATATTATCAAGCGCAAATATAAGATTTGTATCGTAATTTTAAAGTAGTGTTTTGATTACACTTAGCCTTTAGGCCATCTGCTAATCGGGTATCTTTTCTCCAAAATGGATAATATTACCATTATTATCCAATATGGAAAACTGACGCATACCCCATTCCATATCTTTTAAGTGTCCGTTTGGATGTACTACCCCCAAAGCGTTGTACCTTTCATAAAGATCATCTACTTCGGTAACATTAACATAACAGCCTGTATTTTTAGGATACTCAGGGTTATCAGTAGGCCATAAATGTATCTGCACATTGTCTTTCCCGAATATAAGATATCCTTCCCAGTTTGAATGAAAGATAAACCCCAGTTTTTCTATATAAAAAGAGATTGTTTCGTCTGTATTTAACGAAGCCAATATAGGTACTGCTGATTGTAGCATAGAATATTCTTTAAACAAAAAAAGAGCTTCAAAAATTTGAAGCTCTTTTTTTAATATGTGTTATACTATAATTAGTTTCTTACAGTTTGTACACGACGGTTTTGGATACGACCTTCTTCAGTGTCATTTGAAGCAATTGGATTAGCTTCTCCGAAACCTTTAGTAGCAACTTGGCTAGCTTTAACACCAGAGTTTACTAAGTAAGTTTTTACTGAGTTAGCTCTGTCTTTAGATAATTTCAAGTTGTATGCAGCAGTACCTTCGCTAGAAGCGTAACCGTTTACAGTTACTTTACTACCGTTTTCACGCAAGATTGAAGATAATTTATCTAAAGTTGGATAAGATTCTGTTTTTAAAACTGAACTGTTGAAATCAAATTGGATGTTTTCAAAACCAGTAACTGCATTGTTATTATTGCTTTCAATTACAGTTGTTTTTGCTTCTGGAAATTTGATTGTACGACCAGAACCATCAACTACAGCACCTGGAGCTGAATTTGGTTCTTTATCAAACATATCAGCAACACCATCACCATCGCTATCTTTTTTCAAATCTTCAACAGATTTTTCTACGTTAGCAACACGGTTTTTCAATGCTTCAACTTCTTGACGTAATGAAGGATCTTTTAATTCGTCATACATCATAGCTACAGGGTTTACCCAATCCAAGTTAGGTTTAGCTTTCGAACCTAAAGAGAATTCTAAACCAGCTGATCCGTAAGAGAATTTATCTTTAGAAGTTCCATTTGTCCAAACTCCATCTAAGTTATCTCCATCAACATAGTTCATTGTATAAGCTAGGTTGAAAGAAACACGGTCAGACACTTTGAATTTAATACCAGCACCAACAGGGATATAAGCTTGTTTAATGAAGTCTTTGTCTTTGTTTGTACCAAATTTACCTTTGTTGTCTTTACCATCTACAATTGGATTGAAAGCAACTACACCATAACCAGCAGTTACAAAGAAGTTAACAGAGTTTTCACGACGGATAAAATCTACAGTAGCAACGTTGATAACACCTCTTAAATCTAATGCATACTGAATATCAGTTTGAAAAGATTTAACACCATTAATCGCGCCACCAGTAGCATCTTTGTTAGAGCCAGATAATTTACCACGGTAAATATTTCCCTCTAAACCGAATGAATGAGCTAATTGCTTACGTAATGAAAGACCATAACCTAAATTGGCTTCCCAGTTTGTAAAATCATCAGTACCTCCGGTCAAAACTACAGGAGTTAAAACACCTCCGTTAATACCTAAAGACCACGTTCTGTACTGCGCTC
>DDEP01000067.1 GCA_002336465.1 Pedobacter sp. UBA1951
CCAGGATATGGGCCTTATTGACAGCATTTGATATTCATGACCTTGAAATAATCGGCAACATCCACGAAAACAAGTAAACAATAATATATGGCACTACTAACAGACGATAGGGATTTAAGCGATGCAACCATCATAACTATGTACGGTAACAATGGCGATTATTATATCGTTTTAAATCAATCCTATGATGAATTTGGTTTGAACTATCAAAATATAGGAGTTCGATTTGCTATGAGTGGTGGTTGTGTAAGTCGTTACCCAAAGGTAGCTGAAGCTGTAGCTAAACTACATGAAGCAATGGAAGAATACGGATTAAATAATCCTGATAAAAAACAATAAGGTATGGAAAAGAAACACGAGTATTTATATTGCCAATCTCAAATCGAAGATGAGGTTAAAAGATGTAAAAAACAATGCAAAGATTGTGTTGAACTACAGGGCAGAAACCTTGACCGTGTTGCTAAACTTTTAGAGAAAGTTAAACATAGACAATAAAATATGGAGCAAATTTATTTAATGACAGGAAAGATTGTCGTTTGGTTAGTAATAATAGTATTGACTATTCTAATTCTTGGTACTATTCTTCTACCATTTATATGGCTTGGTGTAAAAATACATAGGTTTATAACCAGTGATTATGCGGGTTATTATTTAGGAAAAACCATAAAAACAGAAGTCCTTAGAAACGCCTATAAAAAAGTTAGCAAAGAACACAAATTGTATAAAATACTCTTAAAATATAGATTGAGGAATATAAAATTAACTACTTAAATAAAGAAGAAAATGAATAAAGTAATAATTGAAATAACTGCTGAAAGCAGTACTACCACATTGACCATTAACGGAAAAACATATGTGGATAAATGGGTGCCGACCAGAACAGGAGCATCATGTGAGGTACAGGAGATTGAAGATGCAGAGGATATTTCTGAAGAGTTACAAGATGCCCTTACAAGTCTTAACCAATATCATGTTATGAATGCACTTAGAGAATTATAGTTATGGAAATGTTCAATGAACTAATCGATTATGTTGATAAATGGATTGACAAAGGATTGGCTGTAGAAAAACAGTAAGTTTTTACATGAACATATTTAATTCTGACGGATCATACAACACTACTTCTTTCAAAGGAAGTAAAGGAAACTGGCACTTGCAAGGAACAGAAAGCGGATCTAACGGGGTATGGTCTAGCATAGATACTTTTACAGACCTTAATGGTAATTATGTTACAATTGCAAGATCACAATTAAAAGAATGGGAACAAAAAGGCAGTATTACCGCTCTTTCTTCGCGAGAACTATATCAACAACTCCCCTCTGCACATCGTCAACGATAGACCAATCCTTTTTGATGTAAATATCCGTTACCCTGTTTGCACTATCAACGTGGTTCATTGCCATAGCAATATCATCCTTACTGAACCTACACTCGTTTCTAGCTATCGATGCAAAACTATGCCTAAATGAGTAGAACTGCAACCCTTCGATACCTGTTAGCTTCACTAAAGCATCCATACCAGATTTTATCCCTCTGTTTAAAGAAGCTTCACTAGAATACCTCTTGTTTAGTTGGCCAATATATTTTTGATATAATGGAATTGCCTCATCTATTAGCTTTATACTGATAAATGCATTATCCTTTCGCCTGTCTTCGGTCTTTGACCTGTTGTATTCAACACGTTTACCCTTGGTCAGCTTTAGCTTATATAAATCTGCTGCGTTAATTCCGCAAAGCATAAAGGAAAGTTTACTTAATTCTTGAGCCAATTCAGGCCTACTATTCGGTTCAACTTTAACAGACCATACGGTCCTTATTTCCTCAATCGTCAAGGCTCTGTGAGATCTAACAGATTTAATTTCGGGAAGCTTATATTTTTTATATGGATTATTTGGGATTAAGATAACACCAGCATCTTCATCATTATGTTTAAATCTTGCAGCATTGAATACTGTCCTAAAATCCCTAAGTATGTTCCTTACTGAAGCACCTTTTTCTGATTTACTGGTAAATGTTCTTTGAACCCCTTGGTTCAACCTAGTTATTTTTCTTTCGCCCTTAAGAAATGTTTCAAAACCGACCAAGAAGGAAACATTAATATCTGTAGCCAGAAGCATATCATTTCCTATATAATCGTTTAAGGCATTAAATGCAGTCTGAAATGTTTTGTAATATTTATCTTGTTCCTTTAGCTTGTGTATATGCTCAGAAAAGAAAATTTTAAAATCTATGTCGCTTACCGATACTGATGCTTTTTTTTTAGAGTTCTCAATATAAGTCTTGATGTCTGATGCAGTCATAGCATCTAACTTGTATTCAATATTTTTAATTGTTTCTGTTATCCCTTTTAGCAGATTTGACAAATTCTCTACTATCCACATCGGTTTTATCTTTCCTTTAGATATTTCTTTTTTTGGTACTACCTGCCCTGTATCTAAATATGCAGATCTAGATTTATGACCAATTCTTACCTTAACGTCAAATGTTCCGTCATAGTTAGGCTTAGCATCTGGTAATATTACTGGTGTAAATTTGGGCATTGTGGCGGCTTAGAGGATAAAACTAAAGTTTTGCTAAAGTTTATTAACAACAAACGTCCGAAAAAAACACGACAATTGAAATAGTAAAAAATAGACAAAACATAAAAAAGCCCCGAAATCTTATGAAATCAGGGCTTTTGGGAAGTGGTGCCTCCAG
>DDEP01000102.1 GCA_002336465.1 Pedobacter sp. UBA1951
GAAACGTTCATCAAGACCAACGGCCACCTCCCGGGAGTACCTTCGGCAGCAATAGCAGAAAAGGAAGGCATTGAACTGGGCGAGATGAACAAGGTCTTGCTGAAGAAGATAGAGGAAATGATGCTGTACCTCATCAAAGAAAAAAACGAGAAAGAAGAACTTAAAGAAAGGGTAATCAAGCTAGAGGAACAGACAAAAGGTAAAAACTGAAATAACATATAGATCATGAAAAAAATATTACTGGCACTTATTGTCCTGTTACAGCTGGGTAAGGTACAGGCACAGGTAACCAACATCGCCCCGGGAGAATACAAGAGCATAGATATAGGATGGAACGGATCTGGCGACTACACCCGCAACCTGATCCTGTTGCACGAGATGTACAACGGAGTTCCATTGGACATCAATTATGCGATAGGCACCATAACGGCAATGAGAGGTCATTCAGATGCTTTTAACAGGATAAATGTGGCCAATATCAACAGTTCTTCTTCTTTTACATCCGTAGATGCTGGACTGACCTCTTTTGACAGCTATGCGGCATGGAAACTGAAAACCTGTACCTACAACGGTAAGAAATACCTGGCTATTGATGTACCCTATAGCGCTGCTTATCATACTAATGGATATAAGTTCACGGGCTGGACACGCTCTACGGGAGAGAACATGAAATCGGTGGCCTATGAGCTGAACGGGCAGCCGGTCAACCAATCCGTCATCAGCAACATAGAGGACTATCAGCCCAGCATCTCGGAAACGCATTTCATGGAAAAATTCGTGGTGTTTGGCAATGTAGGCATAGGTACAGATACCCCACAGGAAAAACTATCTGTAAACGGCAAGATCAGGGCCAGAGAGATCAAGGTAGAGACCGCCAACTGGCCAGATTACGTGTTCAGCAAAGAATATAAACTGCCAGACCTGAAAGAGACAGAAACGTTCATCAAAAACAACGGACACCTCCCGGGCGTACCTTCGGCAACAGTAGCAGAAAAGGAGGGCATTGAACTGGGCGAGATGAACAAGGTCTTGCTAAAGAAGATAGAAGAACTGACTTTGCACTTGATAGAACTGAAGAAAGAAGTTTCAGAACTCAAGAAGATAAAGTAGATTAAATGCCCTTAAGGCTAATTCAATAATATTTCATATGAGCTGATGAATATGCAATATACCCGTTTATTTAAAGCATGGTTAATCTTTTATAAAAAAATGATACTGCCATCTCTAGTTACGGCTTTATTGTTGGCTGTACTTTATTTACCTGTAAACAAGATTGTTCAAGGCGCAGCATTGGCTTATATTCCTTTGAGTTTATTTTACCAATACATATTTTATGATTATAGCAGAAAAGATGAATATCTGTTTTATTATAATTTAGGATTGAGCAAGCGTGCACTTTGGTTGATTTCATTAAGTGCTGGGTGCATATTTGCAACTGTTGTATATATACTTTTTTTAACTATTTAACCTAAGTTCGATTATTGATAATTGACCTTTAAAACTGATGCTAAAATAAATTCAGCATGACGAACCATCGATTTTGCGTCACCCTGAATTTATTTCAGGGTCATTGGGCTAAATAATTTTATATAACGCTATTAATCGGTTAAATAATAATAATTGAGTTCAGGTTTTAATATATTTACCCATAAACCAAGTGCGATGCAGAAACCCATTTTCTTTTTTATTGTTTTATTATGCTCGGTAAGCAGCTATGCGCAACAGTTTACAGCAAAACAACTGATCGAGGACCTCGATTTTCTGCAAACTGAATTACCAAAACGACATACGAACTTATTTGCAAAACTTCCTGAAGAGAAATTTAAACAGAAAATTAGTGAGATAAAGCAGAAAGCAGCGAATCTAAGTCTTGAAAACTTTGAGATAGAGCTATACAAGCTTACTAAAGAAATAGGAGATGAGCACACTCGTATTGAGCCGCCTTATAAAACAATTTATCCTATAGGATTCGATTTTTTTAAAGAAGGATTATATGTAACAAAGACGGATTCTGCACATGCTCATTTGCTTTACAACGAATTTAAAGGGATTGAGAATTATCCTATAAAAACGGTGCTTGAACAATTTAGAACAACGATACAAACAGAGAACGATTCGTATTTCAGGATTTATTTTTTGCGTTTTGTAAATAATCCTGATTTTTTAAAAGGATTGAATATTACAAGCTCGTTGACAAATGCAAACTTTACGATAGGAAGCAAATCCGAAAATTTGCCGGCAACCGCTCTTAAAAGCTATAAACCCATTTCGGATCATACCTTGTTGAGAACCAAAAAACAAGATAAATACTGGTATGAATTGATAGATAATGGACAAACGCTGTACTTTAATTATCAAGATTGTGCAGAGCAAAAAGATTACCCTTTTGAGCAATTTAATGGAGAATTGTTTAACATCATTGCTGCTCAAAAACCTAAAAAAATTATTGTTGATTTACGTAACAACAGCGGAGGTAATTCGGGTATACTACAACCGTTTTTAGATAAGCTAAAAGATAGCTATTTGAACAAAAAAGGTTCGTTGTTTGTATTGATAGGCAAAGAAACTTTTTCATCGGCCTTGATGAACGCGGTGAATCTAAAAAGAAATTTCAATTCTATTTTGGTGGGCGAATCTACTAGTGGAAATGTTAATCATTATGGCGAGACAAGAGGGTTCTATTTGCCAAATACTCGTATAGTTATAGGCTATTCTACTCGCTACTGGGAAACATGGAAAGGACATAAAGGTCCTTTAAATCCAGATGTTAAAATAGTTTATTCGGTTAAAGCATTTATGCAACATCAAGACGAGGCACTGGAGTATATCCACAAGCAGAAATAAGCTCGTTTGTGCCAACGAGGCTGTATAAGCTCCTTTTTAATCTATGAAAATTCATCATCTAAACTTTTACGTTATAAGCGGAGGTCCGGGAGCAGGCAAGACTACACTGCTTAATGAGCTGGAAGACAGAGGCTATCTTGTTGTGCCCGAAGAAGCTAGGCGAATTATAAAAGGAGAAATTGAAAGACAAGGTGAGGGTTTACCTTGGAAAGATAAAGCCACATATGCCGATTTAATGCTCAAGGCCTCAGTAAATACCTATATACATCTTAAGCAGCAGCAGATTCAAACTAAAGTATTTTTTGACCGTGGTATTTTAGATACTGTTTGTTATATGCAGATGGAAAACTTAATCCTAACTAAAGAAACAGAGATACTTGTTACAACATACAGATATAATCAAAAAGTATTTTTACTGCCTCCATGGGCAGAGATCTATGAAACAGATAGCGAGCGTAAACAAACATATGCAGAAGCAGTTGATACTTTTGAACAGATGAAAGCTACTTACATACGGTATGGTTACGAAATTATTGAAGTACCTAAAGACGCCGTAAAGAACAGGGCAGATTTTGTATTGAAAACCTTAAATAATTTAAAATAAATGCCGATTTGCAGTAAAGCAAAAAGCTATGATTAAATTAATTCTAAAACCATATTGTTATTTATGGATATAATATGCTGAAACGAGTTCGGGATGACGTATTGGTAGGCTTGCTTATATGTCACATTGAGCCTGTCGAAATGTGATCAACTTTATAAATTAAGGCAAGCTATGAAGCCGATTGCAAGCCAAAAACATCATTGTTTTTTACACCATTCTATCAATTCTGGATACAGGTTATCCATCTTTTCATTCGGTTTTTGCTTTCTCAAACGTAAAAGCTCATCATTAAAAGCTTTCATCATCGGAAAGCCTCTTTGCTGCATAACCTCATTTATATTGCGATAAGCATAATTTAAGGCATCTGTATGGTCTTTATACAAATCGTAACAATAAATGTAATAAACGCCCCAAGTCATATACTCATCAAAAAGGCGCAGAGGTGTAGCATAATATTTGGTGCCTTCTTGTTTGGTGTTTACCCATTTCTCACGGTTTTTTAGTGCACTGTCAATCTCTTTACCGTATTTTTTTGATGGAACATCAACATAATTATGATCTATTTCAGTAAACATTGTTCTTGTGTTCTGAATAATGTTTTCAGTCTCGGTCATTTTAGGAGAAGTTGTAATTGTAGGTAACACAAGTAAGATTTGTGTAAAACCCTTATCCTCAAACTTAGTGGTATAATTTAAACCACCAATTAAGGGTGAGCACATGATCGTATAATTATTGACTTTAGCGGTAAAATTAGTTTCAAGCCATTTCCATTGCTTACTGATATTTGCTTGCTTGTTATAATCTGCAATTACTTGCTGATAAAAGCTTTTCTGGTGCTTGTAAAACTTTCTGAAATCGCTTTTTTTCGCAAAATCTTCTATATCGGTTTTATATAAGGTAATGGGGTTCTCTTTTGTAGGCGTGTGTACCGGAAATAAGTAATATTTATCTTTAATAAGCTGATTTCCCTTAAAATTGTAACTGATGGCATTTCCAGTTAAATAAATATAATTTAAGGGACTTGCTTTGATTAGAGAGTCAAATGTTAAAATGATTTTTTCGTTATTGAATTTCTTAAAATGAGCAAGAACATCTTTGTAATAATTGGTAGATTGCTCAACCATATCGTCGTTTTCCAAACCAGAGCTAGTAATGGCAATCATGATGTGTATAAGCTCTTTTACTTCGTTGATCTCTACCTTTGCATTTCCCTGATATTGTTTTTGGAAGTTTTTATCAAAACTTACTTTCCTCAAATCTTGGGCAAAACCAAATAAGAAACTGGTTAAAAATAGAAGTGTAAAAATCGTTCTCTTCATGTTCTATGCTGTAAAAATGGCGAATTTAGCATAAAAGCAGATACTTGATATAGGGTAATTTGTAAGAGGTTCTTTAAAAGGTTATTACAATTAAAATAAATAGTAAATATGTTAAATTAATTCAATTCCACTCCACTTTCATTTTTAATGGTAAAACCATTTTTTATCAAAGTAACATTAGCTCCCATAGTAAAAGTACCCCTAAC
>DDEP01000138.1 GCA_002336465.1 Pedobacter sp. UBA1951
CGGGTTAATTATACGTTTTTTTTTCGGCACAACATTATATATATTTACTGCTCCGTTTAATTTAAAATAAGATTAATGGCACGATTAAATCTCTTAGAAGAAACGAGGTTCGAAAAACTTCCTGTAACGATATTTAAAAATCCTAAAGAAGCTTCTTTACATGTTGCTCATCGCATTGCTAATCTAATCAAAGAAAAGCAAAAGATAAATGAGAATGCAGTTTTAGGTTTAGCTACTGGTGCAACTCCCATTGCAGTTTATGCCGAATTGGTAAGATTGCATAAAGAAGAGGGGCTAAGTTTTAGGAATGTAATTACTTTTAACTTGGATGAGTATTATCCAATGCAGCCTAATGCAGCTCAAAGCTATGTCACTTTCATGAACGATCATCTGTTCAACCACATTGATATTGACAAAAAGAATATTCATGTGCCCGATGGCACCTTAGCACTCGATGATATTCAGGCATATTGTCTAGCTTATGAAAACAAGATAGAAAGCTACGGAGGATTAGATATACAAATACTGGGTATAGGTAGAACAGGACACATTGGATTTAATGAGCCGGGATCTGCACCCAATTCGGGAACCCGTCTAGTTACCTTAGATGACTTAACGAGAAGAGATGCAGCCAGAGATTTTGGGGGTAAATCTAATGTGCCAACTAAAGCCATTACCATGGGTATTGGTACAATTTTTAAGGCTAGAGAAATTGTGTTAATGGCATGGAATAAGAAAAAAGCTCCTATTATTAAAAAAGCAGTAGAAGGGGAAATCTCAAGTGATGTTCCGGCAACTTATTTGCAACTTTCTGATAATGTAGAGTTTATTTTAGATGAAGATGCAGCATGTCAGTTAACTCGATTTGATATACCTTGGTTGGTAAAAGATTGTACTTGGACAGAAGAATTAAAACGCAAGGCTGTTATCTGGTTAGCTACAAAATTAAGAAAGCCTATTTTAAAGTTAACTGAAGACGACTTTAATAATAATGGTATGGCTCAGCTTGCTACAGAGCAAGGCCCTGTCTATAATATTAATATACAAATATTTAATCATCTGCAACACACCATTACCGGATGGCCGGGAGGTAAACCTAATGCAGACGATAGCCAACGACCTGAGAGAGCAACACCTGCAAAAAAACGTTCTATCATCTTCTCTCCTCATCCAGATGATGATGTGATTTCTATGGGTGGTACTTTTATCCGCTTGGTAGATCAGGGACATGATGTACATGTAGCTTACCAGACTTCGGGCAATACCGCTGTATGGGATGATGATGCACTAAGGTTTGTTGAGTTTAACATAGATTTCTCCGAAAAGATGGGTTTTGACCAAACAGAAATGAGAAAAACCTATAATGAGATGAGGAATTTTATTGCCAATAAAAGACCTAATCAAGTTGATACCGACGAACTAAAAGCAGTAAAAGGATTAATCAGAAAAGGAGAAGCTATTGCCGGCGCTCGTTATTGTGGTTTGCCAGATGATCATATACATTTTATGGCACTTCCTTTTTATGAAAGTGGTAAAGTGGTTAAAAATCCTGTAACAGATAAAGACATTGAACTAACAATGGAACTTCTGCAAAAAGTAAAACCTCAGCAAGTTTTTGCTGCGGGCGATTTTGAAGATCCACACGGCACACATATCATTTGCTTTAACATTATTGTAGAAGCCTTAAGACGTTTACAAAAAACGGAAAGTTGGGTAAATGACTGTTGGTTATGGATGTACAGAGGCGCATGGTTAGAATTTGAACCTTATGAGATTGAAATGGCCGTTCCACTTAGTCCTCAAGAAGTTGAACGTAAAAAAATTGCTATTTTCAAACATCAATCCCAAAAAGATAGAGCTGTATTTCCGGGAGACGATTCAAGAGAATTCTGGAAACGTGCAGAAGATAGAAATAGGGAAACGGCAAAAATATACGATAATTTAGGTCTTGCCGATTATGAAGCGATGGAAGCTTTTGTGCGTTACCGTTATTAAAATTACTTCCATTAAAAAATTATCTCCTATATTTAGTTTTTGAACTATTTATAGGAGATTTTTTTATGACATCCAAACCTCAAAGGTTATTATCTCTGGATTTTTTTAGAGGTCTTACAGTTGCTGCTATGATACTGGTAAATAACCCGGGTAGCTGGGCGCATATTTACCCTCCTTTAGAACATGCTGCTTGGAATGGTTGCACGCCAACAGACTTGGTTTTCCCTTTCTTTCTTTTCATTGTGGGTGTATCCATAGCTTATGCCATGGGTTCTAAGAAGCTAGATAAAACCACACATAAACAAATTATATTAAAAGCGCTTAAAAGAGCAGTAACCTTGTATTTACTAGGTTTTATCCTAGCCATATTCCCACGTAATTTTTCAGATTTTTCATTTTTAGATTCTTTAAAAACCGTGCGTATTCCAGGTGTTTTACAACGGATCTCGGTAGTATTTATTTTTGCTACAATCATTTTCGTAAAAATGTCTGAGAAAAACATTTTACGTACAATGATAGGTCTATTGGTTGTTTATTGGGCCTTAATGACTTTTGTTCCTGTACCAGGAGTAGGTCCGGCCAATCTAGACAAAGAAACGAATTTAGCAGCTTGGGTAGATCGTACGGTATTAACCGAAGCTCATCTATGGAAATCAGCGAAAACATGGGATCCTGAAGGTTTATTAAGTACACTACCTGCTATAGCAACAGCCTTATTTGGCGTGCTGGTTGGCGTGTATTTAAAGCGTAAAGATGTTGATCCTGCAACTAAAATCTCATGGTTGTTCACCGTAGGTTTTTTAACTACTATAGCAGGCTTAATATGGGATTTGCAATTTCCAATCAATAAATCGTTATGGACCAGTTCGTATGTATTATATACAGGAGGATTAGCAACCATGTTCTTATCAGCAAGTTACTGGCTAATTGATATTAACCAATATAAAAAATTCACTACTCCTTTCGTTGTGTATGGTGTAAATGCCATTACAGTATTTTTCTTATCGGGATTGATGCCTAGGGTATTAAATATGGTAAAATTTGACGAGCCTGACGGTAAGCAGGTTGGCGCACTAGCACATTTCTATAAAACATTTTTTGTCCCCTATTTCTCACCTATTAATGCTTCACTTGCTTATGCTATTATTTTTGTGCTGTTTTGGTATGTAATCCTTTGGATTATGTACAAAAGAAATATCATTATCAAAGTATAAAGCTTGCATAGGTAGCTTAAGATATTAATAATCTAAAAGCCCCGTAATCTGAATCCAGATTATGGGGCTTTTTCATTTTAGGATGCTCTTTAAATGATTTCTAATAGCTGTTAGAGCGTAAAACGAAAATCCTCAATTTATATAATTGGGGATTAATT
>DDEP01000046.1 GCA_002336465.1 Pedobacter sp. UBA1951
AAAATGATTTCATCAATAACATGACACATGAGTTTAAAACCCCGGTAGCTACCATCATGATCGCGAGCGAGGCTTTGAAAGATCCTGATATTATTGCAGATAAGAACAGGGTTAACCGATTGGCCAATGTTATTTATGACGAAAACGTACGTTTGGGCAATCATATTGAGCAGGTGTTAAATGCGGCAAGGGCCGATAAAAAAGAAATTAGGCTTGATGTTAAGCCAGTTAAAGTAAATGAACTGATTGCAGCCGTTGTAGATAGCATGAGTTTGCAGTTGCAAAAAAGAGATACGCAACTTGCACTGCACCTTGATGCCATTACCGATGAACTAGAATGTGATGAACTGCATTTATCAAATGTAATTTATAACCTTATAGATAACGCCATTAAATACAGTATAAACGAACCTAAGATTACGATAGAAACTGCGAGCAGTTTTAGCCACATTAGCATAAAAGTAACAGATGAGGGCATTGGTATGACCCGCGAACAGACCAAACGTATATTTGACCAGTTTTACAGGGTGCCAACCGGTAATCTGCATGATGTAAAAGGTTTTGGTTTAGGATTAAATTACGTGCAGGATATCATTACCCAGATGAACGGCAAGATTAAGGTAAATAGCGAAAAAGATAAAGGAACTACATTTGAGATAATCCTTCCTTTATAAAAAATAAAACCATGAAACGAATACTATTAGTTGAAGACGATCCAAATTTAGGTTTGCTACTGCAAGACTACCTCCAGCTTAAGGGCAACTTTGAGGTAGTTTTATGTACGGATGGAGAAGAGGGATTTAAAGCTTTCTCGAAACAGCATTTTGATTTGTGCATATTAGATGTGATGATGCCTAAAAAAGATGGATTTACCTTGGGTAAGGAAATCAGGAAAATTAACCAGCAGGTACCTATTATTTTTGCCACAGCTAAATCAATGATAGAAGATAAAGCTTCGGCATATGATCTGGGCGGAGATGACTACATTACCAAACCTTTTAGGATAGAAGAGCTATTGTTGAGAATCAATGCACTTTTAAAACGTGTAGTTACCACAGAGGCTGCTGCCGCAGAGCCAGAACCTACGCAATTTGAAATTGGGAAATATATTTTTGATTATACCACGCAGCAAATTAACTTTAATGGTACACAACAAAAGTTATCGACCAAAGAAGCAGAATTGCTACGTTTGCTTTGCTTAAAAATGAACAGTGTCTTAACCCGTGAAGAAGCCTTGCTTAACATTTGGCATGATGATAACTACTTTAACGGGCGCAGTATGGATGTTTTTTTGAGTAAACTACGTAAGTACTTAAAAGAAGACCCTAAAGTAGAGATCATTAACGTACATGGAAAAGGGTACAAGCTTATTGTAAGCTAATACCCTTTGTTTTGGTTCACTTAGAGTGTAAACCATTTATAGTTTTCATTTGCTGTTTTTCCCCAGTCTTTAAAAGCGCTTTTTAAAATATCGTAAAGTTGTTTATGATTTACGGCTTTACCTTTTGTAGGTGCTTTTAATTTATCATCGGTAATGGGTTGATCGCTTACCGAAGTAGCAAACCAAGTTACGTGCTCATAAGGTAAAGCTACACCTAAGATCATTCCGGGTAAACCGCTAAAACCTTCGGGACCTCCGCTTACAGCAATTTCATCGGTATAAAAAGCCACTACATAAACCGAATCCATTATAAGGGCGTTGGCTCTGCGGCAGTTATACCCAGCAATGTCCCTAAATTCATCTGTAATCTTCCAGTTTATTTTCCTTGTGCTATCGTTAATGAGGTAATTCTGTTCATATACCTTCTTTAGAATGGTGCTGGTTCCCTCATTTACTTTAGTTAATATGGTGTTGTTCTGTTGAAATTGGATCAGATCTAAAAAACTATTAGAAGCAACGGCATCTTCTATAGGTGTAAAAAGTGTTTTATTATTGGCAAAGGTAAGCTTGCTCTTTTGAAGTTTAAATTGCGGGTTGTTTTTCTGATAATTTTCAACAAAGGTTTTACCGAAGATGTTGTCGCTCCCCCATAGTTCCATTTGCTTTTTGATCAATGCAAAAGTGTTTATCCTTTTTTCAAACTCAATGGTACCTTGGGTTACAAAACGTATATGTTGCGCATAGCCTTTGTGCATGGCAACCACTAATATAAGGGTAATGATGTGTTTTATCTTGTTCATAGATTTAAGGTTTTTGGGGTGCGCCGCCCATTTTATTGAAATCCCAGATTAAAGAGAACATAAAATAACGATTGATGTTGTTATAAGTGGTTTGGGTTATAGAGTTTGAATTACTAAACCTGTCAAAACCTTTGTTCTGGTTAAGTAAATCGTTTACGCTCAATACCAATTTTAAGTTTTCTTCTTTATAAAAAGCTTTTGTAAGCCTGGCATTGATGATAAATTGTTCGAAACTCTTATCAAATGACTGCGATTTAGGTTGATAAGTGTAATCTCCATCTGTACTTAAGCTGATTTTTTTAGGTAGTTTTATGCTTCCGCTAAAATAACCAGAACTGCCCCAACCTTTATTGCTCACTTGTTTTTGTAGAGAAGCTTCTTGTGCACTGTAGCTCGGGCCAAAACTTGCATAGAAGTTGTAATCCTCGTTATATTTAGAAATCTCGGCTCTAGGATTAAAACTTATACTGGTAGAGGTGTTCATATCGCCATTTACATAATTGTAATTTTTTGAATTATTAATGTTTAGACTTATACCCCCGCTTATGCCATTTGTATAAGGAAGCTTTCTGTTGAAACCTGCATATGCATAAACAGAATAAGGCGTTTTGTTGTGCAAGTTGGCATATCTATAAATGGTTACACCTTTGTCATCTGTAGTGTTGTTGCTTACAATTTGGTTGTTGGTAAATTGGTAATTGGCATTAAAATAAAAACTCTGGTTAGAGATCACCTTATAACTGCGATAGTTAAATCTGAGGCTGTTGGTGTACGATGGTTTTAGGTCCGGATTACCTTCAGGAATGTTTAAAGGATCCTCATTGGTTTTTACAGGTTGTAGTTGTGTTACACTTGGTTGTCTTGTACTACCACTATAATTAAATGAAAGTGATTTTTGTGCAGAGAATTTATAGGTATAAGAGGCTTGAGGCAACCAGTTAATAAAATGGCGATCAAACTTTTGATTGGTTAAATGCTCAAGCTGGTTAAAGCTGGCAAAGTTGGTCTTATTGCCAAAATTAACTACGGTTTTACCTTTTGTATAGTTAAATACTGCTCCAACCTGATGTGTAAGCTGATCAGATTCAAAGTAATTGCTATATTCATTGTTTAAGCTGTTATAAACGCCCGGAGCAGATGCGTCATAAGTTCTCTTATCGGCTTTGCCATTTATAAAAGTAAGACCATAATTGGTTACTAGCTTAAAGAACTTGCTTATCGGCTCATTATAGGTAATGTTTGTGCTTATTTTAAGGTTTCTAATGTGATTGTCTTTAAGTTGATCAATAAGCTCAGATTTGTATTTTATTTCATTTTCATCAAAAAACTCGTTTAAAGAATGCATATAACCCTCACTATTACTTTGATTATACGATTGGCTCATATTAATAGAATAATTACGACCAGCTTTTTTTAGTTTTTTGCTGAACAACGCATTTAAGTTAAACGCTTGTTGTTTACCCTCATCGGTGGTGTTACGATTAGAGGTGTTTAGGAGCGTATTATCTCCACGATGTGAGGTGGCATTATAGGTATTGTCTTTATCAATGTTGCCTAAACTTCCATCTATATTTATCTTTAGGTTAGCATTGGTATCTATTTTAATGTTATAAGTGGCATCTACTTTCTGTCTAAAAGACCTACTATTGCTGTACTCATCTGTATTGCTATTAATTATGCCTTTAGGAAGATTGTTTTGGTTTATGGTATTTTTGTTGATCAATACATTTAAGCTTCCCAATTTATAATTGGTATTGATACTTTCTTTATCTCCATTCCATTTGTTTTCATAATGGAAACCTCCGTTTGCCGCCTTCGGAACACCCTGTCCCCAAAACTGGTTGCCAATATCTTCATCACTTGCATACATGATCAAGCCACCATCATCTGTCATTTCCATATTGCCAGATGAACCACCATATTTGCCTGCATCATCCCAACCTAAGCCTGTTTTTGTGGTATTGCTGGCCGTGCCATAAGCGGCTATTTTCTCTTTATTCTTAAATTTGTTGAACATGCCTTGCAGTACATAAAAATCTTGCGTGGCGTAACCGGCTTCAGCTTTCCCAAAATAGCCTTGCTTTTTATCTTCTTTAAGCACAATATTTAGGGTTTGCTTTTTTTGCCCGTCATCAACTCCGGTAAATGCTGCTTGATCGCTGCTTTTTTCAAAAAGTTGCACTTTATCTACCATATCGGCCCTCAGGTTCTTGGTAACTAAAGTAGGGTCGTCGCCAAAAAACTCTTCGCCATCTACCAAAACTTTTTCTACCGCCTTGCCTTGTGCGGTAATCTTACCATTTGCATCAACCTGTAAGCCGGGGAATTTCTTTAGCAAATCTTCTACTTTATCATTAGGTTGTATGGTGTAAGCTGAGGCATTAAACTCGGTAGTATCACCTTTAATTTTAATGGCTGCGGCCTGTCCTTTTATGATTACCTCGTTTAAAAGCTTAGATTTTAATTTCATATCTATGCTTTTAAAGTCAACATGGCTTTGCTCATTGCTCAAAGTAAAAGGATTAACATAGTCAACATATTCAGGGTAGGTAAGCAAGAGGATAAAATCACCACTTTTTAAATTATTTAGCGCAAAGCTTCCATCGGCAGTAGCTCGTGTAAATTTATAAAGCGTAGAATCCTTGGCATTTAAAACACTGATGGTTGCATTGGTAAGTTTTACTTTTGCGGCAACATCTTCAACTATTCCTTTTATGGAATGGTTCTGTGCATGGGCAACTACGCTAAGGATTAAACAGCAGCATAGCAGCAAAAGAGCTTTCTTCATATATGGTTTAGTTTGATTTGGGGATTAAATTATAACTAAAATTTTAGTTTTTAAAGTGGAATTTTCAGATTTAACACTTTGTAACATTATTTAACATTTCTATGATGTTTAAAGGGCAATATTGTTACTGAGCATATATCTCTTTAAAAGGATATTTTAAGTATTATAATTTTAAATTTGTTGTAGATTGGCAGGTAACGATTATGATAGTCATAACTTTTATAGATAGGTTTGGCTTTTCGGCTTACCTGATCTAGTTCAGAAAAATTAGTTTTAATGATAGAGGATTTATCACTTGCACCTGCTGAGATTGCGGCAAAATTTATTAACCAAACGCATCGTCATGTTTTTTTAACAGGTAAGGCAGGTACAGGGAAAACTACTTTCTTGAAGGAAATTATTGCTAAAACACATAAGAAAAGCATTATTGTGGCACCTACGGGCATTGCGGCCATTAATGCAGGCGGTGTAACCATCCATTCTTTATTTCAGCTCCCTTTTGGCACTTTTATACCCCGTATTCTTACCGAGGATCAGTTTGTAGGACAGCATTACCATAACCCCAAAACTTTGGTAAAGCATTTGGGCATGAATGCCGTAAAAAGGCGAATGTTGCTAGACTTGGAACTACTTATCATAGATGAGGTAAGTATGTTACGCGCCGATCTTTTAGATGCCATAGATTTTGTATTGAGGTTTGTACGAAGAAATAATGCTGGTTTTGGAGGTGTACAACTCCTGTTTATAGGCGACTTGCACCAATTACCTCCTGTAGTAAAAAATAACGAATGGAGCTTATTGAGCTCATGTTATAGCAGTGCTTTCTTTTTTGATGCGCTGGTATTGAGAAGCCAACCTCCAGTTTATATAGAACTTGAAAAAATATATCGGCAAGATGATGATACTTTTATTGGTTTATTGAACAACCTTCGTAATAATAAAACTACCGAAGCCGATATTGCTCTACTGGAACAATATTATAAAGCTGATTTTGAACCCTCATTAAAAGACAATTACATTACCTTAACTACGCACAACCATAAAGCCGATGGGCTAAACAAGAGCAATCTAGAGAAGTTAAAATCAAAGTCTTTCTTCTACAAGGCTCATATTGAAGGCGATTTCCCCGAGAATGCTTTTCCGGCTGAGGGAACTTTAGAATTGAAAGTAGGGGCGCAGGTAATGTTTATTAAAAACGATCCAAGGGGAGAACAACGTTTTTTTAATGGTAAGTTGGCTGTTGTAACGCATTTAAGTAGTTCATTTATAGAAGTGCAGCCCGATGGCGAAGCAGGAACATTAGTGCTAGAGCAGTACACGTGGAAAAATATNNTTTCCGCTTAAGTTGGCATGGGCAATAACGGTGCACAAAAGCCAAGGGCTAACTTTTGATAAAGCGATTATAGACATCGGCGATGCTTTTGCTCCGGGGCAAATTTATGTGGCCTTATCGCGTTTGCGTTCGCTAAATGGACTGGTGCTTACATCTTTAATGGGCAACCGTGTAATAAGAGCAGACCAGAACGTAACTTATTTTTCTCGGCTTAAAGAGCAGCAAGGTGATTTGAAGGTACAGATTGAGAAGGAAAGGGAGCTGTATATCAGACATATACTGATCAATAGTTTTGACTTTACGCATTTGGATGTATATACCTATGAACATGCTTTCAGCTATACAAAAGATGAAAGAAGGTCGGTTAAACAACACTATGCAAAATGGGCAGAACAACTGCAAACCGATATTAAAGCATTGAAAGTAAACGCTGATAAGTTTTTAAAACAGATAGAGAGAATATTTGCTACAGAAAATGCCGAACAGTTAAATGTGTTGAGAGAGCGGATAGAAGCCGCTACCCAATATTTTAACCCTTTATTACAACAATATAGTAGCTCTGTTTTTGATACCATAGAAGAGGTAAAACAGCAAAAACAGACTAAAACTTATCATAGAGAGCTGTTGGATCTAGAGGCAATGATTTATGAGCAATACAAAAGAATTGCAAAGGCAGGATTGTTATTGCAGGCAGCAGTAAATAATATAGAATTAGACAAAGAAGCTTTTGCTTCTCTGAATAACGACCCTGAACGTGAAAAGCAAATTTTAAAGGCTTATACTTTGGCCAATAATGAAGAGCTTACAGAAGAGACTTATTTTACCAAACCTAAAGGCACTAAAAAAGTTCCAAAAACAAAAGAACCTAAAGAGGACACCAAAGCTGTTACGTTAAGGTTGTTTAAAGAGGGAAAGACGCCAACAGAAATAGCACATGAACGTAAAATGACCAAAGCTACTATTGAAGGGCATTTGGCACATTTTGTAGCTCAGCAAATCATCAATGCCAAGGAAGTTGTAGCACCTAAAAAATTAGAAGAAATCTTGCATGCCATTAGAGAACATAAGACTATAAAATTAGGAGAACTGAAAGAGATCCTACCTAAAAATATAGATTATGCAGAAATCAAAATAGGTATAGCAGCCTATCTTGCAGAGGGAGAATAAAAAGAAAAAGGCTGTTTACTTTAAACAGCCTTTTTTAAGACTTATCAATTATTTCCATCCACCACCAAGTGCACGATACAGATTAACTACAGCCTGTAATTTTTGAAGCTTATCGTTAACCGAACTTAGCTGCGCATTAAGCAAACTCTGCTCAGAAGTTAATACATCGGTATAGTTGGTAGCTGAACTATATTTTAACAACTCTTCTGTAAATTCAACCGCCTTTTGTAATGAAGCGATCTGTTTTGTTCTCGAAGTTTCTTTTTCTATTGCAGTTTGGTAGGCATATAATGCATTTGAAACTTCACCTCCCGCAGTTAAAATGGTCTTCTGAAAATCGTTAAATGCAATTTGTTGGTTGGCTTTAGCGGTTTCTAAACGTACCTGATTTTGTCCACGATTAAATATAGGTTGCGATAACCCAGCTACAAGATTGTAGAAAATAGAATTGTCGAACAGATTTTGCAGTTTTAAACTAGATAAACCACCATTAGCCGTTAAAGTTAATGAAGGGTAAAAATAAGTTTTTGCCACATTGGTATTTTCAAAAGCCGCTCTGAAAGCAAACTCTGCCTGTTGTACATCCGGTCGATTTTTGAGCAATAAACTCGGTACTCCGGTGTTCAGGTCTGTATAAACTTGCTGATTGTCTATATTGCTGCGTTGAATTTGTCCGGCAGGTCTGTTTAACAAAATACTTAATGCATTTTCAGTTTCCCTGATACTTCTTTTCAAATCGGGAATACTTACTTCGGCTGCGTACTTGTTGGCTTCACTTTGTACTACTGCGGCACCGTTTACAATGCCAGCTTCTTTTAAAGATTTGATGGTTTCTACACTTTTCTCTCTAACCCTTAAGGTCTGCTCAGTAATCTTTAACTGCTGATCCAATGCTATTAAATTATAATAAGTATTGGCAATGTTACTGATCAACTGGGTTTGCACAACTCGTTTTGCTGCATCGGTTTGTAAGAAAGAGGCTAGAGCAGAACGTTTGCTACTTGCCAATTTGCCCCATATATCCAATTCCCATGCCGCACTTAGCTGCGCTTTGTAAAGCTGCGTTTCGGTATTGATGTTAACGCCTGAAGGAAAGTTCAAAGCAGCAGAAGATTGCTTATTATCCGCCGCAGATATATCCGCAGATAAAGTAGGTAGAAAAGCTAATTTACTTCCTTTCAAATTGGCTTGGGCTATGCGCATACGCTCAATAGCACTTTTCAGGTCAAGATTATTGCTCAGGCCTTCCTCTATCAAGGCTTTTAAGGCCTCGTCTTTAAAAAGAACCGAGGGTTGCAGATCAGCAATACTTATGCTGTCTGTACTGTTTACGCCCCTGTACAGGTTCTCTGTTTTGAGTTCGGGTTGTTTATATTTTTGTGTAACGCATGATGCAAAGCTTAAAGCAATGAAACCTGCCACAAAAATGAATATGTTCTTATTATTGCTCATTTCTAAAAGACTGTTTTTTATTCGTCTGTATCTTTGTTAACGTCTTCAAAATTTAAATGTGTCTGCTCTTGGATCAGATTTTCTTCAAAAGGAGATTTTGAACTTACTTTTTCCTGTAAAGTTTGGAAAACAATAAATAATACTGGGATCACAAACACACCTAAAATGGTTCCAAAAAGCATTCCCCCTACAGCACCAACACCAATAGAATTATTTCCGGCAGCACCTACCCCTGTAGATAGCATTAGTGGTAATAAACCTAAGATAAATGCAAAAGACGTCATTAAAATAGGTCTTAACCTAGCGGTTGCACCATCTAAGGCCGCATGTAAAATACTCATGCCTCTTCTTCGCCTTTCAACAGCGAACTCCACGATCAGGATGGCATTCTTGGCCAATAAACCAATGAGCATGATCAGCGTAATCTGGGTATAGATATTGTTATCGATGCCAAATATCTTACCGAAGATAAATACTCCGGCCATACCTACAGGCAATGATAAGATAACGGCTATTGGCAACACATAACTTTCATACTGTGCACAAAGTAGGAAGTAAACAAATACCAAGCACAGTAAGAAAATATATACCGTTTGACTACCTGCATTTTGCTCTTCTCTTGATAAGCCCGAGAATTCATATCCAAATCCCGGAGGAAGATTTTTAACAGCCTCCTCTTTAATAGCATTGATCGCATCACCAGAACTGAAACCCGGGTTAGGGTTACCGGTAATGGTAATAGCCGTATAAAGGTTAAAGCGAGAGATAGTTTGCGGGCCATATACTTTTTCAAGGCTGATAAAACCTTTTATCGGTGCCATTGTTCCGCCGGGCGTACGCACATAAACATTATTTAAGCTCTCTAAATTAGCTCTGTATTGAGGGTCTGCCTGATAAACCACACGGTACTGCTTACCAAATTTATTAAAGTTGGATGCATAGATACCGCCATAATAGCCTTGCAGCACGCTCATTACTTCATTAAGCGAAAGACCCGCCTGTTTGATTTTAGCCACATTTGCTGTGATCAAGTATTGAGGATAGTTAGGGTTAAACGATGTAGAAGCGTATTGTATTTCAGGGCGTTGATTTAATGCGCCTATAAATTTATTGCTTACCTGTGTAAAGCTCTCGATGCTTCCTCCGGTACGATCTTGTAACTGGAGCTCAAAACCACCGCTCGAACCAAAACCAGAAATGGTAGGAGGAGCAAAGAAAATGATACGGGCTTCTTTGATTCCTGCAGTTTTTGCAAAAAGCTCTTTAATGATCGCTTTTACATCACGTTTCCTTTCATTCCAAGGTTTTAACCTTGAAATTACCATACCATTAGAACTTCCGCTACCACTTAACATACCGCGGCCATTTACTTGTAAGGTTAATCTTACCTCTGGAATTTCTTTAACAATATCGTTTACTTTGTTCAATACCTCTGCGGTACGTTCCATTGAAGAACCCGGAGGCAAGGCAATATCAGACATGATCGATCCTAAATCTTCATTTGGTACAAAGCCTTTAGGTGTGCTGTACATTAACCATCCAAAAGCAAGGGTAGCAATTAATAAACCTAAACCAGCGATCCATTTTTTATGCGCTAAGAAGTTAACAGACTTACGGTATTTAGCTGTCATACTATTAAAAGAAGCATTGAAGGCCGCATAAAAACGTTTTAAGAAATTTGTTTTTTCATGTTCAGGATGATCCTTGTGAGGCTTTAAAAGTAAAGCACAAAGCGCAGGACTTAAGGTTAAAGCATTAATGGCCGATAACACAATGGAAATAGCTAGCGTTAAACCAAATTGCTTAAAGAATACACCTGATGAACCACTGATAAAACTCACGGGGATAAATACCGCCGACATTACCAATGTGATGGAAATGATGGCACCGGTAATCTCATCCATGGCATCTTTAGTGGCCGATTTTGCAGAAGTATATTTACCCGTCTCTAACTTGGCATGTACCGCCTCTACCACTACAATGGCATCATCCACTACAATACCAATGGCCAGTACCAAGGCAAACAAGGTTAATAAGTTTATGGTAAAGCCAAATAAACTGAGGAAAAAGAAAGTACCAATAATGGCAACTGGCACCGATACGGCCGGAATTAAAGTTGATTTAAAATCCTGAAGGAAAATAAATACCACAATAAATACCAAGATAAATGCTTCAAAAAGAGTGTGCAATACTTTCTCTATAGATGCATCAAGGAAGTCGTTTACGTTGGTAAGAATAGTGTATTTTACGCCCGAAGGGAAAGTGTGTGAGGCACCCTCAATAGCTGCTAAAGCACCTTCAATAACTTCTTTGGCATTAGAACCAGCGGTTTGGTTAATGGCAAAACCTAAGCCCGGCTTGCCGTTTAGCTTAATTGAACTGGCATAACTTTGAGCGCCCATTTCAATACGGGCAATATCTTTTAATTTTAATACCTGTCCATTAGCTGCGGTTCTTATAATGATATCGCCAAATTGGCTTTCATCTTTTAAACGGCCTGTATATTTTAAGGTATATTGAAAAGATTGTTGACCTTGCTCACCCAGTTGGCCCGGAGCGGCTTCAATATTCTGCTCAGAAAGCACTGCGCTGATATCGGCAGGAACTAAGCCATAAGTAGCCATTACATCAGGTTTTAACCATATACGCATGGTATAAATAGACTGTCCGAAAGCATTTACATCACCTACACCCGGTACACGTTTAATTTGTGGGATGATATTGATCTCTGCATAGTTCTGTAAGAACTTTTGGTCGTATTCAGGTTTTTCTCCATAGAGAGAAAAAATCAGCACGTTACTGGCCTGACGTTTGGCTGTGATTACACCGGCTCTTGTTACCTCTGCAGGTAATAGACTGGTTGCTCGGGCAACACGGTTCTGAACGTTTACGGCTGCCAGATCGGGATTGGTACCCAGTTTAAAATAAACAGTAATATTTGCCGAACCGTCGTTACCGGCTGTTGAAGTCATGTAGGTCATGTTTTCAACCCCGTTTATCTGTTCTTCGAGCGGAATAACCACACTGCTCATTACCACATCGGCATTGGCACCTTGGTATGACGCCGATACTTGGATGGTTGGAGGCGCAATTTCAGGATATTGAGAAACCGGCAGGGTAATGATACCTAATATACCCAGTATAACGATGATAATGGATATAACGGTAGATAAAACCGGCCTTTCTATAAATTTCTTAAACATAGTATCGATTTACGATTTTAGATTTACGATTATAAAGTTAATCCCTTATGTAAGGGGATAGCCAGGAGCTAAATTTATGGTTTTTGCGTTTTAACATCAGCAAAAACAGAATCAGCAGGTTTGCTAACAGGCTTGATTTTATCGCCTTCTTTTAAGCCTGAGAAACCTTCTAAAATAATTTTGTCGCCTGTTTTTAACCCATTGGTCACTACAAAGAAATTACCTTTTGTTAACTCCATAACTTCAATATTGGAGATTTTTACACCGCCAGTATCTGTTACGAGATAAACAAATTTTTTGCCTTGTATATCTGTAGTTGATTTTTGAGGTACCAAAATTGCATTTTTCAGGTATTGTGGTACCCTGATTGATGCGCTTCCTCCGGTTCTTAGCAAGCCATTAGGGTTTGAAAAAGTAGCTCTTAAACTCGAAGCACCAGTTTGGCTATTGATCTGTCCGCTAACGGTTTCAATCTTACCTTTCTCATTGTAAATACTACCGTCTGCCAATACTAATGAAACGGCAGGCATTTGTTTGATTTTATCGGCTAAGTTATTTCCCTTTACATTTCTAGAGATCTCCAACAGTTGCTTTTCATTTAAAGAGAAATAAGCAAAAACTTTTGAGATATTAGATACTGTGGTTAAAGGCAACTGGCTATTGCTACTTACCAAAGCCCCTACTTTGTAAGGGATTGTTCCTATAACTCCATTTACCGGACTTGTAACCGTAGTATAACCTAAGTTAACTTTTGCATTAACCAATGCAGCTTTTGCCTGTGCAAGATTGGCTTTTTTTGAAGTTAAGGTAAGTTCAGCATTTTGAAGGTCAAATTTGCTGATGATGTCCTTTTCTACCAAAGGCTTTGTTTTACTGTATTGTAATTGAGCTGCATTAACATCAGCCTCAGCACTTTTAATAGCTGCCTCGGCAGTTCTTACAGCCTGCTCATATTGAGGTGCATTAATCGCAAATAGAGGTTGTCCCTGCTTTACGGTTGCACCTTCATCAACATATATACGCTCTATAAAGCCATCGATTTTTGGTCTGATATCCACATTCTGCACGCCTTCTAAAGTAGCGGGATAATCAGTTTCAAGAGAAGTATTTTGCTCATCAATTTGCACAACAGGATAGGGTTGAGGTCCTGCAGGCCCGCCTGCCTTTTGACCTTTGTCGCCTCCGCTGCAAGCGGCAATCAGTATGCTAAATGTACCTGCTAAGGTTAGAAATTGTGTTGCTTTTTTCATATATATGTTACTGAGTTTGATGCTTTTGATTGTATGCCTGTAATAAAAATAGAAACCATTAAACGAGATGGTTTAATGGTTTTATAATCGAGATATTGATTTTGAAAATCAAAGAAAAGACTTGGTGTGACCAAATCATGAAATAAACGATGTCTGTTACGCAACAAGCGACTAATATTTGATTTGATGATATTCCTTTTTACCAAGTTGCTTTATTTTTAAATTCATTAAAACGACAACAAAAATAGCAGAGCGTTGTTTCGACAAAGTCAGAGAAATCTCATTTAATCAATTGATTGAATTTTGTTACAAAATGGATTGTGTAACACATTAGAACCAAAATTCTATGATTAAGATGTTAAACCACGATTTTTCCCTCAAAAACTTTTTCTGCTGGGCCACATAAAAATACATCAGAGAAAACTTGGCCGTTATAGTTAAATTTTATTTCCAAGCTGCCGCCCAAAACTTTAATAGGGGTTTCTATATAGCCTATCCGGTTATCTTTCTTTGCCATAGCCATTGCAACGGCGGTTACTCCTGTTCCGCAAGCATAGGTTTCATCCTCAACCCCACGTTCAAAAGTGCGCACAAATAAATGATTTGGCCTTTTCTCTACAAAGTTTACGTTTATACCATTTACTTTATAGGTGTTATTGTTCCTAATTTCGTATCCGTGTTTATACACATCTAATGCTTCTAGATTGCTGACTTCTTTTACATAATGCGGAGAGCCAGTGTTTAGTACAAAAGCTTC
>DDEP01000159.1 GCA_002336465.1 Pedobacter sp. UBA1951
AACTAATATGCTAAATTAGGTGCCAGCCAACGTTCTGCTTCCTCAATTGGCATGGATTTTCGTTTTGCGTAATCTTCTACTTGGTCTTTGGTAATTTTATTCAATCCGAAATATTTAGATTCGGGATGCGAAAAGTAAAAACCACTAACTGCTGCGGTAGGATACATCGCATAACTTTCGGTTATGTGCAAACCAATTTCTTCATCTGCGTTTAGCAGCGCAAATAAAGTGCCTTTCTCTGTGTGTTCTGGACAGGCAGGGTAACCCGGTGCTGGACGTATGCCGCTGTATTGTTCTTTGATCAGCTCTTCGTTGGTAAAGTGTTCTTCTTTTGCATAGCCCCAATAATCTTTACGTACTATTTCGTGCAGTTTTTCTGCAAATGCTTCTGCAAGACGATCAGCTAATGCTTTAATGAGAATACTGTTGTAATCATCGTGATTGCGTTCATATTCTGCTACTAGTTCATCACAACCAATTCCTGCAGTTAAAGCAAAAGCACCGAAATAATCTTTTATTCCGCTGTCTTTTGGCGCAATAAAATCTGAGAGCGCGTAGTAGGGTTGTCCTTCAGGTTTCTCTGCCTGTTGGCGTAAAGTATGGATGCGTACTTTTTCAGCATTGCCATTTTTTAGCAAATCGCTTTGAGGCAGGGTTTGCGCATTAAGGTCAAGTTCTATATCATCGCCAATTGAAGAAGCTGGCCAAAAGCCTAATACAGCTTTTGCTTTCAGTAATTTCTCATCCACAACGGTTTTTAATAAAGCTTGGGCATCATCAAATAATTTCCGGGCTTCGTGACCCACATTTTTATCTTCGAATATTTTAGGGTAGCTGCCTCTAAGCTCCCAAGTATGAAAAAATGGTGTCCAGTCTATATAAGGAATAAGCTCAGTAAGTGGAAAATCATGCAATACTTTTGTGCCTGTAAAAGAAGGTGCAGGGGCTACTTTACTTAAATCTATATTGAATTTTGCGGCTCTTGCTTCTTCAATGCTTTTAAACCTTTTGTCAGATCGCTTGCTCAAATGTGCTTCACGGGCTTTGTTATATTCTTCTCTGATTTGAGAAATGTAATTGCCCTTCAGTTCGCCATTCATGAGTGTACTACATACTGTAACACTTCTTGAAGCATCGAGTACGTGTATGGTAGGACCTGAATAGTTCGGGGCAATTTTTACAGCCGCATGGATGCGTGAGGTCGTTGCGCCACCTACAATAAGGGGTATGTTAAAGCCCTCGCGTTCCATTTCTTTAGCAAAATGTACCATTTCATCTAAAGATGGAGTTATCAGTCCGCTTAGACCAATAATATCTGCGTTGATTTCTTTGGCTTTTTTGATGATATCTTGTGCAGGAACCATTACGCCCATATCTATGATTTCAAAGTTATTACAGGCCAAAACTACACCTACAATGTTTTTTCCAATATCATGAACATCACCTTTTACGGTAGCTAAAAGTATGCGGCCAGCCGAAGCCCCTTGTTCTGCATCAGGATTGGCCAGTTTCTCAGCTTCAATGAAGGGGAGCAGATAGGCTACTGCCTTTTTCATTACACGGGCCGATTTTACCACTTGTGGCAAAAACATTTTGCCTGAACCAAACAAATCCCCTACGATGTTCATACCATCCATTAAAGGACCTTCTATTACTTGTATAGGGCGGGGATACTTCTGACGGGCTTCTTCTACATCTTCATCTAGGTATTCAATAATACCTTTAACCAAAGCATGCGAAAGGCGTTCCTCAACGTTAGTTTTACGCCAAGTTTCATCTTTGATTATGGCCTTGCCTTTGTTTTTTACTGTTTCTGCAAATTCTACCAAGCGTTCGGTAGCATCAGGTCTGCGGTTTAACAGTACATCTTCTACTTTTTGCAGTAATTCGGGTTCAATTTCTTCATAAACTTCCAACATCCCGGCATTCACAATACCCATATCCAAACCAGCTTTAATGGCATGGTATAGAAAAGCAGAGTGCATAGCCTCTCTAACTACATTGTTTCCTCTAAAAGAAAAAGAAATATTAGAAACACCTCCGCTCACTTTTGCCAAAGGCAGATTTTCTTTGATCCACTTGGTAGCTTTTATAAAATCTACCGCATAATTATTGTGTTCTTCTAAACCAGTGGCTACGGTTAAGATATTCGGGTCAAAAATGATATCCTGTGGAGGGAAACCGACTTCATTTACTAAAATATCATAACTACGTTTGCAGATTTCTGTCCTGCGCTCATAATTATCGGCCTGTCCTTGTTCATCAAAAGCCATTACCACTACTGCGGCACCATACTTTAAGATTTTGCGGGCATGAGCTTTAAAGCTTTCTTCTCCTTCTTTTAAAGAAATTGAATTTACAATTCCTTTACCCTGTAAGCATTTTAGTCCAGCTTCTATCACGCTCCATTTAGAAGAATCGACCATGATAGGTAATTTTGCAATTTCGGGTTCAGAAGCAATGAGGTTTAAGAATTTGGTCATGGCGGCTTCTGAATCCAGCATGCCTTCATCCATATTCACATCTATAATTTGTGCGCCTCCTTCAACTTGTTGCAGGGCAACTGAGAGCGCGGCTTCATAATCGCCGCTTAAGATGAGCTTAGAGAATTTTGGAGAACCTGTAATGTTTGTACGTTCACCTATGTTCACAAAGATACTTTCAGGTGTTATGGTAACGGGTTCAAGCCCGCTTAAACGCAAATAAGGATTTACAAAAGGAATTTTGCGAGGTTGGGCTTTTTTTGCCTTTTTGGCTATACAGCCAATATGTTCAGGAGTGGTTCCGCAGCAACCACCTACAATGTTCACGAAGCCAGATTCGATAAAATCTTCTACCAAATGGGCTGTTTCATGTGGCAGTTCGTCATAAGCCCCAAATTCGTTAGGTAAACCAGCGTTTGGATAAGCCGAAACATAACAGGTTGCTTTTGCAGCTAGTTCTTCTATATGTGGGCGCATTTCTTTGGCTCCCAAAGCGCAATTGAACCCAATACTTAAGGGATTGGCATGTGCTACAGAATTTAAGAATGCCTCTGCTGTCTGCCCCGATAAAGTTCTCCCTGAAGCATCGGTAATGGTTCCAGAAATCATGATTTCGAGTTTACGACCGATGATTTCTTCGTAATCTTTAATGGCCGCAATGGCAACTTTTGCGTTTAGCGTATCAAAAATGGTTTCTATCAGAAGCACATCGGCACCACCATCTACTAAACCCTTAACTTGCTCGTAATAGGCTTGATATAATTCATCATAAGAGATGGCTCTGAAACCGGGATCGTTTACATCGGGCGATAGAGATAAGGTACGATTTGTAGGACCAATGGCTCCGGCAACAAAGCAAACTCTATCTGGGTTTGCAGCCATAAAATCTGCTGTGGCTTCTTTTGCAATTTTAGCTCCTTCAAAACTCAGTTCATATGAAAGGGCTTCCATCCGGTAATCGGCCATGGAAATGCGTTGCGTACTAAACGTATTGGTTTCTATGATATCGGCCCCTGCTTCTAGGTACTTGGTATGGATAGCCTTGATAATATCAGGCCGGGTAATGTTTAACAGGTCATTATTCCCCTTTACATCACAAGGATGGTCTTTAAAGCGCTCGCCTCTAAAATCTTCTTCGGTAAGTTGATATTGTTGTATCATGGTGCCCATTGCACCATCAATAACCAAAATCTTATTTTCTAATTCTTTTCTAATATCCATTTTGTAAGATAGGAGAGATGAAGAGAAAGATTTGTTGACTGTATTGCAACGGTTTATCTTTAACTCAAATCTATAAAATGGCTTATCTAGAAGATGGTAAGTGATCGTAATCCTAAACTTATCTTTCCCCGGTTACGGGTAGAATGTAGCACCTTGTTAGCACAGGTTGCTAAGACATCGTAGGGTCTAATCCCTCCGCCTTTCTTAATAAGCAGTACAAAAATGCAACATCGCTTTGTTATTTCCAAAAAACAGACGATAATAACCAAATAAAATTACAAAGGCCGGTCAAATCTGACCGGCCTTTGATATAAAATTTTGTACTAGCTGTTAAATTGAGCTTTATTTTCTATTTCCGAAGATACGTAACAGATATAAAAAGATGTTTAAGAAATCAAGGTATAAAGAAAGGGCTGCCACAATGGCCATTTTCTTGCTTTCTACCTGTAAAGCTTGTTCTCCATTGCTTTCTATACCTTGGCCAATGCGTTTGATTTTTTGTACATCATAAGCAGTTAAAGCAGTAAATACGGCTATACCAATAAATGCCATGAACAGGCTGAATTGTTCGCTTTGGATAAACATATTGATCAGACTAGCAATAATAAGCCCAACTAGGCCTACCATTAAAATAGGTCCAAATTTGCTCAAGTCTATATTGGTTGTATAACCCATAAAAGCCATAATGCCAAAAATACCGGCTGCTGCTGCAAAGCAGCTTACAATAGAACCGCTAGTATAAGCCAGTAAGATAAAACTTAAGCTTATACCTGTTAATACCGAATATAGGATGAAAATACCTACTAAAGCGCCATATGATAATCTGCTTAATCCAAAGCTCATGGTTAAAACCAGAACTAAAGGCGAAAACATGGCTATATAACCAAAAATAGACATGCCTACTTTGCCAGTTTCAGGATTTTGTGTAATTAAATACTGCATTAAAGCTGCATTTGAACCAAAAAGGTATGCTGCAACTGTAGAAAGACTCAAAGCCACAAACATCCATGTGAATACATTTGCAAAGAATTTTTTTGCTACTTGGCCTTCTTCTAAAACAATTACATTAGGGTCTTGGTATTGATAATCTTGTTGTTCCATGTTTAATTCTAAATTGTTTAATGGTTAAAAATACTATTTTAGTTTAACCTTTTGGTCAATATTTCTTCAACTTTTTTATAAACCTGCAAAGGTTTTAGCTTACGCCAGTGCAGATCATCTAATTCGCCACCAAAATTGATGTAGTAATCAATGCCACTGTCTCTAAATTCTTTGACCACGTGCTCGTTAAAATTTACTCCGGCTATCCACCCTTCTTCTACCTCTTGAAACCATTCTTCGTAATAGCTATCATCTGAGGTATGAAAATTCAATACATTTTCGCCAATCAAGATAAATTTATTGATGCCTTCATCTATCATTAACTCAATGATCTCGCGTTTTAGGATCATGATATCATTGGTAATGGCATCGTTCCACTCGCCTATAAACTCAATAATTGCATAGCAACGGTCATAATCAACAAATAAAACTTTGAGATAAAGCGTATTTGAACCAAATGCATCCCATTGCGGGTGCAAAAGAAAGTTATAAATCTGCTTATCGAAATAAAACTCAGAATATTCTGTATTGTAAAACGGCGATCGCTCATCTTCTGCAGCAATATAATCATCACGCCATTGGTAATATGGTTCTATCTCGTGCATTTACAAGGTTGGGGTAAAAGAATAAAGAGAATTCTAGATGATCTTATCTGCTTTTAATGTTTAGCTTCAACTGCTTTACGTACACTTCCATATTTATTTAACAATGCCGATGCTTCTTCTTGACTAATGTTCAGCTCGGTCATCACCATTTGCGTACCTCTATCAACCAGTTTATGGTTGGTCAATTGCATATCAACCATACGGTTGCCTTTTACACGTCCTAATTTGATCATTACCGTTGTGCTTAGCATGTTCAATACTAGCTTTTGTGCAGTTCCCGATTTCATACGGGTAGAACCTGTTAAAAATTCAGGGCCAACTACAACTTCAACAGGATAATCGGCTACCGCCACAACAGGTCCGCCATGGTTACAGATGATACATCCAGTTAAAATACCATGTTTACGAGCCATGTTTAATCCGCCAATCACATAAGGTGTAGTGCCCGATGCGGCTAGACCTACTAAAGAGTCATTTTCGTTAAGTTCATATTCTTGTAGGTCTTTCCAAGCTTGTTCTTCATCGTCTTCGGCAAATTCTACTGCTTTACGTATGGCCGTATCGCCTCCCGCAATGATACCTACTACCATATCAAAAGGAACACCAAAGGTTGGAGGGCATTCTGATGCATCAACAATGCCTAAACGTCCACTGGTACCTGCGCCAATGTAGAACAGTCTTCCGCCTTTTCTCATTCTTTCAGCTACCGCTGTAGCTAATTTTTCTATTTGAGGAAGTGCATTTTCTACAGCTAGCGGTACTAATTTATCTTCGTTATTTATGTTCTTTAATATCTCTGATACAGACATTTTATCAATGTCTTTATATTTTGATTCTTGTTCGGTAATTCTATTCATTCTATCAATTCGGGATAAATCTCTTAACTCATTAGACACGTTTTTTTAGAAAGTGTTGCTTTAAACACAAATATCGATAATAAAAATTAAAAAACTCAAAAGTAATTTCAGCGTTGTTTATGAAATAAGAAGATTAAATTTTTGTAACTTTGAGCAGTTCATTTACATGAAAAAGAATAACCGTTCTGCCTTACTGCTGGCTTTAATTTACGTGGTGTTTTTAGTTGGAGGTATGTATCTGGGTTACAAACTTCTGAGCCGACCTGAATTTGAGGGTAGTAAACAGGTAATGGACACCACCTCCAAAAACGATAGGGTAGAGGACATCATTCATATCATCAAGAAAAAGTATGTAGATGAAGTTAGTACCTCTCACTTAAAAAACGATACCCCTATAGATAGTATTTTAAACCAGTTAGATCCACATACTACTTATTTGCCACCTGCTAAAGCAGAAGAATTGAGCCAATCTTTAGATGGTAATTTTGAAGGGATTGGGGTTGAGTATTATATTTTGAATGATACCCTTTTGGTTACCAATGTTTTAAAAGATGGTCCAGCTTTTTCTTCGGGCTTGAAGCAAGGCGATAAAATTTTAAAGATCGATAGCGTGATGGTTAGTGGTAAATCTTTACCACGTTCTGAAATGACGGGAAGGATAAAAGGGAAAAAGGGGAGTTATGTAAAGTTACAGATCTTACGTCAGGGACAAAGTAATCCTCTTTCTTTAAATATCAAAAGAGGGCGTGTAGAAGTAAGTAGTATTGATGCCGCTTATATGCTGAATGCCGAAACTGCTTATATCAAAATCAGCAGGTTTGGTGCAAATACCGATGCAGATTTTATTAATGCTATCAAAGCTTTAAAGGCCAAAGGCATGAAAAAGATGATTTTGGATTTGAGAGATAATGGCGGTGGCTATTTAAGTGCTGCAACCGGATTAGCCAACCAATTTTTTCCTGAAAACAAACTAATTGTTTATACCGAGGGTAAGCACGAACCCCGAACAGATTATCTTACCACGGGTGGTGCCGAGTTTGCACAAGGAAAAGTTGCCGTACTAATTAACGAGAATTCAGCTTCTGCCAGTGAGATTTTTGCAGGCGCTATCCAAGATCTAAACCGTGGCATTATTGTAGGACGCAGGTCTTTTGGAAAGGGTCTTGTGCAAGAACAGTTTGCATTTGAAGACGGGGCCGCTTTGAACCTAACGGTAGCAAGATATTATACACCGCTGGGCAGGAGTATCCAAAAATCATATAAAAATGGACTAAAAGCCTATCAACACGAAATTGAGGATAGATTAAATACTGGTGAACTTACTGCAGAGGATAAGCAGATAGATAGCATTAACAAAACCATGTCATATGTAGTTAAAAATGGCAAAAAGGTTTTTGTGGGCGGAGGCATACAACCAGATATTTATGTGAAACTAGACACCGTAGGCTATAACAAATTTTACGCAGGCTTACAGAGTAAGAACATATTGATCGATTTTGTTTTTGATGTATTGTCTGGCCGGTACAATGCTGATCAATTGAGCCAAAATTTAAATACTTTTACCATAAGCGAACAGGATTTTATAGATTTCTTGAAGTATGCGAAACAAAAACAGGTTACGGCAGATGCTAAACAGGTTAATGCTGCCAAACCTTTGATCTATAATGCTCTTAAAATAATGCTTAGTAAGTTTTATTTAGGCGATTCGGGTTATTACAAGACCTTGAATTTGAATGATAATATGGTAAAGCAAGCATTGAATGCCCTCCAATAATATTTTTTGTTGCTTTGCCAACAATTAAAATACCGATTGGCTCTATTTTTACTTTTCTTTTTGATTTAATATTTTGTTTATTCTTTTCTTTTGGAATTTTATTTTGAATTGAAATTATTATTTGAAATATAGTTTTACTGAACGTAGTTTTGTGTTTCAAATTTATAATCAATGCCGATACAAAATTTATTGCCTGGAGACCAAAAGACTTTGCAGAATCTGTTGCAAAAAGTAAAGACCAATACAGACCATTTTATGGGTTACCCGGTATCTAAAGATTTTGATTATACCGATTTGCTGCCTTTTTTAAATTATCCAATGAATAATCTTGGAGATCCTTTTGTGGACTCTACCTACGCTGTGGATTCAAGGGAAATGGAAAAAGAAGTGATTGCTTTTTTTGCTTCTTTGTTTAGGGCTAATTTAGACGACTGGTGGGGCTATGTAACCAATGGAGGGTCAGAAGGAAACCTGTATGGCTTGTACTTAGCTCGCGAACTTCATCCTAAAGGAATGGTTTATTATTCTGAAGCTACGCATTATAGCGTACAGAAAAATCTGCATTTGTTAAATATGCCCAATATCGTAATTAGCGCTCAGGAAAATGGCGAGATAGACTATGAAGATTTGGAAAGAACAATTGGCATGAACAGGCATATCCCTGTAATTATTATGGCTAATATTGGTACCACCATGACCGAGGCGCGGGATGATATTGCCAAAATCAAAACGATATTGAAGAAATTAGCCATCAAGAATTACTATATCCACGCTGATGGTGCCTTATCGGGTAGTTACAGTGCTTTTATTGAACCGAGGCCAGCATTTGATTTTGCCGATGGTGCAGACAGCATTGCCATAAGCGGACACAAATTTTTCGGTTCGCCGATGCCTTGCGGTGTAGTAGTTGTAAAGAAATCTAATCGTAACCGTATAGCTAGATCTGTAGCTTATATTGGTAGTATGGATACCACTATAACAGGATCAAGAAACGGACATAGTCCTTTGTTCTTATGGTACACGATTAAAAAATTAGGTATAGAAGGCTTGCGTGAACGTGCGGTACACAGTTTAGAAATTGCCCGATACGCTACTGATAAGCTGAATGAGATAGGGGTAAAAGCATGGCGTAATCCTAATACCATAACAGTTAATTTTCCTGCACCTGATCCAATTATAAGACAAAAATGGCAGTTGGCATCAGAAAACGGTTGGTCGCATATCATCTGTATGCCAAACGTGCAAAAAGAACATATTGATGTCTTAATTGCCGAAATGGCAGCGCAACCAGTTCTGATTTAAGAGCTGCAACAATTATAAAATTAACGCTCTCTTATTTCTGCCTGAAATAGATTTGGATAGGTACTCCCGAAAAATCGAAATTCTCACGAAGCTTGTTCTCTAAAAAGCGTTTATAAGGCTCCTTAATATATTGTGGCAGGTTACAGAAGAATGCAAACATAGGTGCTACCCCATTGATCTGTGTAATGTATTTGATCTTGATGTATTTTCCTTTTGTAGCCGGTGGAGGATAATTCTCGATAATAGGCAACATCACATCATTTAACTTAGAAGTAGGTATTTTTTTGCTGCGGTTATGGTAAACCTCCAGAGCAGTTTCAACTGCTTTAAAAATACGCTGCTTGTTCAGTACTGAAGTGAAAATCACGGGAATATCAGTAAAAGGTTGTAATTTTTCTTTGATTTGATCTTCAAAAACCTTCATGGTCTTGTTGTTCTTCTCGATCAAATCCCATTTATTCACTAAGATTACAATGCCTTTCTTGTTCTTTTCAGCTAAATGGAAGATGTTGATATCTTGAGCTTCTAGACCCTCTATTGCATCTAACATTAAAATACATACATCGGCTTCTTCCAAAGCCTTAATGGTACGCATTACCGAATAAAACTCTATGTTTTCCTTAACCTTGGTTTTTTTACGTAGTCCGGCAGTATCTATGAACATGAACTCATGTCCAAATTGGTTATAATGTATATGGATTGAATCGCGGGTAGTGCCAGCAATAGGAGTTACGATATTACGCTCTTTACCCATTAAGGCATTAACTAAAGATGATTTACCCACATTAGGGCGACCAATTATGGTAATTTTAGGCAACTTACTTTCTTCTTCCTCAACATTCTCTAGATGACTTACCACCTGATCAAGCAAATCGCCTGTGCCCGAACCCGTCATTGAAGATATGGTATAGATGTCGCCTAGGCCTAAACTGTAGAATACAGCAGAATCGTGTTCAAGATTATTGTTATCAACCTTGTTTACCACTACAAAAACAGGTTTTTTGCTGCGGCGCAAAATATCGGCTATTTCATCATCTAAATCAGTTACACCCGTAGTTACATCAACCATAAAAAGCAAAACAGAAGCTTCTTCAATGGCAATAGCTACCTGCTCACGTATGGCTGCTTCAAAAACATCGTCAGAGCCAGCAACATAGCCGCCAGTATCTATTACAGTAAATTTTTTATCGGTCCATTCTGCAACGCCATAATGCCTGTCGCGTGTTACACCACTAAAATCGTCAACAATAGCTTTTCTGCTTTCCGTTAAACGGTTAAAAAGCGTTGATTTGCCTACGTTGGGTCTTCCTACAATTGCTATAATGTTGCTCATTCTGATTTGTTTTTGGGTGCACCAGCTTTACTACATAAAAGTTTGCTGATACATTATGGTGTTTATAAGCCTGAAACGGAAAAACCGAGTTCAGGAATTTGCAAAAATACAGTTAATTTTCGTAGCCGAAATTTTTTAAGTAATTCTTTTTGCTGCGCCAATCAGGTACCACTTTTACAAATAGTTGTAAAAACACCTTCTGCTCTATAAATTTCTCAATGTCTTTGCGTGCTTCTGTACCAACTTTTTTTAATGCGCTACCTCCTTTACCTATCAAGATGTTTTTCTGCGAATCGCGTTCAACAATGATTTCGGCACTAATACGAGTAAGCCCATCTTCTTCTTTAAAAGAAGTAATGATCACTTCGGTACTGTAAGGGATTTCTTTCTGGTAATTCAAAAATATCTTTTCTCTGATGATCTCTGAAACAAAAAAACGCAAATGTCTATCTGTAAGATCTTCTTTGTCGTAATAAGCGGGATGCTCAGGCAAATGCTCTAAAATAAGTGGTAGCAAGCCCTCCAGGTTGTATTGATGCAATGCCGAGATAGCAAAAATATACAAAGGATTAAGTTTCTGTTGCCAATAAGCAGTCTTTTCGGTAACCAGTTCTTGTGTAGCCGTATCAATCTTGTTGATCAATACCACTAAAGGAATATTACTGTTCGCAATTTTTTCTAAAACATCATTTTCATCATGTTTTTCATGTATATCGGTTACAAACAAGATCAGGTCGGCATCTGATAAGGATAAGCTAACGGCGCTCATCATCGAATCTTGTAATTCGTATTTAGGTTTGATAATTCCGGGAGTGTCAGAAAAAACAATCTGGTAATCTTCTGTGTTTACTATACCCAATATACGGTGACGCGTGGTCTGTGCTTTAGGTGTAATAATAGATAGTTTTTCGCCCACTATGGCATTCATTAACGTAGATTTCCCTACGTTAGGTTTACCAATAATACTTACAAAGCCTGCTTTATGTGCCATCTTCTATATTTTTTAAAAAAAATTTGCGATACAAAGAAACGAATTATATCTTTGCATTCCAATTCGGAACAAGTGTTAAGGATTTAACGCAAAAATGAGAAGAGTTGTATATAGTGCGGGGTGGAGCAGTTGGTAGCTCGTCGGGC
>DDEP01000106.1:0-2718 GCA_002336465.1 Pedobacter sp. UBA1951
AATATAGCTACATCTTCTCCATCGGTTATTTTTCTGCCTTTACCAACTTCTAATGCATTGAAAGGTCTTTTCCAATCGGGCATAACTCCATTGCCTCGAGGATAGCGGATTGTAAAAGGCCCCATGTTTTCTTGTTGCCCGGTGTACATCATATTACGTAGTTCTTCCTCGTTCATAGGAGAAGCAACTACCATATTTGGAATACAGCGCATATAGGCTAAATCATAAGCCCCATGATGGGTTGGCCCATCAGCACCAGCTAGTCCGGCACGGTCTAAGCAGAAGATAACATTTAGGTTTTGGATAGCTACATCATGTATTACCTGATCATATGCTCTTTGCATAAAGCTTGAGTAGATATTGCAAAAAGGTACCAAGCCTTGTGTGGCTAAACCTGCAGAAAAAGTTACTGCGTGCTGTTCTGCAATTCCTACATCAAATGCTCTGTCTGGCATAGCTTTCATCATAATGTTTAATGAAGAACCAGAAGGCATAGCAGGAGTAATCCCTACAATTTTAGGATTTGCTTCAGCAAGCTCAACTAGAGTATGCCCAAAAACATCTTGGTATTTTGGAGGTTGCGGTTTGTCTGGAACAGATTTTTTAATTTCACCGGTAATCTTATCAAATAAACCTGGAGCATGCCATTTTGTTTGATCCTTTTCTGCTAAGGCAAAACCTTTGCCTTTTACGGTAACACAGTGAAGTAGTTTTGGACCGGGTATGTCTTTGAGGTCTTTAATGATTGAGGCAAGACGCTTAACATCATGCCCATCAACTGGACCAAAATACCTAAAGTTAAGTGCTTCAAAAAGATTACTTTGTTTTAAAAGCGTTCCTTTAATGCTCTTTTGGATTTTCTTTACATATTTCTGTGCATTTGGACCTAGTTCTGAAAGCTTGGTCAGCACGTTGAAGACATCATCTCTAAAACGGTTGTATGATTTAGAGGTTGTGATGCTGGTTAAATATTCTTTTAAAGCACCAACATTTGGATCAATAGACATACAGTTGTCATTCAGGATTACCAGAACATTAGATTTCTCGATGCCTGCATGATTTAAGCCTTCAAAAGCTAAACCTGCTGTCATTGCGCCATCGCCGATTACGGCAACATGTTGACGGTCTTTTTCTCCTTTATAATGAGAGGCTACAGCCATTCCTAATGCGGCAGAAATCGAAGTTGAGGAGTGTCCAACTCCAAAAGTATCATATACACTTTCGCTAATCTTAGGAAAACCACTAATGCCATTCAGTATGCGATTGGTGTGAAACTGCTCACGTCGGCCTGTTAAGATTTTATGACCGTAAGCTTGGTGGCCAACATCCCATACTAAACGATCATAAGGTGTATTTAATGCATAATGTAAAGCTACGGTAAGCTCTACAACCCCTAAGCTTGCCCCAAAATGCCCTCCATTAACACTCACAACATCAATGATGTATTGGCGTAGCTCCTGACAAATTTGCTCCAAATCCTGCTCGCTGTATTTCTTTAAATCGTCTGGGCTGTTAATGGTTGATAATAAGGCTCCTGGTCTAATTTCCATGCAAAAACTTAAAAATACAAATTACGACATTTTGTTTAATACTTTCATTAAATATGTTCTAAAAATTAGCTTACTTGCAAAAGCATTTATAAAAAATAGAAAAGGTGCTTTGTAGCAAAAGGACCTTCATAAATGTATATAGATCATTGTTTTAACTAATAAATTTGGTATTTTTACCAAAAATCTTATAACTCCGTATAATGAAAAAAGACACTTTAGTTTTCGACTTAATTAGCAAAGAATTAGACAGACAAGAACATGGATTAGAGCTTATAGCTTCTGAGAATTTTGTGAGCAAACAGGTAATGGAAGCAGCCGGTTCAGTTTTAACCAACAAGTATGCAGAAGGTTTACCGGGTAAGCGTTATTATGGTGGTTGTGAAGTAGTAGATGAGATAGAAAATATTGCTATTGAAAGAGCTAAAGAATTGTTTGGAGCAGAGTGGGTAAATGTTCAACCTCACTCGGGAGCACAGGCAAATGCAGCAGTAATGTTGGCTGTATTGCAACCTGGAGATAAGATTTTAGGTTTTGACTTGTCTCATGGAGGACATTTAACACACGGATCTCCTGTTAATTTCTCTGGAAAATTATATCAGCCATTTTTTTATGGAGTAAAGAAAGAAGATGGCCTTATAGACTATGCTAAATTAGAGGAAGTGGCGTTGGCAGAAAAACCTAAGTTAATTATTTGTGGTGCATCTGCTTACTCAAGAGAATGGGATTATGCCTTTATCCGTAAAGTTGCAGATCAAGTTGGTGCTTTGGTACTGGCAGATATTTCGCACCCGGCAGGATTTATTGCCAAAGGTCTTTTAAATGACCCTCTGCCTCATTGCCACATTGTTACTACAACTACGCACAAAACATTGAGAGGGCCAAGAGGTGGTATGATCATGATGGGTAAAGATTTTGAGAATCCATTTGGATTAACCACTCCAAAAGGAGAAATCAGAATGATGTCTTCTTTATTAGATATGGCTGTTTTCCCGGGTACACAAGGTGGCCCATTAGAGCATATTATTGCCGCTAAAGCAGTAGCTTTTGGCGAGGCATTAACAGATGAGTATTTGGCTTATATTAAACAGGTTGGGGCAAATGCTAAAGCTATGGCTCAGGCATTTATTGCCAAAGGTTACGGAATTATCTCGGGAGGTACCGATAACCA
>DDEP01000106.1:2765-7630 GCA_002336465.1 Pedobacter sp. UBA1951
TCTGGTATGCGTGTAGGTACTGCTGCTATTACATCAAGAGGATTTAAAGAAACTGAAATGGCCCAGATAGTTGATTTAATAGATGAGGTAATTTCAAATTTTGAGAATGAGCAAGTTATTGATCAGGTAAAACATAAAGTACAAACCTTAGTAGGTAATTTTCCTCTTTACAAATAATATTACAACATGCTTCCAACGATCTCTCAAAATACCGAAGAAGAGGCGCGCCTTGCTGTGCTCCACTCATATGATATTTTGGGAGATGGCTTGGATAAGGAATTGGGCAGTTTAGTAAAACTAGCTGTTCAGATCACAAAAACATCTAAAGCGTACATTTCATTTGTTGGTCGTGATACGGTTTTTATTAAAGTTCAGGTAGGCCTTTCAAATACATTCAGAACTATTTCACGAAATAGCAGCGTATGCGAACAAATTATGTTTCTCGATGATATCTTTTTGGTAAGGGATATAAAGGAAATATCTGATGATCGTTTAAATTCCATTGCCTCAATGGAAAATATTTCTTTTTATGCTACTGTACCCATAGTTAGTGCTGGAGGAAAAGCATTGGGTTGTTTATGCGTAGGGCATACAGAACCACATGACCTTGATCAGTTTCAGAAAGATGCTTTAAAGACACTATCGGCACAAATAACCACACAGCTAGAGTTAAGGAAGCAAACATCAGATTTGCAAAAACAAAAAGAGCGAGCCGAGAATCTAGCTAATATTTTTTATGCCTCACCTGAAATCCATTGCGTATTAAATAGGGATATTGATATTCTCTTTATTAATGAAGCCGCTTGCGAACGATTGGGTTATGACCTTAAAAAAAGCCTGAATACCAATGCGTGGGAATATTGTTATGTTGAAGATAGGCAACGTGTACTTTGTGAGATAGAATTAGGTTTAAAACAGGGTAGAAAGCAGTTTAATTTAGATTTTAGGCTGGTTGATAACAATAAAAGATTAAGATGGATTGCCTGGAGCATGGTAGCCAAAGGAGAGTTTTGGTATTGCTATGGGCAGGATATTACAGACAATAAAAGAATGGAAGCTGAATTTATGCAGCTTTCATATGTAGCCAGTAAAGTTAATAATGGTGTTGTAATTAGTGATGGGCAAAATAAAGTAAAATGGATTAATGATGCTTTTAAACGAATAACAGGTTTTGACCTGGACGATATTAAAGGTAAACCCCTTGCAGATTTGATTGCCGGTCCTGAAACGGATTGGGCAGAGATAGAAAATGCCCGAAAACTAACCAGAGAAAAGAAAGCTTTTACGGTTGATATTTTGGCTTATACCAAAGATAAAAAGAAGATATGGCTCTCAGTTTACAGCTCTGTAATTTTAGATGAGAGCGGGCAGATAGAATCAGAAGTAGAAATCATTATTGACATTACAGAAAAGAAACTTGCGCAGCAGGAATTAGAAGTATTATCGACCGTAGCAAGTAAATCAAACACAGGCGTAACCATTTGTAATCAATCCGGAGAAATTATATGGTTAAACAATTCTCTTGAAAAACTGGTAGGGTATTCTCTAAATGAATTGATGAACAGACGTTTGGGCGATGTGCTTTCTACTCCACAAACAGATTTTAATACCATCTATCTTGCTAGAGAAAAAGCAAAAAATCGAGAATCGACAAATATTGAAGTTTTTGCAAGCAAAAAAGATGGCACACCCATATGGCTTTCGGTTTCTAATACACCTATCATTAATAACCAGGGGCAAATAGAAAGATATATAGAGCTGATAACGGATATTACGCAGCGTAAATTGGTAGAGCAAGAAATGGTTGCTGCCAGAGAACAGGCTTTGCAACTGAGCGAAGCTAAAGAGATGCTTCTTTCGGTAATGAGCCATGAAATACGCACACCTTTAAACGCGATTATTGGCATGACACATCTTCTGTTAGAGACCAGCCCTAAGCCAGAACAGGTAGAGGATTTGAACATTCTTAAATTCTCTAGCGAAAACCTCTTGTCTATTGTAAACGACGTACTTGATTTTACCAAGATAGAAACGGGTAATCTTCATCTCGAAAAAATTCCTTTTGATCTGAAGCATTTGTGTAATGATATGATTAACTCTTTACAGGTCAATGCCTCAAAAGGGAATAATAGATTAACGCTTGTTTATAACCCATCTATACCTCATTTAATAACAGGAGATAAAACCCGGCTTTACCAAATCTTGATCAACCTTTTGGGTAATGCCATTAAATTTACCCATAACGGTGAAGTTATCTTAACCGTAAGCCTTGTCATGAAGAACAAAGATAAGGTTAAACTATATTTTGAGGTAAGTGACACAGGTATAGGAATTGCAGTAGATAAACAGGCTTATATTTTTGAAACGTTTACTCAAGCTAGAACAGATATTTCCCGTAAATATGGCGGAACAGGCTTGGGATTATCTATAACCAAGAAGCTTTTACAATTGTATCAATCTGACATCAGGGTAGAAAGTGCCGAGGGAGAAGGAGCTAAGTTTTCTTTTGAAATAGAATTTGAGATAGCCGAACAAGCTAAAATAGAAGTTGAAAGCAAAATAGAGAAGACAGCAGAATTTAGCGATAAGAAAATATTGATTGTTGATGATAACGAAATAAACATATTGATTGCGCAACGGATATTATCTAAATGGGGATTAAATATAGAGTATGCCACTGATGGCTATAAAGCATTGGAAATGATAAAAAACACGAAATATGACCTCATCTTTATGGATATCAATATGCCCGGAATAAACGGTTTTGAAACAGCAACCTTGATCAGAAAAACAGAGGGTCAATATTATCAAACGGTAAAGATTGTTGCCTTAACGGGTTCTAGCTTGCATAATGAGGAACGTAAGCTAAAAGAAAGTGGTATAGATGGACATATCCTTAAGCCATTTAATCCCGAAGAATTGAAAAAGCTGTTGACCAGATTTCTATCTTAAAAGTAAAGGGCCAACATTCTTTGAGTAGAAATGTTGACCCTTACCATCTAAATTAACGCTCTCGAATATATAAACGGAGCAACCATCAAATTGTTTTGCTAACAAAAATATTTTTTTAATTTTTCTGATAACAGCCTATATCAGAGGGGAATAATCTTTCTTTGTTTTTTTTGTCATGCTTTAAGAAAGAAGTAAAATAAGGATCGTTTAAAAGATTGATTCCTTTTGCCAGAGCAGGACTTTCGGGTTTCAATTCAAAATTCCCCATTCTTGGATTTATAAAAATAGGATCCTGATTAATAATATTGTTGCTGTTGTAATTGCTTTTCCGGGTTTTTATGAGATTGCCATTTGCACTAATGGCGGAGTTGTTAGAATTTATCGTTTCTATAAGCAATTCATCATCTAAACTTCCCCATATTATGTTGTTGGTTAGATTTAAATTGATAGTAGCAAATTCTTTATCACTTATAGTATCAGAAAAGTAAAGTGCACTTGTTCTGCGGGCAAAGTTAAAATTATATGCTGCAAAGGTATTCTGCTTTAAATCGTACATCCCCCCGCCAACACCATATATCAAGTACTGTCCACAGTTATAGAATAAATTATTAAAAGCTGTAAAGCTAGCATGATACCCCAAAAATCCTACAACCTGCATATTTTTTACGGTAGTATTGGCTAATATAAGTTTAGGGTTGTTGTTATTGGAGATTGAATCTACGGTTATACCCGCTGCGGCATTTTTAATGGTAGCATTATTAATGATGGAATTACGGCTCGAAGGATAGAAATGCAGACCATTCCATTGCCCTGGTTCCTCTTCATAGATTCGTTCCATCCTGTCGCCTGCGAAAAGGATACTGTCTTTTGTCGTACCTTGAGCAACCAAAGAACCTTTGATATTCATGGTGGCCCCATTGTGAAATAAAATGCGTGAACCAGGATTGATTTTCAGTTCCGTATTTTCTGCAACAGTTACCGAGTTATAGATAATATAAGGCAGTTTACTATCCCAAGTAGTATTTTCATTAATGTTTACATTCTTTAAAAATATAGCATTCTGACCATACGCAACTAAAGGTATTTTTTCTTTTTTGCCATTAAAGAAGAACAGGATAGAATCTTCTTTAATGAATGGAGAGGTAGCTGTATTAGGGTTTATGGTTACTTTTATTAAAACATTTACAGAATCATTCCCTTTTATTTTGATGTTTTTAAAATCAAGACCATTTTGCCCAACAACGTTAATGCTAAAAGGACTGTTTGCTCCACCACTTAATAAAATCTGATCTATGTTAATGGCCTTTGCATTAGGATTAAAGATTTTAAACCGTCTGTGCGTTGAGCCTACAGAGGTAAATACGGTATCAAATAAAACACTATCTGTAGAGAAACCGAGTTTTGCATTAGGATCAAAAGTAATATCTTCATCTTTATTACAGGCAGCAATAAACAGGCAGAAAAGAGAAAAGATAAGTAATAATCTTATACGCATAATTATTCTGAAAATGCCAATGCGGCAAAACTTAGGTTTTTAATGTTAGCTTTCCATAATGCGTTTCCACAGGCTTCAAATGTTGATCCTGTTGTGACCACATCATCAACCACAAGCACATGTTTATCCTCCAATTGTTCAATGTTTTTAATGGAAAAAACATCTTCCAAGTTTTCAAAACGGTTATACCTTGCTTTGCGTGTTTGACTTTCTGTAGCCTTTGCCTTGTAGAGACAAGACGAGTTAACGGTAATCCCTAAGGTTTTTGCCAATCCTTTTGCAATATACTCACTTTGGTTGTAACCTCTTGACTTTAATTTTTTTTCATGAAGGGGTACCGGAATAACGAGATCTATTTCTTTATACAAATTGCCAAGCAATAGCCTTTGGGCAAGTAAATTCCCTAAAACAATACCTA
>DDEP01000150.1:0-240 GCA_002336465.1 Pedobacter sp. UBA1951
ATATCCATAGAATTTTAAAAGAAAAAACCAACCCTGCAAAAGTGGTCTTGCTTGAGAATGTAGATAGATTATTAAAATCTCCAACCAAGCAAAGAGGGCGGGATTTTGCCATTATGCTGGCATCATTAGCTGATTTGGGTTACACTATTGAATGGCGGGTAATTAACGCGGCAGATTATGGCATGCCACAAAGAAGAAGAAGAGTATTCATCATTGCTTACCATAACAGTTTAAAAATTG
>DDEP01000150.1:303-2928 GCA_002336465.1 Pedobacter sp. UBA1951
TCTGCTGAGTTTAATAATGGTAAAACTGAAAAAAGTCCGTTTGAAAACTCTGGTTTGGTTATAGGTAGAAAGGTATATACCACTAAAACTACTCCAAATTATAGCGGACCTTTCCAAACCTTAGGAGATGTTGTTCTGAAAGAGCGTGTACCAGAAGAATATTATATAGACGAAGCCAACTTAGAAAAATGGACCTACCTAAAAGGAGCAAAAAACGAGGAGCGTACCAATAAAAGCGCCAACTTTATCTATAAATATAGCGAAGGTTCTATGATTTTTCCTGATCCTTTAGATAAACCATCGCGAACGATCATTACCGGAGAAGGCGGCGCATCGGCTTCGAGGTTTAAGCACGTGATCAGAACCAAAGATGGAAGGCTGAGAAGGCTGACCCCAATTGAATTAGAAAGGTTGAACATGTTTCCTGATCATCATACCGAAGGGGTATCTGATATTAAGAGAGCTTTCTTTATGGGAAATGCTTTAGTAGTAGGTATTGTTGAGAAATTAGCCAAAGAGATAGAAAAACTGATGTAGAAGATCTAACTTACAAATTAGGGATTTTAATTGTTCTTGCTGCTTCTATATAAAGCAGCACCTGATTTACGACTCTTGCTTTATGCTTAAGCACCTCTTCTGACCAAAACCTAAAAACAGTATAACCCATTTCTTGCAGTTGTCTGTTATGGAGGCGGTCTTTTTGCATATTTCGTTCTATTTTAGGTACCCAAAATTCTTTATTGGCCTTAAGTTTTGGCTTTACCTGCTCCCAGTTATATCCATGCCAAAACTCTCCATCTATAAAGATGGCCAGTTTATATTTTTTAATAACAATATCGGGCGTGCCTGGCAGAGATTTATCATGTATGCGGTACCTTAAATTTTTTACCCAAAGTGCCTTACGGAGCAATAACTCTGGTTTAGAGTTTTTACCCCTTATTTTCGCCATGGTTTTGCTGCGCTGCTTGGTGGTATAAAAGCCCGCCTTCTCCTCAAACCGAGGGACTTTGATGGGTTCTTCTTCTGGGATTTTATATACTTGGGCCGCCATATGTATGGAACAGTAAATTTAAGGATTGGTTTTTGAAAAATTATAAGGAATTAATCAGCAATCCCCCTAAAAATCAAACCTTACGGAATACCGTAGTACAGCAAATTACTGAGCAGTTACCTTAGCTGTTCATCAAATTATAAAACCATGAAATACTTTTTATCTATTATTAGCATTGCTTTGCTGCCCTTGTACAATTACGCTCAAACCGTAGCGGACAACAAACTCAAAGAAGAAGCCTTAGGTAGATGTACTGGCTCAGCCTATTGCTCAGCCTGCCGTAACTGTTCACGTTGTGCACACTGTGGCGGCGGAGGCACCTGTGGTGTATGCGCTCCCACTTCAGCACCCTCATCTGATTATTACTCTACCAGAACATCTAACAGTAAAAAGAAAGCACCAGTTAATAACAGCAGTGCTACAACGAAAAGCAAAAAGTCTTCAAAATCCTCATCCAATAAAGGTTTAGTTAACCCTACAAACAACAAAAATATTGAAGTAATCATTGAAGAACTTAGCTTGCATTCAGGTCCGGGCAATTCTTACCCGGTAATAGAAAAGTTAAGGCGTAAGCAAAGGTTACTGCTGATCAGCAGACAAGATCAATGGACAAAGGTAAAGGTTATCAGCTCAGGCAATGTTGGTTTTTGCAATACAGCATATGTGCGCTAGCATTATTCATCTTACTCTTTTTTTCTATTAGACAAAACATAGCCAATATTAAAAAAGGATGGTAAAAATCCATCCTTTTCTTTTGTAGTGTGTCGGAGAAATTCTTTGAACATTTACCATCAGTTTCGGACACAATCGAACTTGCTGTCAATAATAATTTAATCTCAAATATTCTCCGACCCTACTTCGATTTAATTTTCGTAATCTTTTCTAAGGATTAACTTTATTTCACCATCGAAAGCCGGTTTGACAAAACACTATTTCCCCTTCTTGAACTCCATTTCCCTCTTTCCATCAACAATCTTTAGAGACACGGCGTTTCCGTTAGTGTCCATCTCGAAACGGATGTACACGCCGTTCATAGGTACATAAAAATTGTGGGAACCAACAGGTCTAAGGCTTACAGTGGGCTGGCCCTCGATTTTACTCAACAGCCTCCCATTCTCAAGAACGATGGCCATCTTTAATTTGTCTTGCAACAGGTAATCGCCGGTATAAAGATTAAGCTGGGATTGCGAAAGTGAAACGGCTTTTTTTTCAGAAGGCATCTGAAAAGGCTCATTAAAAACAATGGCCTCTAAGGCAGTGCAGATTTCAGGCCCCGGCGTATTGAAGTAGTTTGAGAGGAAGATGATAGCAATCTCCGATTTTGGAAACAGTTGGATATTTGACTTGAACCCATCGATAGAACCCGAATGCGAGTAACTCAAGCGGTCCATGTTTTTACTGATCTGCCAGCCCAGCCCATAGTTCTTAAGATAAGGACTAAACATCTGCACCTTACTGCTGTCACTTAGAATCTGGTTGCCATACATCGCTCGTTCCCAACGTGCCAAATCTTCAACGGTACTGTACATCGCCCCTGCTCCTGATAACAATCCAATGTTGTTGGCAGGCGAAAT
>DDEP01000094.1 GCA_002336465.1 Pedobacter sp. UBA1951
CCAAGCAGCAACAGTATTAACGATGGAGTAAATGAAAAAACTGTTTTACAGAATTTCAAATTAGCCAAAAACGGAATAATAATAGTAGTTGATAAACTGCAAACAGGTTACGATGAACCCAAGCTGCATACTTTATTCCTTGATAAAGAAATAAGAGGTATCAACGCCATTCAAACTATATCAAGGGTAAACAGAACCACTAAGTATAAGAACGACTGTAAAATTGTAGATTTCTCATACAAGAATGTAAATGTAAAAAACATCAAAGCAGCGTTTGAACACTTTAGTAATGTGGTAGTGTCAGACTTTGACCCATTAGGCGATGAAGGCAAATTGGAGATTTATTACAAGGAGTTAAAAGAGCATACCTTACTGGTATCCCAGTACCCGAATTTTGTAAAATACCATCAAGGAACAAAAGACATAAACTTGATTTTAGAAATGCAAAACACCTTTTCTGATTACATCAGAAAAAACAAGGTTGATGCTAAAAAACTAAAGGGTACAATAAATAATTACTTCAAGATTTTAAACCTTATTGAATTTGTAATTGAGTTGGATGCAAAGTATAGCGATGCTTTGTTTTTAGACTATTTGCGTAAGTACAATAATGAGTATAACAACATCTACAAACCAACTGATATAATAGATGATGTTGAAATATACTTTGATAATAAAATAGGCATTGTAGCACCATTAGAGCCACAAGACAAGGATAAAACCAAAGGAGGTGTAAAAGGAGGAACAACCGGCACAGACGATAATAAATTCAAATATAACATCCTTAAAGTAATAGAGAAGCGGAACAAAGAGGAAGAAGCAATTGCCGAAATGATAAAAGACTTTGAAGCAAAAATTGAAACCTTCTTTGAGTACATAAAAACAGACGATTTAGGCAAAAGGTTAGTTGCGAAAATTACCGATGATGGTACAGCATTTAGCCAAGATGAAATTTACAGAGACTTCTCCAAGATTTACAGGAAATACATCATCATCAATAAAGATTTAGGAGAGTTTTTCAAACGAGAAACAAAAGACAGTTTAACCCAGCTTTGCGATGATTTTGAAAGGTCAATAAAAGGCAATGACATTATAGATGGCTTAGAATTACCAAAACAACCTAAACCCCCTAAGAAGTAATGGCAGAGGATAAAAACACATATTTAGAACAGCTTAATAAAGCATACATAGAAAGTTCATCACAGTTTGATAAGCAGGTGTTGTTTATTGCTTCAGGTGCATTGGGCATTTCGTTGGCTTTTATTAAAGACATTGTGAAATTAGATGTTGCCACCAACAAGCCTCTATTATTGCTTTCTTGGATAAGTTTCGGTGCAATAATACTCATTTGCATTTTATCACATTACACATCGTTAAAGGCAATCAATTTCAAAATAGAGAACATCCATCAAAAGTCAGATAAAACCTCAAAGCGATTTGATTTTTTCACAAAGCTGTTTAATATTTTGATGATCCTATTACTGGCAGCAGGGTTAGTTCTCTTGAATGTTTTTATTGGAATAAATATTTAACTCAAATTGTATCAATGGCAGGTAAAAAAGAAAAAACAGCTTTAAAATAAATTCACTAAAAATAAATTGTTTCATAGTGCAGCAAATTCAATTAAATATCATTCCGTTTACACCAGTAGCAAGTAAAGGCACTTTCTCATTCTATGGTGAGAAGCAAAAAGGCTTTGCACCTATCTACTGGGGTAAAATTATGGAAACCTTCCCCGAAGGCAGAGAAGCAAAGCATAAGAATTACTATACTGATTTCCAAGCACCGAGAGAAGGAGCAATTACCAAAGAAATAAAGTTTGCTGATGCTATAAACTTTTCACTCCACTATTTCCGTCATTTGGTATTTAATGATTTCAAAGGCATTGAAGGTGCAATTGTGTTTCCGAATTATGTAGATGATATTGAAGTATGGTTTAAAGACCCATTGCACAAAAACAAAGTATATCAGCTTTACAATAATTTCACAATCAAAGTCCAGTTCAACCAAGTTACTGCAAACGGTTATGAATTTGTAGTAGCCTACAATGGCACTTCTAAGATATTACACAAAAGCATTTCAGAGATAGCAGATTTTGACACCACCAAATACAACCTTGTCAATTGTAATGGCACAGTGTATAAGTATGAGAAGATGCCAGAAGATTTAAGGCAGAACCAAGAAACGCTATACCCCATTTTAAGCAATACACTAAAGAAAGAATTTATCATTGAAAAAGAGGAACTGAAAAAAGAAAACCGTTTCCCAATCTACTTAAAGCATTTAGAGAGCTTCTATAATGCCTATCTCAATACAGATGCTTTTAAAGCAATGTTCAAGCTCAATAAAGATGGTTTCTACAAAGTACCTAACAACAAAGTATTTGAAACACATCCCAACTCAAACTTACTGGAGTTTAAAGGAGGTAAAACAGACATTAATCCTGGCACTGGCATTTGGAGGCACAAGCCATTAAAAGCATTTACCGAAGACCACGTTAAACTGTTTTTCATTTATCACAAAGACGATGGAGAATATATAAAAGATACTCTCTACGATTATATGATTAACGGCTGGAACAGACCAGTTAAGAATGTAGAAAAACGAGTTGCTAACCTTCAAAACTACATCAACCAAACCCTTAGTATTGACAAGTCAAAGAGAGTAGTATTTGAAAACACAGAAACCATTTTTGAGGAAGTGGCAGAGCAACTTAAATCATTTAATGATACCAGTTCAAGATTTGTGGCCATATACATTAGCCCAATATCAAAAACCGAAAAAGACCACCCACAACATTTAGCATATTACAAAATCAAGGAACTGTTATTGAACAAAGGCATATCCTCACAGGTGCTTTACAAAGAGCATTTAAACAAAGAGGATTTCTACTACTTCATACCTAATATTTATGTGGCTTTATTGGCTAAAATTGGCGGTATTCCGTGGCGTTTAGCAAGAGTAAAGGAAGATGAAATAATAATAGGTGTAGGAGCATTTAAACCACAAGGTTCATCCCATAGGTTCGTAGGCAGTGCCTTTTGTTTTAGCAATGAAGGTGTATTTGAAAACTTCGACTGCTTTAGGCAAGATGAAACCGATTTATTGGCAGGATCAATAAGCAATGCAGTTGAGAAATTCATAGAGAAGAACCAAACAGCCAAAAGAGTAATCATCCATTTTTACAAAGAAATATCAGATAAGAAGGAATTGCAACCCATCTTAAAAATGTTAGACAATTTGGGTGAAAAAGATTTGCCAGTAATTGTAGTAACCATCAATAAAACCGATAGCAAAGAGTTATTAGGTTTTGATTTGGGCAGTCCGGGCAAAATGCCTCGTAGTGGTAGATATGTAAAAGTTGGGTACAATTCCTATTTGCTGTTCAACAATACACGATATGCAGAGGATAGTAAGCTATTCCCTAAAGATTATCATTTCCCTATCAAAGTTTCAATAACAGCCACAAAAGAAGAATTGGTAGAAGATGTAGAAGTAGTAAGAGAATTAATAGACCAAGTATATCAGTTCAGCCGTATGTATT
>DDEP01000190.1 GCA_002336465.1 Pedobacter sp. UBA1951
GCTATCTGCACTCAATAAGTCAAAAATTCTTGATGATTTTAATTCATTTAAAAAAGAGATGGCTATGCCATCAATCTTGTCTTTTACATTTTGGGCTTTAGTTTAGCAAACCTTATTTCTCCTTATTTTAGTTCTTTTGAAAGTATATAATACGATTTTCAAACGCTAAAAGAATACTGCATTTGTTTGATTAAAATAATATGTACTTTACTATTACAACTGCACTTGTTAATTAATTAATATGAGTTTATTCATTGCATTTAATATATTTGCAGTCTAAATTTATAACTAAAGCGTTTGCTTTAAGTCTCGCTCGAAACGTAGGAAATTTCATTGGCAACAAGACTTAAGTGGAAACGTCCATGCTATGGTGTGGGCGACACTTACGTTGCCTGGTATCCTACGACCGAAGAGCGTTAAGATGTTGCCTGCGCCATAGCATTTTAATTATTAACTGCTATGAACGCTGAACCAGAATTTCAAGGATTTAATCACTCTATCTCGGATGTAGTAAGGTTCTTACCATCTCATGATTTCTTTACGATCATGCTCAAGAATGGTAAGATTGTACATCATAGTCCCGAAGATTATCATGCTTTTTTAGCTTGGTTACGCTCCCATCAAATTCCTGATGTTAGAGAAAGCTGGAGCATAGAGTTTAGACAAAACAGCCCTTAAACATATACAATTCATTTTAAAAGAGATGTTAATTATTTTACTTGCAATCAGATTTAGCCAAATTAAATAATAAAAATCATTAGCTAGCCCAAGACAGAAAATGCCTTGGTTGACCGCATTGCGGGATTCTTTAATGAATTCTATTGGCCAAACAGTGCCATATCAAAATTAAAATTCACTAATTCAATTATTTAATCTATATTTGTAAAAATAACAAGGTTCTGTCTTTGCCTCTTCTGATATACTTGAAGTAAATTCTTCATCTCAGTCTTCGCTTCCCAGCTACCACATTTTTAACAATAACTTAAGGTTGTTTAGTAGGCGCAGAATATCTATTACATTACTACCAAAGGTTAATAGAATTTTGCCGTTTAAACGGCACTTAAATAATGAAATTTAAAGAATTCAATTTAAAAGAGCCTATTCTTCGTGCAATTACGGAAACAGGTTATCTAAATGCTACACCTATCCAGAGCAATGCTATCCCATACATCATTGAAGGTAAGGATCTAATAGGGTGTGCTCAAACGGGTACAGGTAAGACCGCAGCTTTTGCTATACCTATTTTACAAAGGCTACAAGTAACACGCCATCAAAATTCAATCAAAACTTTAATTCTTACCCCTACACGGGAGTTGGCTATACAAATTGATGAGAACTTCAAATCATATGGCAAGTATTTACCATTTAAGCAACTTGCACTTTTTGGCGGCGTACACCAAAACAAGCAAGTAACATCGTTAAATAAAGGCATAGATATTCTTATTGCTACACCCGGCAGATTATTAGATCTGATTCAGCAAAAAATCCTTACAATAGAAAATGTAGAGATTTTGGTATTAGACGAAGCCGACAGAATGCTTGATATGGGTTTTATAAAGGATGTTAAAAGGATTTTAAAAATGCTACCCGCAAAGAAGCAAACTTTATTTTTCTCTGCTACAATGCCACCTTCGATTAGGGAATTTGCAAATTCGATACTCAATAACCCAATAGAAGTTAATGTTGCACCTGTTTCATCCACTGCTCAAACTATTCGTCAGTCTGTTTATTTTGTTGAGAAAAAGCAAAAACCAGGGTTACTTACCAATTTACTAGAAGAAAACGAGTTTAAACGCACACTTGTATTTACCCGAACTAAGCATGGAGCTGATAAACTCGTAAAACATTTATCTAGAACCGGAATAAATGCCGCGGCTATACACGGCAATAAATCTCAAAATGCAAGGCAGAAGGCATTGTTAGATTTCAAGGAAAGCCGCATTAGCGTTTTAGTTGCTACAGATATTGCAGCAAGAGGAATCGATATAGAAGAATTACCTCATGTTGTAAATTATGAACTCCCAAATATTCCTGAAACTTATGTACATAGAATTGGGAGAACGGGCAGAGCCGGGGCTGCTGGTATCGCTGTCTCTTTTTGTGACTCTACAGAAGAAATAACGGATTTAAACAACATACAAAAGCTAATTGGTTTTAAAGTGCCCGTGGCAAACCGATTAGCACATATTATTTAAAAGAAAGATTATATATGAGTGAATCGTTCGCTAAGAAAGAAAAAACGAAAAAAAAAGCAAAAAAGAAAGAAGATAAAGCATTAAAAATGATGAATCGCAAAAGCAGCAACACCAAATCTAAAACATTTGAAGATATGCTAGCTTATGTAGATGAAAACGGAAATATCAGCGATAAGCCTTCTACAGGATTTCCAAAAAAAGAAATTGATGTAAACGAGATTGTACTGGGTGCAGCGGCGCGTCCACCAGAAGATGTTCAGCTAAACGGCACAGTACTGTTTTACGATGAAATGAAAGGCTATGGATTTATAGCTGTTGATAGAACTGAAGAAAGAGTTTTTGTTCACACTAGTGGATTAACAGAACTTATAAAACAAAAAGACAAAGTTCTCTTTGAAAAAGAAAAGACCCCTCGCGGATTTAGCGCTGTAAGGGTTAAAAAAGTGAAATAATAAATTATAAAATAAATATTTAATACAATGCAAAAAGGAAAAGTAAAATTTTTTAATGAAACAAAAGGATTTGGTTTTATTACCCCTAATCAAGGTGGAGCAGATATCTTTGTACACACTTCGGGTTTACAAGATGAAATTCAAGAGAATGATGAGGTTTCTTTCGATGTAGAGAACGGCAAGAAAGGTCTTAACGCCGTAAACGTTAAGATTGTATAAGGTCAGATCAAAATGCAAAAGGCTCCAACAGGAGCTTTTATTTTGTTTTTAGGTATCTACACTATTTTATAGATTATTGGCATAAAATAAATTGCCATAACATCAAAATGTATAATACCTGGTAAGATTAGGCAGGCTGTTCCTTCAGTAAGTAAACTGACCTCATCAACCAAAAACCGACAAGTATTTGTCGGTTTTTTTGTTTTATTAAAAAAGCTGTCTGTTACAGATAAACCAAAGAAAGCTCCTCTAACAAATTGCTTTAAAATTAATTTTTTAAATATTTAACCAATTATACAATATTTAATATTATTTGTCGTATTATTGTACGAGAGCGTTAATTTAGATGTTAGCGGGAATGGTCGGAGATCATTTCCGCTTTCTTTTTTTAAGGCATTTACAATCCATTAAAATTTACTGTAAACAAAAAAGCCACTACGCATTGTAATGGCTCTTGTTTATTTGTGTGTAAAAATCTTATCCTTTTAAGATTTGATGCCCCATTTTATCTCTCTTGGCCAACAGATAAGAACGGTTATATGGATTACTTTCTATTTCAATGGGAATGTTCTCTACAACTTCAAGGCCGTAGCCTATTAAACCAGCTCTTTTAGTTGGGTTATTAGACATCAAGCGCATTTTGGTTACACCTTGTGCCCTTAAAATCTGAGCTCCTACGCCATAATCACGTTCATCGCCCTTAAAGCCTAGTTTGATATTGGCCTCTACAGTATCTAAACCCTTATCTTGTAAATTATAGGCATGCAGTTTATTGATCAGACCTATGCCCCTGCCTTCTTGGTTCATATAAATTACTAAGCCTTTACCTTCTTTTTCTATCATTTGCAAGGCTTTATGTAACTGTGGACCACAATCGCAACGACACGAACCAAAAATATCACCCGTTACGCATGAACTGTGTATGCGGGTCAGTACCGGTTCGCCTTCTTTCCACTCGCCTTTTGAAATGGCTAAATGTGTAGCTCCGTTACTTAATTGGGTATAAGCAGTCATTTTAAACTCGCCAAATTCTGTTGGTAAGCTCACACTTACTTCTTCTCTGATCAGGCTTTCGGCTGCCAAACGATAGGCGATCAAATCTTTGATACTAATGATCTTTAAATCATGTTTTGCAGCAGTTTCCATCAGGTCTGGCAAACGCGCCATTGTTCCGTCTTCATTCATGATTTCTACCAGAACACCAGCAGGCTCAAATCCAGCCAAACGGGCAATATCAATAGTAGCTTCAGTATGTCCGGTTCTGCGCAACACACCTTCTTTACGCGCTCTTAACGGGAAAATATGTCCAGGACGACCTAAATCTTCTGGTTTTGTTTCGGGATTAATCAAAGCCTGAACAGTTTTGGCTC
>DDEP01000079.1 GCA_002336465.1 Pedobacter sp. UBA1951
TTAAAATTTAAAAATAACAAATTATTTTACCGATGTTTTAAGGCTACTTGCCGACACTTATTATCAGCTAAACGTAGTGTTATTGTTGAATGTAAATATAGCCAATACCTTTGAATCAACAATTAACACTACAAAAATGGAACAATTTAAAAATAAAGACATGATCAATCGTTCAGGAAAAGTCTGGGCAGGCTTATTCATAGTTACCATAGGAGCTCTTTTATTACTTAAAAACTTAGGGCTAAATTTACCCGATTGGCTTTTTAGCTGGAGTACCTTTTTAATAGGTTTAGGCCTGTTTATTGGTTTCAAACGTAATTTTGAGGGCTTAGGCTGGTTTATACTAATTGCCGTAGGTAGCTATTTTACCTTAGAAGAAGCCGTACGCAGTTTTGATGTCAGCGATATAGGTTTGCCCATCTTATTATTGGTTATAGGGATATTTCTCATTGTAAAGCCTAAGCGCACAGTAGCAAACAGATGGGTAAGAAGACGTGATAGAATGCGAAGAGGCTTTGACCGTTCTTTTCCGTACAACGAAAGCGATGCATTTGGCACAACCGAAGAAAGGGCCAAAAATACCAGTAATTCAAGTGATTACTTTGATTCTATAAATATTTTTGGTGGTAGCCAACAAACGGTGTACAGCAAAAACTTTAAAGGTGGGCAAGTTGTTGCCATATTTGGAGGTTGTGATGTTAACCTTACCCAAGCTGATTTTGAAGGCGAGATTGTTATCGATGTAACCGCAATTTTTGGAGGATCTAAAATTATTGTTCCCCAAGGATGGGAAGTTAAATCGGAGGTTACAGCTATATTAGGTGGTATGGACGATAAGAGAGCAATCGTTCCTTTGAATCCTGAACAGAAAAAGATATTAATTTTAAGAGGGATAGCGATGTTTGGTGGGATAGAAATTAAAAACTTCTAAAAACCTACCATCGTGACAGTTACTCCACTATCTATAAAGAATGTAAAAATAACGGCCAGCCTTTTTTTGGCAGGGTGGGTTGCTGCTTGCGCTTTTGTAATCCATTTGGTTTATGGTTTTGATTGGACCATTGCCATTGCCGACAGCGTGGTTAGCAATCTGCTTTTTGCCTTAGCCTGTGTGGTAATCAGCAATATACTGGCTTATTATCAGGCTAAAGATGAGAAACTATTGTTCATTGTATTGCTTACAGGGGTTTTGGCTTCGATCATTGCCTTCTTGTCTAAATATGCTTTAGTGTATATTTTTGCCAAGCATAATTACTATATCAGTTTTATTAACCTCACGCTTATTTTTAGAGGAATGTTAGCTTTTGTGATGCTTTTATGGTGTGCTTTAGCTAATATATTATGGTATAGGTTAGAAGAACAGAATGAAGCACAACAGCGTTTATTAGCTACACAAAATTTGGCAAAAGAGGCTGAATTAAATAAACTGAGGCACCAATTACAACCTCATTTCTTATTTAACAGCCTAAATTCTGTATATGCATTAACTATTGTAAACCCTAAAGAAGCCGGTACCATGATTACTAAGCTGGCGGCTTTTTTAAGAGGTACTTTAAAGCGCGATGATGAGATCTGGGTTAGCGTAAGTGATGAAATGGATTACATAGGGCTTTACTTAGATATAGAAAAAGTAAGGTTTAGCCATCGGTTAAATATAGATATACAGGTAGAAGAAGATACGTCGGATCTTAAATTACCGGGAACATTATTGCAACCTATTGTAGAAAATGCCATTAAGTTTGGTTTGTATAACACTTCGGCGGCAGTAACTATTGCAATAAAAGTATTTGTAGAAAGCCATATTCTTAATATTATTGTATCAAATCCTTTTGACCCCGAAATGCAACTGGCAGAAGGTACAGGTTTTGGATTATCAGCTATTAAAAGAAGATTGTATCTGCTATTTGCAGATAGTAGCTTGCTGCAAACACAAACCTTAAACAATAATTTGTTCATTACCCAGTTAAAAATACCACAGTCTTATGATCAGAACCATATTAATTGATGATGAAGCATTGGCAAGAGATGTAATCAAACATTATTTGCAGGCACATAAAGAGATAGAGGTTGTGGCCGAGTGCTGTGATGGTTTTGAAGGCTTAAAAGCAATTGCCCAACATAAACCAGATTTTATTTTTTTAGATGTTCAGATGCCTAAGATCAATGGCTTTGAAATGCTAGAACTGGTTGATGAGCATCCTGCCATTATATTTACAACTGCATTTGACGAATACGCCATTAAGGCATTTGAGGTTAATGCTATAGATTATTTATTGAAACCTATTGAGCAATCACGCTTTGATCAAGCGCTACAAAAATTAAGCGCTAAATTAGCTTCTCGTTCGTCAGATAAAACTACAGAAGAACTGAGTGAAAATGTGGCTTTATCACCTGCACAGCAAAGCAGGGTGGTGGTTAAAAGCGCCGGAGTAATTAAAATCATACCTGTAGATCAGATCAATTACTTTGAGGCAGATGATGATTATGTAAAAATCAATACCACAGAAGGAAATTTCCAGAAGAACAAAACCATGAGCTTTTTTGAGAAAACGCTCAGCGGTAATCAGTTCATTCGCATACACCGGTCTTATATCGTTAACCTTGCTCAGGTAACCAAAATAGAGCTGAAAGAGAAAGACAATTACATTGTGCTTTTAAAATCGGGTATATGGTTACCGGTAAGCAAAACAGGATATGCAAAACTAAAAGAAGCATTAGGCCTATAATCTCAAATAGTTTCATAGATTTGGGTAAATAACAATAAAGTTTTTTCCGCCTAAACTAATTATGAAACTAAACCTCAGAAATATTGTGTGTATAACTGCGGCCTTAGGTTTTGCCGCAACGGTTAATGCGCAAGAAAAAAGAGGCCGTGCAAGAGATTTTGGAATCTATACAGGGATTCTTAAAACAGGTGCCAATAATGCAATAACTGATGTTGCAGGCGTAACGGTAGGTCAGAAAACAGTTATAAAAGGCGATTCTGTACGAACTGGAGTTACAGCCATTATTCCACATCAAGGTAATGTTTTTCAAGATAAGGTACCTGCTGCAGTTTATGTAGGTAATGGTTTTGGTAAGTCAATGGGTTTATCGCAGATCAAGGAACTGGGAAATATTGAAACACCTATTGTACTCACGAATACCCTAAATACACCTCTTGTGGCCAATGCAGTGCTAGATTATGTACTTGCTTTGCCTGGAAATGAGAATGTGAAATCGGTAAATGCCATGGTTGGCGAAACCAATGACGGAGGATTAAATGATATAAGAGGCAGGCATGTAAAAGCCGAAGATGTAATTGAAGCATTGAAATCGGCTAAACCGGGATTGGTAAAAGAAGGAAATGTAGGTGCAGGTACTGGAACCGAGGCTTTAGGGTTTAAGGGCGGTATAGGTACGGCTTCGAGAGTGCTACCCACTTCAAAAGGTGGATATACGGTTGGCGTATTGGTACAATCTAATTTTGGAGGCGTTTTATCCATTAATGGAGCTCCGGTAGGTAGAGAGTTAAATAATTTCTATATGATGGATAAAACCAAGGTTTATAAAGCCGATGGTTCATGCATGATCATCATCGCTACAGATGCGCCCCTTTCGGATCGTAATTTAGAGCGTTTGGCTAAACGTTCTTACATTGCTTTTGGCAATGTGGGGGCTTTTTCATCTAACGGAAGTGGAGATTACGCTATAGCTTTTTCTACTTACCAAAAAAATCGTATTCCTTATAATGCTTCATCCATGGTAAGAAATATAGACGATTTGAACAATGATGATATGTCGCCTTTATTTATGGCGGTTTGGGAGGCTACAGAAGAAGCATTGCTTAATTCACTGTTCATGGCAGAAGATATGAAAGGAAAAGGAGGTCGTACGGTTAAAGCATTGCCCATAAAAGAAACATTAAACATCTTAAAGAAGTATAATGCACTAAACCAAAATAAATTGCCATTGGCAATTGAAAAATAAATCTATCTTTAGATTACATTTACAGTTGTAACACCATATGATAGGAATAGTGGGAGGAGTAGGACCCTTAGCAGGTTTAGATGTATTTAAAAAAATAATAGAAGAAACAGAGGTAGAAACAGATCAAGATCATTTACCAGTCTTGTTAATGTCTTACCCGCATAAAATAGTTGACCGAACTGAATATATAGTAGGTAAAGTAAACACAAATCCTGGTTTTGCATTGGCAGATATTATAAGAAGTTTAGCAGCTAATGGTGCTAAAGTTGCAGCTATACCTTGTAATACTGCACATGCTGAACCAATCTTCTCGGTAATAGAGGGTGAGCTTGAAAAAAGCGGCACGGCCATACAACTCTTACATTTAGTAAGAGAAACGGCAAAATATATCAAAGCAACTTCTCCCCAAGCTAAAGTAGCTGTATTATCAACAACGGGTACCCGAAATACAGGTTTATATAAAGCCCATCTTGTAGAACAGCAGTTAGAAGTTCTTGAACTTACGGATGCTTGGCAAGAGCGTGTACATGAAGCTATTTATAGCAAATCATATGGCATAAAGGCATTTTCATCTCCTGTAAAAGATAAAGCAGTAGAAGAGCTTACGCTAGCTATGGATGAATTTGTTAAACAAGGAACCACGCACTTTGTATTGGGTTGTACAGAATTACCTTTAGCTTTGACACAGAACCAGTATAAGAGCTTGCCTTTAATTGATCCTAATCGCATCATTGCTCGCGCCTTGATCAATGTCGTTGCTCCCGAGAAGTTAAAATGAATAGATCCTGAAACGAGTTCAGGATGACGTTAAAATAGTGATTATGGAAGCTCACTCGTCATACTGAATTTAGTTCAGTACCTTTGGTTTAATTTTTAATCATGGTCTTTATTCCATTTTATCTTTAGTTTGCCTTCTTCATCTACAGCTTTAAGATGCAAAACTATTCCTTTCATGCGGGCCAGCTGTCTTTCTTCCTCATTAACAATGCCTGCGCTTTTTTTCGGGTCGCGTAAAGGAATATCCAATGCAATATTGGTTCCGTTGGTAAAGCCATAAATCCCTTTAACATTAAAGTTGAGTGCGGTAGAATTAACCTGCATTGGACTGATGTTAACTTTGTCGCCATTTAAAGTAAGCAAGCCATTTAGTTTTTCTAGTTCTACATTAGCCAAGTTTCTGCTCCTGAAAATAAATTTCCCAATTTTTTCCAGAGGCTCAAAACCTACCAATGCCGCTTTGTTCAAGGTAAATTTTACGGTTCCAAACATAGATCTAGATACGATGGCACCCTTATCGGTAATGTTACCACTTGCATTTACATTGGCAGATAAGAAACCTTTTAAGTTTTTACTCGTAACCGAGTTTTGCCCAAAATTGTCGAACGCATAGAAAAACTCCTTAACGTTAACATAATTGATATTACTGTTAAATTGGTAACGATTTATCGCACCCGATTGCATCAATTTGCCATTGAGAGAAAGATGACCACCTGCATGACTTACATTGATTTTGTTAAAATAGACACCATTACCTAATAAAGCGATATCTGCAGTTAGATTGTTGGCCGTAAATTTATTATAAATAGCACGGTTTACTTTTAACTGTATATTTATTTTAGCAGCTTCTAAAACAGCATCTAATTGATCCGATACCTGTTTTATGGTATTCTCTTTGGTAGTTTTCTTCTTTATGGTTCCTTTTCTTGGTCCCAAAAAGGGAATAAATTCTGATATATACAGTTGCGGGCTCGTCATTTTAAGCGTAGCCTGTATCTTATTAGGGTCGGTATAATAGAAATTTAAAAAGTTACTGATGTTGCAATCTATAGCAACAACGCTTTTGCCTAATTGTATCCTGCTGCTTTTAATGTCAAGATCTTTTTGATTAAATTTTAGAACGAGATTGCTGTTAATCAATCGCATTTGTCGCGGTAAGTAAGTGATATCAGCATTGTTGATGTTTACATCTCCCCATATCACGGGTTTGGTAAATAAGAAATGGTCAATATCTGCCTTACAAAATAACTTAATATTTGCGGTGCCATTTTTGAACAAAAATGTTTCGCCACCTAATGAACTATTCAAATTGGTCAATGGAAAGGCAGATTTTATCAAACCTACGGCAACAGGTCTCGAAAAGTTGGTAACCGTAAAAGTATCTACACTAATAGGGGCGTTATAATAATCGGCCTTAAGATTGTAAAACCTGATGATGGAGTTTTCATCGCCTATTTCTCTGTTTAAAGTGTCTTTGTTGGTAAAGGTGCCTATGAAATTACAGGCATTCAGCTCGCCCGATGGAATAGTGACCTTATTGTCTTTTACGGTCATTTTAACATGAACCAAAGGATCTGGGCTGTTAGACCCGTCATCTACAATGCTCCCGATTATGTTTACTGGTTTTTCTATACCAAATTTGAGCAGTTTCGAAGAAATATTGGGTGCTAATAGCAGCGAAACGTTTTTATATAAGATGTTATCTGTTTTGATGTCTATTTTAAAACCTGATTTTCCTTTTGCAGTTTGTATCTGTGCACCTATATAGAAAATATCATTTCCTATTTTAAGCTTGTTCTGATCTAAAGTAATTTGTTTGGTATTGTCATTAAAATGAGCAGAGATGGTTCCTTCTATTTGTTTATCCTTTAAAAAACTTCCTTTACGTGTATTGAAAGCAAAGCTGTTGATATAAGTTTTTAGCTTAATGTTGCCATCCCAACCATTAAGGCCATATTTGATCTTACCATTAAGTGCATCTATTTTAAAATTGAACAGCTTAAAACGTTTGCGATTATCGATAATGAGATTAACATCTTTAAAATCTATCCTACCAATTTTTAAGTTGTCGTTATTTTTTTCGGTTTTCTGATTTTCAGTTTTAGCCTCTTTACTTTTAAATGCACTCGTATTGCTGTAGCCCGTACTATCAGTATAAATGCAGATATCGGCATTGTTCAAACCAGCTTTACGAATATTGACAGTACCAGCAAGAAGAGAAAAAATATTTAGCGAGACTTCAATTTTATTAGCATTTACAAGATCATGATGATGGTTTTTCCATAAGCTATCGCGAATAAGAACCTCATTTAAGGAAACAGAAACATTGGGAAACCCTTTAAGCAGATTGGGCGACATACTGCCAATTGTAACCTGACCGCTAACTTTTTGGTTAACCTGGGTAAGGATTTGCGAGAGAATTTTCTGATTGTTCTGTTTAATATAGAAAGCGGCACCAAACCAAATTAATGCCAATACAATACATAAACCTAATAATGCTTTTAAAGCAATGCGTAACCATTTAGACATAGGCTCTTTTAGTTAAACATAACAAAAAAAAGCAACAGTTGTTTGATGGGCAAAAGGTTAAAAATTACCTCACTTTGAAACTTAACTGTTTAAAAACTCTGAAAATATATTTTTATGCCAGCTTTGATGTAATGGAACTTCCCATTTGGCGTTGAATTCACCCAAGTCTTCCACTAAATTGTTAAATACAATGGTATCAGCATCAATCTTTTTGATAGTGATGAGTGTCTCAAAGTCTTCTTTAGATACTACGTGTACTTCGTCATCGATTTTGTAGGCCATATTAAAACGGTTGAACAAATCTACGTGATACTGGCTTTCAATTTCTTTGATTACACGTACAGAAGCATCAATAGAGCAGCCTGTTGAAGAAGCTTGGTCTTGATCTACAACTAAAATAATGAAGAAACCGTACTTGATTTCGGCTTTGGCTTTAAGCTGATGGCCATGTGCTTTCCATTGTGCTGTAAACTCATCCAGTTTTTGCTGAATCTCAGATTGCTCAGTTTCTGTGAACTTGCGATTGCTCTGGTAGATCCAAATTTTAGATTGTGGAGAAAAAATCATACTTCAAATTTATTAAAATATTTAATTTAGATTGGGTAAAATGCTGCGCTCATGAAAAAGTTTACATTTAATTTAAAAATAACGATTTTAAGCTGTATTGCCATGTTTTTTGTACTGTCTTCGGGTTTTATACAAGGAGAAGACAGCCGTACCTATATACAAAACGTATTAACTAGGCACTATGATACAGAAGGGCAAAATGTACCTTTAAAGCGTTACGAGATCAATATTACTAACAATGGTTTTTGTCGCTACAGAAAGGTTTATACCAATGGAAAAGAAGAATATTTTGCCATGAACCTAAGCCGTTTTAAGGATGTTGATTTTTATGGAAGCGGACAAAAAGGAGTTTTATGTTTGCGTACAAACAATGATGATGTGATTGTACAAACCCGAAATGATAAGGCAGGAGCAATAGATACAATGGGCACTTATATGATTATTCCTCTAAAAGATATTGATGTTGAAGAATTGAATACTTTAGCCGAGCATTTTAGAAATTGGAACCGAGAACTGATTGCTTCGGCCAAAAAAGAATAAAATAAAAATCCCCTTTTAACAGTAAAGTATTACGTTAAAAGGGGGATATAATGATTTA
>DDEP01000206.1:0-3196 GCA_002336465.1 Pedobacter sp. UBA1951
TGTTGGGTTTAGCAAGATGAATGATTACATTATTAAGTAACCTGAATCGGATTAATCTATCTCAAAAAACAAAGACATCTAATTTGAAGGCAATAGACCCCGAAACGAGTTCGGGGTGACGATGACGCAATAATTATGAATCTTTATTTAACACTATATCTTAATACTGTACGAGCTACATTGCCATTTTTATCAAATCCTTCTACCACAACTTTATAAGTTCCTTTTCCATCAGCATTGTAAAACTCTAAGGTGGTATTGCCTTTCTCGTCGGTTACTACTTTAGGGTTCCAATAAATGGTGGTCCTTAGATCATTATTGGTAACAGGTGCATTTGGCAGGTATTTAGGTGAATAAAACTCACGTTGTTTGCTGTAACCCATAGGGCTGTACTTAACCTCATACTTTTTAGGGATCATATCTAAGAACTCCTGCTTAGATATTTTTTCGCCTTTAGGGGCTTTCTTAACATTAACCACAATAACGCCTTTGGTATTGTACATCCGATCTACGGTACCCAGCGGATCGCTCAAGAACAGTTCTATAGATTCAACCTCGTTACCGCTAAGCGTGCCCAGAGCGGTGGCATCTACAAACATGCCATTTAAGAAAATAGCTGCAGGAATGCGGCCTCCGGTATTGTAATCTCTTGAAACATAAAACTTCTGTTCGTTAAAGTCAAAAGTAAAGCTTCCGGCTAGGGTTTTTAAACATTCTAATACCGTATTGCAACCACTAAGCATATTGGCATCTAAAGAACGATCTGGGATCATGCTTAAACCCGAAAGCGCAGGATAATTGAGATGTCCGGCTCTTTTTATGGTAGAGCCTTTGATCTCTACTTCTTTTAGGGTACGCATAAAACGGTATTGCTTTTGGCTGTTGCTTAGATAAGAAGATAAGAGCGTATCAATGTTTTCTCGCTCATCTGCCCAGCGTAAATTGGTGCCCTTTGCTGCAGATGGTGTTCCATCTAACATGATCATAAGGTTGGCATAATTAGGGTTATAACGGGCGGTAATAACCACTTGTGATGAATCTGGAAATACAAGGTTGTTGAAACGGAAAACCCCTACATTGCTGCTCACGGTTTCGGCAGATATAGGTTTTCCCGGAACCATCATGCGCATAATACCTTTTTTAACTGGCATACCGGTAAGATCTCTCAATGTACCGCTTATGCTGATCCCTTGCTCAGGCAATAAAAATACCTCGGGGTATTTACCGGCCATCAGGTTTTGGTAAGTAAACCTGCGGTAACCTTGCGTAAGCATTAAGCGGTCTAAGTCTGCAAGCTTTTTATCATCAGTTTTATTAAAGTAATAATTGGGTTTCTCTACATAGCCCTTTAGATCAGAAGTAAGCAGCAATGAGCTTAAAATGGTCGTTTCATTGTCTTCATCAAAAGGTACTTTCTGCTCGTCAACCACACTTACAGAAAAATCGCCTGCAGCAGGTTGTTCTTTGCTCTTTGCATCGAGGGTAAGTTTTACCTTTTGGCGGGGTTTGTATTGTGGTAGGTCTGCTTTTGCGCTAATGTTCAGCGCATTTTTGTGCAGTATAAATACCAAGCGTTCGCTAATAGGCTCTTTATTCTCATTAAAGAGGGTAAACTGTACAATGCCCGAGGGAAAATTCTCTTTAGAGATTTTGGCATTGATCACTTGGCTTTTGAGGTTTAGGCTAGCTCCATAGCAAACATTATTGGTGTTTTGCCCAACTAGGTAAAAAGTCTTGTCTTTGTTTTTCTCAAAATAGCTGGCGTTGGCCAAAACCCGCAGGCTAATGATGTCTGTAGAGTTGTGCTGTACCTGTATGGTTATACCTTCTTGTTGTGCTGCGGGCAAATCTATGGTTTGCGTACTGCCATCTTTCAGGGTATATTTTGCTCTGTATTTTTTTCCTAGTGCAGGGGTAAAGTAAAATGATCCTATACCTGTAAAAGAAGAATTAAAAGGTACAACTTCTGCATTCTGATCATCTATAACAACCCCTTTAACATCGGTGCCCAACCCATTAGCGCCAACTACCTTAAAACCTACTTGGTTAGGTACATCGGTAATCAGTTCGCCTCCCTCTGGAAAGAACTGAAAATCTACCTTTTCAAGTTGCTGTTTCAGGCTAAAAGTTGCACTGGCCAAGCTCTTTTCGGTAAGGCTCATATCGGCTACTATACTGCCTTTTGTAATAGGTTCTCCGGCTTTGCTGATTACCGTAACAGTTAAGTAGCCATTGGCATCGGTTGTGCCCTTGCCACGGGTAAATACATCGTAATTATGAAAAATGCGCCAGTTAACCGTTTTATTGGCCAAAGGCTTTTTGTTAATATCTTTAAACTGTATGCGGGCGGTAGTTTTAATGCCTTTATCGGCCGCCGTGTTGTTATACGTTATGTTGGTGATCAGTTCTTTGTCTATGGCCTCGCCAATCAGGATGCTTTTGTTGAAGAAATAATTAGAATTGCTGTTGAGCATCCATAGGGTGTAGGCCCTTACATAATAATTACCTTGTTTATAGCTACCCATACTAAGCGGTATATTACCATAGGCTACGCTGTTTTTTACGGGCAATTTTATGGTTTGCACCAGCGAGTCTACCTGATTGTACATTTCTACATATACGATCTTGCTCAGTTCTGAAGGAAAATTATGCGTAGTGGTAACATAGGCTTTAAACCATATGGTGTCTGCTACGGCGTAGTAAGGTTTATCAAAGTGCAGATATACTTTTTCTATGGGTTGCTCTGTGACTAATTTCTTGGTTTTATTGATGATGGTTGATAAGGCTGCGGTATCTGCCTCTTGTGCAAAAACCGTTGTGGTACCCAAAATAAATAATAAAAGAAATAGCTTTAGTTGTTTCATCATGATCAGTATTGGTATTGCCTGCGCTAAATATATTGATTATTATGCAGCAATTGCCCAAGGCTTTAGGATGTTTAACAAAATTTTACAGTTGGTAGGCACCTCACTACCATTACCTCACCACCGTCACCCTGAACTCGTTTCAGGGTCTATAGTAAAGATGCTGAACAAATTTCAGCATGACGGAACAGTGCGAGCAACACGACAGATTTATTGAAGGTACTTCATTCCCTCTTCGTTACCATGAACTCGTTTTACAAGATTTTGTTAGTTTTTCTTTATGGTCTTGTAGCTACTTCATCCCCTTTCCGTCACCCCGAACTCGTTTCGGG
>DDEP01000206.1:3232-3686 GCA_002336465.1 Pedobacter sp. UBA1951
GAACAGTGCGAGCAGCATGACGTGTAGGCGAAGTAGGGTTGGTATAGGTATGATGAATTAAAAGACAATGATTATGTATGGGTGATTTGTAATGTTTTGAATTTCAGGTAAATAATTGATAACTTGTAGGAATGCAAAGAGGAGGCTGTATCTACATTTTAACCAATTATACACATACTACTTTGTACATTGGTGTTACTTCAGAATTATATTTCAGGGTACAGGAGCATAAGGATAAATATGATCCTAATTCTTTTACCGCTAAGTATAATTGCAATAAACTGGTCTATTACCAACAGTTTGCAACCATAGGAGAAGCTATTGCGGAAGAAAAGCGATTGAAAAATTGGCACAGGCAATGGAAGCTTAATCTGATCAATGAACACAACCCTAAATGGAGAGATTTATTCGAGGACTTGGATTAAGCTAAGATTATTTACTTCTATCGTTTATA
>DDEP01000242.1 GCA_002336465.1 Pedobacter sp. UBA1951
CTTGCGTACCGCAAATAAAACGCACCGATGACATCCCGTAACCATGTTTATCAAGGGCATCTTTAGCAGCCTGCAAAACTTTGGGATGCGATGAAAGGCCTAAATAGTTATTGGCACAAAAATTAATTACTTCAGCACCTGTGCTCACCTTAATATCGGCACCCTGCGGTGTTACGATTATTCTCTCTTTTTTATATAGCCCGGCCTTTTCAATTTCTTCGAGCTCTTTTTGTAATACGGGTTGTAATGTTTTGTACATGATGTTTCTGTTTTTTAGCCTTTAGGGCACAGCACAAATATACTATTTTGCCAATTAACAAACTTTAACAACCTATTTCTATGTTCTTTTACCTAATTTAGTTTCAAAACTATTTATGACAAAGACCTTAAAGCTATTAGTTGCACTTCTTTTTTGGGCTAATTTATGTATTGCTCAACAATTTAATATTACAGGAAAAGTTACCGATAAGGAGGGTGTTGCTATTCCATTTGCTTCTGTAATCATCAAAAATACCAGCAAAGGTGTTTCTGCAAACGAGCAAGGCATTTATAGCATTAAAACCGATAACAGCGAGATCACGTTGATATTTAAGGCCATTGGCTATAAAACCAATGAAAAACAACTTCATATGAATGCTGCAACCACTACGCTTAACTGTTTACTCGAAGCTGAACATTTCACCCTCAACAGTATCACAATCAAAGCCGGAGGCGAAGACCCCGCTTATAGGATTATTCGTGAAGCCATAAAAAAACGCAAATACCACCTTAACGAAGTTAACTCATACAGCAGAGATGTATATATTAAAGGAATGCAAAAGCTCGTTGGTGCCCCTAAAAAATTCTTTGGCAGGGATATCCAAAAACTGCTCAGTTTAGACACCAACCGCAGCGGCATTTTATATCTATCCGAATCGCAATCGCATTATTATTTTGAAAAACCCAATAAGATACGCGAAGAGATGTTCTCCTCTAAAGTATCGGGCAGGAACAATGCCTTCAGCTACAATAAAGCCTCGGATCTGCAGATTAATTTCTATGACAATCTCCTATTGGAAAGTTCAGGACTGAGTTCTCGGAGTTTTGTATCGCCCATCGCTGATAATGCCCTGTTCTACTACAAATACAAATTATTGGGCAGCACCAACGAAAACGATGTAATCATCCATAAAATAGCCGTTGAACCTAAACGCAAGAACGACCCTGCTTTTAGAGGGATCATTTATATAGCCGATGAGCTATGGCGTTTAACAGGCGTAAATGTGAATTTGACTTCTGATGCTGGCATCAATCTGCTCGATACATTGAACATTACCCAACAATTTATAAAAGTGGATAAATTCTATATGCCTTCCACTATACAGTTTGGCTTTAACGGTAATGTTTTAGGCTTTAAATTTAAAGGATATTATGTAGGGATGTTCAGCAATTATACTGTCAACCAACAATTCCCCAAAGATTTCTTTACTTCAGAAATTTTAAAGATTACCAAAGCCGTTAACAAGAAAGACTCTCTATATTGGGCTGAAAACCGTCCTATACCTTTAACACAAGAAGAAAAACTAGATTATAAGAAGAAAGATAGTATTGCCGTTTTAAAGGAGTCAAAGCATTACCTCGATTCTGTTGAAAAAGTCAACAACAATTTCACCTTAGGTAAAATACTCATTACTAGCTACAGTCATAATAACCGATATGAGAAAACACGTTATGATTTTGATCCGCTTGTACGTTCTGTGCTTTTTAATACTGTAGAAGGATTTGCATTTAAATACGGGGTAACTTTTACCAAGCGACTGGAGGACAGAAAATACTACTCTATAAGGCCAGATTTAAGATATGGCCTTGCCAATAAAACTTTTACGGCCACTTTAAGCGGGAACTATTATTATGATCCCGTAAAAAGAGCGCAGATTGGCGGGAGTTTTGGTTCATCCATTAACGACCTTAACAACTACGGAAGTATGGATCTTTTATCCAATAGTGTTAACTCCTTGGTTTTTGAAACCAATCTTTCTAAATTTTACAAGAAAGAATTTGGCAACGTGTTTGCAACACGCGAACTGGCAAATGGTTTACAAGCTTATTTAAGCTTATCCTATGCCAACAATCATGCGCTTATCAATCATTCTAATACCAAAATCAGGGATTTAGCTAACAAAGAATATACTTCTAATAACCCGTTTACACCTAATGTAGAAACTTACCTGTTTCCTGATTATCAATCGGCAAAAATTACCGCTCAGTTAAGTTATGCGTTTGGGCAGAAATATATTACCCGTCCTGATGGCAAATTTTATACCGAATCTAAGTACCCGAGAATAACCGTGGAATATAGGAAAGGCATTAAAAACCTTTTTAACAGCGATGTAGATTATGATTTTATTTCGGCAGAGGTTTCTAAAGAAAATATCAGTTCTGGACTTTGGGGTTATTCTTCATTTACCATAGGCGGAGGAATATTTTTAAATAACAACAGTTTGTTTTATCCTGAATTCAAGCATTTCAGAGGTAACAGTTCATTGGTATTCCCTCCTAACCTAAGAAAGTTCAGATATCTTGATTTTTACTTATACAGTACATCTAAGCATTATTTTGAAGCACATTATGAACATAATTTTGCTGGTTTTATCACCAACAAAATCCCTTTGTTACGTAAGTTAAAACTTGAAGAATACGTTGGCGTAAACTTTTTAACTCAGCCTGACAAGAGGAATTATACCGAGTTTTTCTTTGGCCTGCAACGCTTGTTATTTAGCGTAAGTTACGGCTATGCTTATGATGGTAATAAGAAAGTTCAACAGGGTTTCCGTATAGCTTATGGATTTTAAAAAGTGATTGAGGTCATATTGCATTTTCTTTCATTCATTTTATTTATCTTTGCAGCACATTAAACGCCGTTTACAGCGGTATCAATGACGATATGAAATATAATACTTTACTTTATTACTGCTATTCGCCTATAGCAGATGCTGAGCAATTTGCCGCAGATCATTTAAAATTTTGCAAATCATTAAACCTAGTTGGTCGCATCATCGTTGCAGATGAAGGTTTAAATGGTACTGTTTCGGGTACAGCCGAAGCTTGCAAAGCCTATATGGAACACATTCATGCCGACGAGCGCTTTGCAAAAACAGAGTTTAAGATAGATCAGGTTGAAGAGCCTTCGTTCATCAAAATGCATTGCCGTTATAAACAAGAAATTGTGCACTCGGGTTTAAGAGACAGTTCTATTATTGATCCGAATAAACAAACGGGCAAACATTTAGAGCCTAAAGAGTTTAGCGAAATGATGCACGATGAAGATGTAGTGGTTTTAGATGTAAGATCTAACTATGAGCATAACTTAGGCAAATTTAAAAACGCAGTTACTTTAGACATAGATAATTTCAGGGATTTCCCCGATCAGATTGAGGCTCTGGCTCAATATAAAGACAAAAAGGTTCTAACCTATTGCACAGGTGGTATCAAATGCGAAAAAGCATCTGCTTTGCTTTTACATCACGGTTTTAAAGATGTTTACCAATTGCATGGTGGTATCATCAAATATGGTAAAGAAGCCGGAGGTAAAGATTTTGAAGGTAAGTGCTACGTATTCGATAACCGCATTGCTGTAGATGTAAACTCAGTAAATCCACAGGTTATCAGTACATGTTTGAATTGCGGCACCACTACGCCAAAAATGATCAACTGCGCCAATCCAGAGTGCAATGAGCATTTTACGCAATGCGATGAATGTGGCGAAAAAATGCAAGGCTGCTGCTCTGTTGCTTGTATGGAACACCCTCGTCGCCGACCTTATGACGGAACCGGATATTACGTAAAAGTACCACAACCTGTAGCCAACAAATAAATGAGAGCCATTCTTACTGTTATTTTCTTAATGATCTCAAATACCTTTATGACATTGGCATGGTATGGTCATTTGCGCTTTAAAGATATGGAATGGAGTAAAAACCTAGGCCTTATCAGCATTATTGCAATAAGCTGGGGCATTGCCTTGTTCGAATATATTTTTCAGGTACCAGCAAACAAATACGGCTTTAAAGAAAACGGAGGCCCTTTTAGTTTAATGCAGTTAAAAGTATTGCAAGAGGCGGTTTCAATAAGTGTTTTCCTTATCTTCTCTATATTACTATTCAAAACAGAAAAAATAGCTTGGAACCATTATGTAGCATTTTCTCTCATCATCTTGGCCGTTTTCTTTGCTTTTATCAAAAAGTAATCCTTTCATTTGAAACAGGTTTACATAAATTAACATTTTATCCATTGCCTGCACACAAAAAATAGTTTAGCTTAGCTAAAAACTATTTTATGGATTTACCTAATATCTTTACCAAAGAGGTAGCAGAACAAGTTATAAACCGCATAAACCAATTACAAAATAACTCGCAACCTTTATGGGGTAAGATGAATGTGGCGCAAATGCTAGCACATTGCTGCGTAACCTATGAAATGATATACACAAACAAACATCCAAAACCCAATTTTTTAATAGGTTTTATGTTAAAGAAATTTGCTAAAAAATATGTGGTAAGCGATAAGCCTTTTTCAAAAAATTCTAAAACAGCTCCTGCTTTTATCATTAGTGATGAAAGAGAATTTGAGAATGAAAAAAACCGTTTGGTCGATTATATCCGTCAAACCCAAGTATTAGGTGAGTATGCTTTTGATGGCAAACTTTCACATTCTTTCGGAGAATTAAATGCCAACGAGTGGAATAATATGTTTTATAAACATTTAGACCATCACCTCAATCAATTTGGGGCATAAAAAGAGGCTGTTTGCAAGTCTCGTTTATTCGTCAACCTAAACTCGTTTCAACATCTATCTAAAAGATTCTGTATCAAGTACGGAATGACGATGATGGATTTTCAAACAGCCTTTAATATCTCATCAATGACCGGAGGTTACTCGGCCATGTTATGGTAAACAGCCTGAACGTCATCGTCCTCTTCAAGCTTATCTATCAATTTCAATACATCAGCGGCCTGCTCTTCAGAAACTGGGTGATGCGATAAAGCGATACGCTCTAGCTTAGAACTTTTTAATTCGATACCTTTTTCTTCAAGCGCTTTTTGCAAGGAACCAAAGCTCTCAAAAGCACCTTGAGCTACTACAATATCGTTACCCTCTTCATCAGCTTCAACATACAGTTCTTCTAAACCGGCATCAATCAGTTCAAATTCTAATTCTTCTAAGTCAAGATCATCAGAAGGTGCAAACCTAAAAATAGACTTACGGTTAAATACAAAATCCAAAGAACCAGTTTTACCTAAAGCACCTCCAGTTTTGTTAAAATAACTGCGTACGTTAGCTACGGTACGGTTAGTGTTATCGGTAGCAGTTTCTATCAATACAGCTACACCATGTGGTGCATATCCTTCATAAACAATCTCTTCATAGTTAGCCATCGTTTTATCAGATGCTCTTTTAATTGCCGCATCTACCCTGTCTTTAGGCATGTTTACGGCTTTGGCATTCTGTATGGCGGTACGTAAGCGAGAATTGGTTTCGGGATGTGGGCCACCTTCTTTAACAGCAATTACAATATCTTTACCTATACGGGTAAACTGAACGGCCATTTTTGCCCAACGTTTAAATTTTCTTTCTTTTCTAAATTCAAAAGCTCTTCCCATTTTGTTTATATTTTATTCTGGGCACAAAGATAGTGCGCCTATTTTTAGATTTATTTTTTTAAGTTATTTAGCATTTCAGTGGTCATTTTAGCCAAGTCAAACTGCGGTTGCCAGTTCCAGTCTTTTACGGCATAAGAATCATCTATAGAACCTGGCCAACTGTTGGCAATAGCCTGCCTAGGATCATTCTCTACATAACCTAATTTAAAATCAGGTAAATGCTTGCGTATCTCGGCACCTAACTGCTCAGGAGTAAAACTTACACCTGCCAAGTTATAACTCGATCTAATGGTGATCTGTTCTGCAGGAGCGTCCATCAACTCAATGGTTCCTCTAATGGCATCATCCATATACAACATAGGCAATTCGGTATCAGCCGATAAGAACGAATTGTAGCTGTTTTTCATCAATGCATCATGAAAAATATGCACCGCATAATCTGTTGTGCCTCCACCCGGAGCAGCTTTCCAACTGATCAATCCAGGGTAGCGGATACTGCGTACATCCAAACCATATTTTTGGTGGTAATATTCGCACCAACGCTCACCCGCCAGTTTACTGATACCATAAACCGTATTAGGGTCCATAATACAAAACTGTGGTGTGTTCTTTTTTGGAGAATTTGGCCCAAATGCCGCAATAGAACTTGGCCAATAAACTTTAGCTGTTCTGTAAGCCAAGGCAAAGTCTAGTACATTCAAAAGACCATTCATATTTAGGTCCCAAGCTAATTTAGGGTTCTGCTCACCTGTAGCAGAGAGCAATGCGGCCAGTAAATAAACTTGTGTAGGCTTATATTTCTCAAAAATAGTCCTTAAGATATCTTTATCTAAAACGTTAACAAATTCAAAAGGACCGGCATTTTTTATTTCGTAGTCTGGTCTTCTTATATCGCAGGCAACCACTTGGTTACTGCCATATGCTTCTCTCAAAGTTGTTACCAGTTCCGTGCCAATCTGTCCATTTGAACCTAATACTAAAATCGTTTCTTTCATTTATAGCAATGATTTTTCACAAAGGTAAAAAAATGCACCTAATGCACTTAATCAAAATAAATTATCAACTTAATATTTTTAACAACTTAATTTCTTATTATTACACTTCAAAATAAAAATCACAATACGAAACAAAGTGAAATACAAAATAAAACAAATACAGCTTTTATTTACATCAATTTTCACCGTAATACATGTAAAAGAAATTGCCATTATTTATGTGCTGCTTGAAATAAAAATTAGTAATATTACATAGTGTTATAAACACACTGCTATAAACCTAAAAAAAATGAACAGAAGAGAAGCATTGAAAAATGTTGCTATTTTATTAGGAACCACCATTTCGGCGAGTACCACAACCATCCTCTTTGAGGGTTTTACGCTTCCCGAAAATGAAAAAAATGCTGTTGCATTTACAGATGAACAAAAGAAAATCCTAACCGAAATGGCAGAGATCATTATGCCTACAACCAAGTCATCTCCGGGCGCAAAGGCTGCCGGAGTAGGTAAGTTTATTCCGATGATGGTTAATGATTGTTATCCGGCCAAACAACAACAACGCTTTGCAAAAGGACTTGGTGAGTTTGAAGAAAGAGCCAAAACCGAATTTGGTAAAAACTTCTTAGCACTTAACAATACNNGGTTGTACACAAGCCCGAGCTTATTTGCCAATTCCGGGACGTTACGATGGAAATGTTCCATTAAAACCCGGACAAAAATCGTGGGCTACTTAATCATCATAAACCACAGACTAAAACAACATGAACATAAACACAAACCTTAAAGCAGAAAACACTTACGATGCCATTGTTGTAGGCTCAGGTATAAGTGGTGGTTGGGCAGCAAAAGAACTTACAGAAAAGGGATTAAAAGTATTGCTCTTAGAAAGAGGGATGAATATTGAGCACGTAAAAGATTACGATGCTGCAATGAAAAATCCTTGGGATATTAAACATGCCGGTCGTCTTACCGAAGAGATGAAAAGAACGCATCCGGTACAAATGAGGGACTATCCTTATAATGAAGCTACCGAAAAATGGTGGGTTAACGATTTAGAATGTCCTTATACAGAAGTAAAAAGATTTGACTGGTACCGTGGTTTTCACGTAGGTGGAAAATCATTGATGTGGGGTAGGCAGAGCTATCGCCTTAGCGATCATAATTTTGAAGATAATGCAAGAGATGGCCATGGAATAGATTGGCCTATACGTTATAAAGACCTCACAAAATGGTATGATTATGCCGAACGTTTTGCAGGAATAAGTGGTCAGGCAGAAAACTGGCCTCTACTTCCCGATGGACAGTTTCTCCCTCCTATGCAATTAAATTGTGTAGAAAAAAGCGTTAAAGCACGTATAGAAGAGCGTTATAACAAACAAAGAATAATGACTATTGGTCGTGTGGCCAACCTCACCGTTCCGCACAAAGGAAGGGGCAGTTGCCAATACCGCAACCTGTGTAGCAGAGGCTGTCCGTTTGGTGCTTATTTCAGCACACAGTCTTCTACTTTACCAGCCGCCATGGATACAGGCAGGTTAACTTTAAGACCTTATTCTATCGTAAATCATATCATCTACGATAAAGACACCAAAAAAGCCAAAGGTGTGATGGTTATTGATGCCGAGACCAACAAAACCATGGAATTTTATGCTAAACTGGTCTTCGTGAATGGATCAACCTTAGGTACTACATTTATCTTGCTTAATTCTACTTCAGATGCTCACCCTAATGGTTTAGGTAATGGAAGTGGACAGTTGGGCCATAATTTAATGGATCACCATTTTCGTTGTGGTGCTAGCGGCGAGGCCGAAGGCTTTGACAATAAATACACCTATGGTCGCAGGGCAAACGGCATTTATGTTCCGCGTTACCAGAATTTTGGAAACGATAAGCGTGATTATTTAAGAGGATTTGGTTACCAAGGAGGTGCTAGTCGTCAAAACTGGCAACGTGACGTTGCTGAATTATCATTTGGCGCAGGCTTAAAAGAAAAAATGACCAAACCGGGCAAATGGACCATGGGCTTAGGAGGATTTGGCGAAATGTTGCCTTACTACGAGAACAGAGTTTACATCGATCATTCTAAAAAAGACAAATGGGGTCAGCCAGTATTGGCCATAGATTGCGAATACAAAGAGAATGAAAAGAAAATGCGTATTGATATGATGAACGATGCTGCCGAAATGCTTGAAGCAGCAGGGATAAAGAACATCAAAACTTACGATAATGGTTGTTACCCAGGTATGGCTATCCACGAAATGGGTACCGCAAGAATGGGTAAAGACCCTAAAGATTCTGTTTTAAACGAATGGAACCAAATGCATGAAGTTAAAAACGTATTTGTTACCGATGGTTCGTGCATGCCTTCTATTGGTTGTCAGAACCCTTCACTAACATTTATGGCATTAACTGCCCGTGCTGCAGATTACGCAGTTAAAGAACTTAAAAAAGGCAACATCTAAAAAATAAAGCTGAGTTGTATCAAAGAATGAAACAAAAAATAAGAATGGGGATGATTGGCGGTGGCAAGAATGCTTTTATAGGCGCTGTTCACCGCATGGCTGCTAATTTAGATGGATTAATAGAATTATGTTGCGGGGCTTTAAGTTCCAACCCTGAAAATGCAAAAATATCAGGAAGAGAGTTATTCCTCCCTGAAAACAGGATATATGGCAGTTACGAGGAAATGATACAAAAAGAGCGTAACCTGCCTGAATATGAAAGGATGCAGTTTGTGAGTATTGTTACCCCCAACCACAAACATTTTGAACCCGCCATGCTAGCGCTATCAAATGGCTTTCATGTACTGATTGACAAACCTGTTGCCTTTAGCCTTACAGAAGCAAAAGCTTTACAGCAAAAAGTTAAGGAAACAGGTTTACAGCTTTGCCTTACCCATACCTACTCAGGTTACCCAATGGTAAAACAGGCAAAGCAAATGGTAGCCAATGGCGATTTTGGTAAAATCAGGAA
>DDEP01000059.1 GCA_002336465.1 Pedobacter sp. UBA1951
TATATAAAACACTTTTATCGTAATCAGTTAGTGTTTGGGTTATATCTGTTTGAATAAAATGGATTTTAAAGGCCTCTATGGCATAATTGAGTCTTCTTACATCGTAACCGATAATTCTAAGTGCATTCGTGGTATCAAAATCGGCAGGAGGGGTTTCTAGCACATCATCAAACCATAAGCCATATCCTTTTTCTGCAAGCTTTTTCCATGGGAAGTTTTTAGGATCATTTTTGCGTCCCGGAGCAAAATCGGCATGACCAATAAAGTTGGCAGTTGGTATGCTGTATTTTTTCTTTAATCCGGCAAGTAAGGTGCATAGGCTGTTAATCTGGGCATCAGTCCAAATATCTGTAGTACCATTATTATCCATTTCTATACCTATTGAACATGAGTTCATGTCGGTAACACCACCCCATTTACCAGCACCAGCGTGTTGAGCTCTTAGATAATCATTAACCATTTGTACTACAGAACCATCACGGCTAACCACATAATGAGCACTTGTTCCAGTACGCGTAAGTGTAAACGTGCGAATGGTTTGAGCCAAAGAATCCTGAGCCGTATGATGGATGATTACAAAATTAGGTTTTCGGATACCCATATTGGTTGTTCCAACAAAATATTGGCTGGCATTTAAAGAATCGATATGCTGATTTTCAGGAGGAGTAGCCTTAATGATCTTACTGAAGTTTTTTGCATTCTGTTTGTAAACTTTATCAGTAGCAGCATATTTACTTGTGCTGCAAGAAGCCATAAATAAAGTTAGGGCTAATCCGTTAACCGCTATAAAGTTTCTTTTTAACAGGCTAAAAAGGGTGTTTTTGGTGAACATGAAATGTTAATTAATAACGTAAAATTACTTGAACTATATTTTTTACTAATTTAGTGCATTAAAAACAAAAAATCAGCTACTAAATGAGTATTAAATTTATCGCAAAAATAATGTTAGGAGCAGCAGTTGCGGGATCAATTGTATCTTGCACGTCTTCTAATAATAACAAAGAACAAGCAAAAGATAAACATAACTTGGATTCATTACAGGAATATGTGGCCAACCGTTTACCCATTTACGAGAAGGTTAAACTTACCACCGATCTGAACTTGCTTACAGCTAATGAGCGTAAAGTATTGCCTTTGTTAATACAGGCGGCAGAAATTATGGATAACCTGTTCTGGCAACAGGCCTACCCACAAAGAGATAGTCTGTTAGCTACGATTAAAGATGAAAAAACCCGTGAGTTCTTGGTAATCAACTATGGCCCTTGGGACAGGTTGAATGGAGACAAACCTTTTGTATCTGGTATTGGTGAAAAACCTTTGGGCGGTTCTTTTTATCCTTTAGACATGACCAAAGAAGAATTGGAGAAATCTGATGTAAAAGATAAAACAGGTCTTTATTCTGTAATCAGACGAGAAAATGGAAAACTGGTTTCTATTCCTTATCATATTTTTTACGCTACAGAGTTACAAAAAGCAAGTAGCTTGTTAAAGCAAGCCGCTTTGTTGACCGAAGACCCCGGCTTTAAAAAATATTTGAATTTAAGGGCAGATGCTTTAGTTAATGATGATTATACCGCAAGTGATTATGCTTGGTTGGATATGAAAACAAATGGCCTTGATATCATTATTGGTCCAATTGAGAATTACGAAGATAAATTGTTTAACGCCCGTGCATCATTTGAAAGTTATGTTTTGGTTAAGGATAAAGAATGGAGCAAAAAACTATCAAAATATGTAGCCATGTTGCCAGAGTTGCAAAAAGGACTTCCGGTAGATGCAAAATATAAGAAAGAAGTACCGGGAACGGATTCTGAGTTGAATGCTTATGATGTAGTGTACTATGCGGGCGATTGCAATGCGGGATCAAAAACAATTGCAGTAAATCTACCTAACGATGAAAAAATACAACAAGAAAAAGGAACACGCCGCTCGCAGCTAAAGAATGCGATGAAGGCTAAGTTTGATAAAATATTGGTACCTATAGCTAAAGAATTGATAGATTCAGAACAACAGCAATACATCAAATTTGATTCTTTTTTTGCCAATGTAATGTTTCATGAAGTTGCACATGGTTTAGGAATTAAAAATACGGTAACAGGTAAGGGAACAGTGAGATCTGCACTACAAGAGCAATATTCATGGTTAGAAGAAGGGAAAGCAGATGTTTTAGGCCTATATATGGTTACAGGCTTGCTTAAAAAAGGAGAGCTGAAAGGCGATATTAAAGAATACTATACCACTTATATGGCTGGAATATTGAGATCTGTGCGTTTTGGTGCATCAAGTGCTCACGGAAAAGCCAATATGCAATGTTTTAATTTCTTTCAGGAAAAAGGAGCCTTTGAAAGAACTGCAAAAGGAACATACCGCGTAAATTTTGAGAAATTTGAAAAAGCAATGAACGATTTAGGTAATGTGATACTTACCTTACAGGGCAATGGCGATAAAGCTGCGGTAGAAAAAGCACAAAAAGAAAAAGGTATTATCAAGCCAGAGCTTCAGGCAGATTTAGACCGCTTGAGTAAAAAAGGCATACCTGTTGATGTAGTTTTTGAGCAAGGTGTAGATGTTTTGGGAATGAAATAAAATATTTTAAATATAAAAAAAGCCCCTTAAACTAAATTTAAGGGGCTTTTTTTATGTGCGTTTGAAGAGTAGGAAATAAAAAGTGAGAAAATCTTGTAACCTTTTGCTTTAAGCTTTCGTCTATAAGACAACAAACAAATGATAAGAGCAAGCCTCTTTAATTACTAAACTAAAATTTAAGGAAATGAAAAAAATACACCTTTTAAGGTGCTGGAATTTTATTGCCTTAAGTTTTATAAAAAAAATGAAACCATGAGAATATTTTACTTAGCCTTACTTTCTATTTTTTGTCTTAACGTTGCGAAATCTCAGGTAAACGACAAGAAAACAACCATAAATGGACATCTTACAGATGAACAGCAAAAACCCTTAGAATATGCTACGGTAGGTTTGTTCAAAGCTTCAGACTCATCATTGGTAAAAACTGCTTTTACTGCTCCTGATGGAAAATTTCAGATTTTAGCCGTAAATGCAGGCTCTTATTACATCAAAATAAACATGATGGGCTATCAGCCTTATTTAGGAAAATCGTTTGCGGTAGCAGATAATTTACCGGTATTAAATATGAATGCTATAGCATTGAAACAGGTTGGCAATACGCTGAAAACGGTAAATGTTACCGCAGTAAAACCTCTTTTAGAGCGTAAAGCAGATAAACTGGTAATGAATGTTGAAAACAGCAGCACTGCTGTAGGATCTACTGCTTTTGAGGTATTGCAGAAAGCTCCTGGTGTAACAGTAGATCAAAATGAAAATATTACGATGCAGGGGAAACAAGGTGTATTGATTATGCTAGATGGCAAACCCACTTATATGAGTAACGCAGATGTAGCCAACTTGCTTAAGAATATGCAAAGCTCGGAAGTTGAATCTATAGAATTGATTACCAATCCTTCTTCAAAATACGATGCCGCAGGTAACGCAGGTATTATCAACATTAAAACTAAGCGTAATAAAAATGCAGGTGCCAATGGTAGTTTTAATGTTGGAGCAGGATATGGAAAGAATTTTAGAATGAATACAGGGCTAAACCTTAATTACAGAAACAAGCACGTCAATGTTTTTGGTAATTATAACTACGGTAATGTAAAGAGAGAAAACTTTTTATCTATAGATCGTATCGCAAATGGAACACCAAATGTGTACTTTTCGCAAAACAGTACAACCATAAGAACCAATAATAGCAATAATTTTAAAGCGGGTGTAGATTATTACATCGATAAAAACAATATCATAGGATTTTTAGCGACAGGATACCTGAATAGCGGTAAAGAGAATGGAGATGCCAATACCAATATGGGTAAATATTTTGGGCAAACAGATTCATTGCTGATATCAGATAGCAAGGAAAAACGTAAATACAATAACTTTGCTTACAATGTAAATTATAAATCGGTATTAGATACTACAGGGCAGGAGATTTCGGTTGACCTTGATTATTCAAACTATACAGGAGATAATTCCACTTACTATACCAATAGGTACTTATATGCAGATCACAGTTTTATCAGACCAATCAATTATATCAGAAATACTACTCCTTCTGATATTAAGATTAAAGCTTTTAAAGTTGATTATGCTTTACCCTTAGGTAAAACCGCAAAACTTGAAGCGGGCGTAAAAAGCAGCTGGGTAAAAACAGATAATGACCTGATTGCTGAAGAATTGAAAAATAATAACTGGCAGAACGATGTAAAGAGAAGCAACCGTTTTGTTTACGATGAAAATGTAAATGCTGTTTATGCAAGTATCAATAAAGAATTTAAAGGCTTTAGCGTACAAGCAGGCTTGCGTATGGAGCAAACCAATTCTAAGGGAAATCTTGTTACAACCAATAATGTGGTAGAAAGAAGTTATTGGGACTTTTTCCCGACAGTATATTTACAGAAAACCATCAATAAAGATAACCAATTAGGACTTTCTTATGGAAGACGCGTAGATCGTCCAAGTTATGACGACTTAAACCCTTTTGTTTACTACTTAGATGAATATGCTTATAATAAAGGAAATCCTTTTTTAAACCCTCAGTACACACATAACATAGAGCTGAATTATACTTTCAAGCAAAAGTATCTTTTATCGGTTAACTATAGCAGAGTAAATGATGCAATTACACAGGTTCTGTTACCTGATGAAGAGAAAAAAGCACTTTACCAAACCAATGCCAATCTTGCTAAAAACATTGTGTATGGGGCGAATTTATATGTTCCGGTAAAAATTGCCAAATGGTGGAACATGAACAACACTTTAAACGCTTTCCATATCATTTTTGAATCGCCAAACTTGGGAGGAAAGAATTTAGAGAACAGAAAAACAGCCATGCAATATCGTATGCAAAACAATTTCATCATTGTAGATGGTCTTACTGCAGAAACGATGGCCAATTATGAATCGCCAGTTGATTATGGAACGCTAAGCTTAAAATCTAGATATTCTTTTGATGTAGGATTGAGCAAAAGTTTGATGCAAAAGAAAGCGAGTTTAAGACTAGCAGTATCAGATTTGTTCAATATTTCGGAAACCAATCTTAAAAGTGCATACCCCGGCTTAAGCTATGATTTGTACCAGAAAAATGAAAGTCGTGCGGTAAGATTAAGCTTTAATTACAGATTTGGTAAAAATGAAATAAAACCTGCACGCAGACGTACAACAGGTACAGAGGATGAGCAAGGAAGAATGAAAAATTAAAAGCCTCTTAAGTCAAAGGGTGTATAAAATTAAGTTAATGAGAAACTGATTTTATGCACCCTTTTAAATAGAATAGCTAGATTAAGAAATAATGGTATGCTCGTTATGCCCTCAAATAGCCATGCACTACCTCTTCCAATATGTTAATGTCAAAAGGCTTGGATAAAAAGCTATCAGCCCCGGCCTGTTCTGACAGAGATTTAATATCGTTGTTGGCAGAGAAATAAACAACGGGGATGCCTTTGAGCAATGGGTTGCTTTTAAGCTTTTGCGTGGCTTCTATGCCGCCTATATCGGGTAACCAGTTATCCATAAAAATCAAGTCGGGCATAAAATCAAGAACCTGTTGTTCTATATCATTTGAAGATTCGGATGTTCTTACTTCATACCCAGCATCTTCAAGAATGAATGTGCATAGCTCTAGAATATCAGAGTTGTCATCAAAAATAAATACTTTTTTAGCTTCCATGGTCATGCGGTGTTATCGAGAGCGTTTATACTGTATATCATTTCCTCAATTGTTAATACCTTATCTGTGTTAACTATATTTATAGCCTGCTGAGGCATATAGGGCACTGTAGCACAATCTGGGTTTTGTACCCAAGCCTTTCCTCCATATGTTTTTACCTGTTCCAATCCATTTACGCCATCGGCATTTGAGCCAGAGAGTAACAAACAAACAAGTTCATTGGTAAAAACTTCTGCTGCGCTCTGAAATACAACATCTATAGAGGGTCTCGAATAATTTACTTTTTCAGAATAATCGAGTGAAAAACTTCCGTCTTTCTCAAATAATAAGTGATAGTCTGAGGGCGCTATGTAAACGGTTCGAGGCAAAGGCTGCTCCTTTTCATCTACCTCCTTTACCCTGAGGCTTGATTTTGAGGCTAGGAGTTCGGTTAAGAGCGAATCGGTTCCTTTTTTGCGATGTAGAACAATAACAATGGGGAAGCTCATCGTTTCCTTAAGTTTAGGGATAACGTTTAACAGCACATCTAAACTGCCAGCAGAGCCTCCTATAATTAAAGCCGAACACTTATTTTCGCTCATTGCAATTTCCTCCATATCTTTTGGTTTTGAATCCGCTCATACTTACGGGCAATAGAAGAAAAATCAATGGTTTCTTTTGTACCTAAAGCTAAAAAGCAATTCTTTTCAAGGCTGGCGTCAAATAGTTGTAATACTTTATGTTGCAAATCTCGGTCAAAGTAAATAAAAACATTACGGCATAGAATAAGCTGAAATTCATTAAAAGAACGATCAGATACCAGATTATGGGTAGAAAAAATCATCTTTTTTCTGAGGTCTCTATTAAATTTTACCAAATCGTAGGTAGCCGTATAATAAGAGGAAAAATCTTTTATCCCACCAGATTCGATGTAATTTTTAGAATAAGTTTTCATCTGCGATAATGAAAAAATACCGCTTTCAGCCTTTTCCAATACTATGGGGTTAAGATCTGTGGCATAAATTAAAGATTTTTCTAAAAGACCTAGTTCTTTGAGTAAGATTGCAATGGAATAGGCTTCTTCACCTGTAGAGCAACCTGCAAGCCAGATCCGTATAAAAGGATATGCTGCCAGTTTCGGTAAAATATCACTGCGCAAACATTTGTAGAATTTAGGATCCCTAAACATCTCGGTTACGTTTACCGTGATTTCTTCTACAAAACGTTTAAAAAACTTCCGATCATTAATTACCTTATTTCTTAGCTGTAAAAAGGTCTCAAATTTTTCTAAGGTAAAAATCCGCAGAATACGTCGTTTTATGGAAGCTCGGGCATATTCCGTAAAATCATAGCCATAATAATCAAGAATCTCTTCTAGCAGAGTCTCAATTTCCTGATCAGATATTTGATTCGCAATAATCACGCTACAGGTATAATTTTAACAGCTCTATTAATTTATCTATGCTAACCGGTTTAGATATATATCCAATTGCCCCGGCCTTTAAACACCTTTCTCTATCACCGGCCATGGCTTGTGCGGTTATAGCAATTACAGGAATGTCTTTCAACTTTTTATCTGCTTTCATTTTGGCTATTGCCTCGTATCCATCCATTTCAGGCATCATCATATCCATTAATACCAAGGCAATATCCGAATCTGTTGCAAGCAGTTTTAATCCTTCTATAGCAGAAGTGGTAGAAATACAATTGTACTTTTTAGCTTTTAAAACAGCTGTGAGCGCAAAAATGTTTCTGCTATCATCGTCAATAATTAAGATTTTTTTCATAGAGATGCGTTCAATTTATATGCTTTCGTACAACCAAACCCTCAATAAAGAAGTAAGCTGATCAATGTCTACAGGCTTAGATATATAATCTGAAGCCCCAGCTTCTATACACTTTTCCCTATCGCCTAACATTGCTTTTGCTGTAACAGCAATGATTGGAATATTCTTATAAGTATCATCCTTTCTAATAGTTCGTGTGGCTTCATAACCATCTGCCTCAGGCATCATCATGTCCATTAGTATGATATCTATGTTTTTATGTTCTTTTAGTGCTTTTAAAGCCTCGTTTCCATCTGTGGCCACTACTACATTCATTTTGTGGCTTTCAAGCGCTCTTGTAAGCGAAAAGATATTGCGCATATCATCATCCGCTATCAGTACGGTTTTGCCTACCAACACATCTTGTAATTTATTTAATGATGCTTTTTGATTTCCATTCTCATCTGTTTTTTCTTCCACAAGATGTAAAAATATGGCTGTTTCATCTAAAATGCGTTGATAAGAATGCGCCGTTTTTACCACAAAAGAATCGGCGTACTGCTGAATCCTGTTTTCTTCGCCTTTTGAAAGATTTTTGCCAGTAAAGATAATGATTGGCAATCCCTCCAAACCTTCGGTTTTTTTAATAGATTCTAAAGCCTCAAATGCGGTTTTGTCTGGTATGCCCATATCTAATACTACGCAGTTGATTTCCCTTTTTTGCAGCTCATTAATGCTGGATTGTATGCTGTTTGTAACAGTAGTGTGTATATTGGCCTGACTTAGAAACTGACTAAGTGCTTTTGCGTGCTGTTCATTCTCCTCAACAATAAGAACCTTTTTAGGGTTTTTACTGAAAGTTTCTTCTAGTTTTTCAAACATATCTTTCATATGTTCAAGAGCAAAAGGTTTATTGATGAAATCTACCGCTCCTTTTTGTAAACTTTCTTTTCGCGCTTCTAAAGAAGACATGATATGTACTGGGATGTGTCTTGTTTTGGGATTTGATTTAAGCGCTTCCATAACTTCCCAGCCATCTTTAACAGGTAGTTGTATATCTAAAAGGATAGCCACGGGTTCATATTTCTGGGCCATTTCGATGCCAAGATCTCCCCTTACGGCAACAATTCCCTTATATTTTCGCTGACGGGTAAATTTTAGCAGTGTTTGGGCAAAGTCTGTATCGTCTTCAATAATAAGCACTACCTTGTCATTATCTTGTATAGAGGCTCTGTCATCTTCAATTTCATTAGGGATACGTTCCGTAGTTAATCTAACAGATTGTGGTACGGGCGTAAGTTCGTCGGTAATTAAAGGGTATATTGCAGATGGTTCAGTGCTTTCTTTGTAAATATTAGGGAGCGTAAGCGTAAATTTACTGCCCATATTTTCCTCGCTTTGAAGGTCGATGTCGCCACCTAAAAGTTTGGCTAATTGCTTACTGATGGAAAGCCCTAGCCCAGTTCCGCCAAATTTACGTCGAGTAGAACCATCGGCTTGTTGGAAAGCATCGAAGATAAGGCTTTGTTTTTCTTTTGGAATACCAATACCGGTATCATATACCGAGAATGTGATGTGCTGATCTTGTAAATGTTTTATGCTAAGGCCAACTTTACCGCTCGAGGTAAATTTAAGCGCATTTGATAAAAGGTTTTTCAGAATTTGCTCTAAGCGCATACGATCTGAGATGAACTGCCCTACATTTTCGTCAACATCGAAGGCAAGTTCCAGATCTTTGCTTTTGGCAACGGGCATGAAAAGACCTTTAAGGTCTTTAATGATGTCGTTTATACAGATCTCTTCAATCTCTAAGGTCATTTTCCCGGCCTCAATTTTTGAAAGATCCAAGATTTCGTCGATAAGACTTAAAAGTCCGTGCCCAGAACTGTTTATTACCGATGAATATTCTTGAAACTCGGGATTAAGCTCATCACTTTCAGACATTAGTCCCGATAAAAGTAAAATAGAATTTAGCGGGGTTCTCAATTCATGGCTCATATTAGATAAGAACTCTGATTTATATCGGGTGCTCTGCTCTAATTGCTCTGCTTTTTCCTTTATCCTAATATTTTGCTCCCTAATTAATTCATTTCGTTCTTCTAATAAGCCAGTTCTTTCTTCTAATTCTTGGTTGCTTTGTAAAAGTTCTTCTTGTTGTACACGCAATTCTTCTTCAGATGACTGCAGACGGTGGGTTTGCACTTCTAGCTCCTCATTAAGTTTCTCGAGTTCAACATGTTGTACTTGTAATTCTTCTGCCTGTGCCTGTGTCTCTTCTAAAAGGTTCTGCATCTTTTTGTGGTTCTGGGCCACAAAAATTGCAATGCCAATATTGTGCGCAACTTCTTTTACAAAAGCTATTTTACGCTCGGCATATTCATTAAGAGAACCTACTTCTATTACACCTATAATATTTTTATCTCTTAAGATAGGAAATGCGAGAATGTTTCTGGGCTTGGTTTCTCCAGTTGCATAGCTCACCGTAAGCTCATTCTGTTTTATATCATTGATTTGTAGAATCTGCCCAGATTTAAGAACTTCTCCAACCAATCCTTCGCCGGGTAGAAGTGTTTGTTTCAATAAGCTGCTTTTTAGAGATACAGACGCAGTTAAATGTAAAAGCTGGTCTTCTCCCACAAGATAGAATGCGCCCACAATACTTTTGGTACGGTCAACAATTTCTCTTAAAACCTCAGCGGTAAGTATTTCTATATTTTGCTCGCCTACCATTTTTTCATTCAGTTTGGCAATACCAGATTGCATCCACTCTTTATTTTCTAATTTGGTAAATGCGGTTTGTAGCGATTGAGCCATTTTATTGAGCGAACCTGAAAGGATACCTAAGCCATCCCCTTTTTCATCACTCATTCTGATTTCGTAATTGCCTGAAGAGATTTGCGCTGCTAGGTTTTGTATGCCATTTATACGTTCCTCAGTTTCTGTATGTACTTCTTCAAGTTGTTTATGTAAGGATGTTGTGATTTCAAACCCTTTAATTACGCGTCTGTAAAAGAATATGGTAACTAAAATAGCTGATATTGAAGCAATAATGGTAAGTAGAGGTGTATATTCTGATAATTTTTGGGCATCGGCTGTATATTGCTTGGACAAACGTTTTTCTTCCTGTTTAATCTCCGAAATAATTTCGCGGGCATTGTCCATATAGGCCTTGCCTGTAATTAATAATTCGTTTGATAGTGTTGAATTCTGGGGTTTAAGGTTGATGCTGTTATCTAATATATCAAACCGTTTGACTAAGGTAGATCTAAGTTCTTTTAATTTTCGATGTAAAAAAGCATCATCGGTGGTTTCTGCAATGATTTTGTCCAGTGTAGAAAGCGCTTTTTCCCGACTTCCGATATAGGGCTGCAAGAACGAGTTATTACCCGTTAATAGGTAACCTCTTTGCCCTGTTTCGGCATCTTTAGCGATAGATAAGACATCATTAATATCCGAAAGTCTTTCATTGCTTGCTATAACCATATTGGTACTGTTGGTTAAGGCTACAATGCTGGTATAGGAAGCTATAGAAGTAATGAACAATAAAAGTAAGGATAGTCCTAAGCCTAAGCGTAAATTATTTTTTAAAGATAATGACATAATAATAAAACTTTTATTGAGGTTGGTTTATAGGAATGCTAAAGTAAAATTCTGAGCCAGTTCCATATTCGCTTCTTACACCAATTTCTCCGCCATGTCTTCTAATGATTTCGGCAGAAATGTATAAGCCTATTCCTAGACCCTGAAACCTGTGCGAAGTTTCTTCGATACGGTAGAATTTTTCAAATACCTGTTTTTGCTGCTCGGGAAGCATGCCTAATCCAAAATCTTTTACGCTTACAAACAGTTCATTATCGCTAACTTCTATTTTTAATTGTGCTCGGTCTGTATTAGGCGAATATTTGATGGCATTGGTAAGAAAATTTACGATAACTTGCTCTATCCGCATTTCATCAGCAAAGATTTCGCAATTGGCATTACCTATTTTTTCTATTTTGAAAGTAGGATTAGACTGTTGTATAATTTCTAAGATGTTATCTGTAAGCGTATCTACAGAGAAGAGTTGTTTGTTGAATTTGAGTTTACCACTTTCTATTTTAGAAACATCAAGTAAATCTGCTATGAGGCCATTTAGCTTTTCTATCTGCGATTTGGCTTTGTTGAGATGCTTTTTTACGATATCGATATCGCCTTTATCGATGCTCCGTTCCAATAATTGCATATAACCTTTTATGCTGGTTAGTGGTGTTTTAAGCTCATGGCTAGCAATGCTCATGAACTCATCTTTCTTACTTTCGGCATTTTTTCTTGTTTCTATTTCGGCCAGAAGTGTTTTCTGCATCTCATTCAGCTTCCTGCTCTGCTCATATATGCGGTAAAATGTTTTAATTTTTAACAAGAGAAGATTTATAGATACTGGTTTGGTAATATAATCCAACGCTCCAGATGAATACCCTTTTTCGATAAATTTAAAATCGGTATTAGCTGCCGAAAGGAATATAATGGCGGTATCTTTAGCTTTGCTATAGCCTGAAATAGCATCGGCTACTTCAAAACCATCCATCTCAGGCATCTGTACATCTAAAATGATGAGAACATAAGAGTTTTTTAAAACTTTTTTTAAGGCTTCTTTGCCTGATGAAGCAGTATCTACTTCAAAGTTGTGACTTTCTAAAACTTTTTTTAAAGAGATGAGATTCTCTGGGGTATCATCTACTAATAAAATCATTATTTACGGATTAAAGGATGTGGATCTGCCTATAGGTTAACTCTTTTATTGTTGCAAAAATTTTAAGACTAAAGATAAAGATTAAAAATGTAAACTTTAGATCCGGAATATTTTTAAACAATTAAGGTGTATTATAGTTTTAATCTTGAGCATAAAATAAATAACCTGCATGCTTTAAGGCATGCAGGTTATCTTTAATCTCTTTTGATTACAGGTTTTTAGCGTTAAATGTGTCGCCTTGCCTAATATCTCCGGTATCGAAACCTTTTTTAAACCAGTACATGCGCTGAGCAGAAGTACCATGCGTAAAAGCATCTGGAACAACTTCTCCTTGTGATTGTTTTTGTAACCTGTCATCGCCAATTGCATTGGCTGCGGTTAAGGCTTCGTCTAAGTCATTACGATCTAGCTTTAAGTCATTTTTAGCATGATAAGCCCATAAACCTGCATAAAAATCAGCCTGTAATTCTAATTTAACCGAAAGTTTGTTGTATTCAACTTGGCTCAGTGTTCTTCTTGCCCTATCAACCATTGCTGATGTTCCTAAAAGGTTTTGTACATGGTGACCTACTTCGTGAGCAATTACGTAAGCCTGTGCAAAATCGCCCGGAGCACCAAATTTGTTTTTGAGGTCATCATAAAATGAAAGGTCTATATAAACTCTTTCATCTGCCGGACAGTAAAAAGGGCCAATGGCAGATGATGCATTTCCGCAAGCAGAAGTTGTTGCGCCGGTAAATAAAGTTAATATGGGTTTTTTATAGGTTTCTCCCATTTTCTCAAACTCTCTGTCCCAAACATCCTCAGTACTCGCAAAGACGGTTTTTACAAACTTGGTCTGCTCGTCATTTGCAGGAGGAGCTTGTTGTGTCTGTTGGCTATCTGTACTTACCTGATTAACCAATCCAGTAAGGTCCTGTCCAAATATTAATCCTAATATAACTAAGATAATGCCTGCACCACCGCCCAATACTAGGCCGCCTTTTCCTCTTCTGTCATCAACGTTATCACTTTCTCGTCTTCCTTTCCACTGCATATAGGTTCAAATTTATAGTTTGAGATGAAGTTTCTCTAACCAGTTCTTCGGGTTGGCTAGGTTATTATAAATATACGCTAAACTTTAACGCAAACAAACTATGCATTAAAATGTGAAATTCCTTTCCTGATTCTTGAAATCGTTTCGTTAGAGCCTAATAGCTGGGCAATATCAAATACCCCTGGGCCAAATTTTCCGCCAACAAGCATCACTCTTAACGGAAGCATCACTTCTCCCGCCTTTAACTGATGTTTCTCTGCCAATTCTTTAAAAAGGTTTTCTGATTCCTGTGCATTTAACTCATCATTTATTACGTTACAAAAAGCTTCAAAAAATGCTGCTTTTTCTGCATTCCATTTTGGTTTTACAGCTTGTTCGTCATATTGTTGCGGGGCTTTGAAAAAATATCCAGCCTGAGCTTCAAAATCAGTTAATAAAGAACAACGATCTTTTATGAGATCAATTACTTTAAAAGTAAACGCATTAGCAGAAACACCGTATTCATTTAAAAGAGGTTGAACTTGCGGCCATAAATTTTGCGCAGAACTCTGCTTGATCCATTCGTGGTTGAACCATTTTGCCTTTTCAAAATCAAATTTCGCACCTGCTTTGCTGATCCGTTCTACAGAAAAAGCCGTTATCAATTGTTCTAACGTAAAAATTTCGGCATCTGTTCCATCATTCCACCCTAACATTGCCAGCATATTTACAAATGCTTGGGGCATAAACCCTAATTCTTTAAATCCTTTAGTCAAATCGCCTGTTTTTGGATCGGTCCAGTTCATAGCATAAACCGGGAAGCCTAACCTGTCGCCATCACGCTTACTTAATTTACCATTACCATCAGGTTTTAATATTAAAGGTAAATGTGCCCATTCGGGCATTTCATTCTGCCAACCTAAGTATTTCCATAACAATAAATGAATAGGAGCAGAAGGCAACCATTCTTCGCCTCTAAAAGCGTGACTTATTTCCATCGCTTTATCATCAACCACTACAGCTAAGTGATAAGTTGGCATGCCGTCGGCTTTTAAAAGCACTTTATCATCAACTAGGTTTGTATCAAAACTCACATGGCCGCGAATCATATCGTTGAATGAAACCTGCTCGTCTGTTGGTATTTTTATACGGATTACATGAGGTGTCCCTGAATTTAAAAGTTCGTTAACTTCTGTTTCTGTTAAGGTTAA
>DDEP01000135.1 GCA_002336465.1 Pedobacter sp. UBA1951
CTGCCTTTTCATTAGCGAATAACTTGATAGTTTCAGAAACAAAGGGATGTGGTACTTCGCTAATAGGTCTATTATTCAGTTCTAAATTGTCATAGAACGTGGCATCGAGAAATGCATAGTCAACTTGTTTAACTTCATCTATAATGTTCTTATCCCATTTCGACCATTTGTCTATATCAGGAATAAACAGAATCTTCTTTTCTCCTAAATTTATTTTGAAACCAACCGTTTCAGAATATTCATCGCGATGAGGTACCATTAACGGCTGTATATGTATATTACCAATAGCAAGCGATTTATCTACATCTAATTGTACTAAACTAATGTTGTTTAATTCAACTAACTGGCTCCAAGGTCCATTCTTTTCTAAAAAGCTTTTGAATTTAGGCATTACATAAACTTTTAATTGCTTGGTATTCATTACTTCCCTGCCAAATTGCATTAGTCCTGTGTAATGGCCTATATGTGCGTGCGTAAGAAAAATTCCCTCTGGTAGATAAGTATATTGGCCTTTGGTTAAATTTTGGAAATCTTGTAATTGTTGCTTGATATCGGGACTAGCTTCTAATAACCACCATTTTTTAGTCTGAGGATTTACTATCGCCAAAGCAGTAATGTTTCTTCGTAGTTTTGGGTCGATCCAAGCGTGATTACAGCATACTTTTTTACATCCCAAGTGTGGAAAGCCTCCGTCTTGAGCAATGCCTAATATAGTGATATAAGGTTTATCGACTTGAGCATTAACTCGATTGACAAACAGAATTAGAATAAGAAACCAAATTGTTTTTTTCATTACATATTTCTTCGGTATTGACCACCTACTTCATATAGCGCATTACTGATTTCTCCTAAACTACATATTTTACAAACATCCATTAATTTATTAAAGATATTTTCGCCTTTTATGGCTGTTAATTGTAGTTCTTTTAGAGAATTAGTCGCAGTATTTTTATTTCGTTCTTTAAACTCATTCAACGCTTTAATCTGGTATTGTTTTTCTTCCTCAGTTGCTCTGATTACTTCGGCAGGAACAATAGTTGGAGAGCCTTTTTTGTTTAGGAAAGTATTTACGCCTATAATAGGAAATTCTCCTGTATGTTTTAAAGTCTCATAGTATAAACTCTCTTCCTGTATTTTACCACGTTGGTACATGGTTTCCATTGCGCCTAAAACACCACCACGATCATTAATTCGTTTAAATTCTGCTAATACAGCTTCTTCTACCAAATCTGTAAGATCCTCTATAATAAATGAACCTTGTAATGGATTTTCATTTTTAGCTAAACCCAGTTCTCGGTTAATGATCAACTGAATAGCCATTGCCCTGCGTACCGATTCTTCAGTAGGTGTGGTAATTGCTTCATCATAGGCATTGGTATGCAAAGAATTACAGTTGTCGTAAATAGCGTAAAGAGCTTGTAAAGTTGTTCTTATATCATTAAAATCAATCTCTTGAGCATGTAAAGATCTGCCGGAAGTCTGGATATGATATTTTAATTTCTGAGAACGGTCGTTGCCTTTATATTTATTTTTAATGGCTTTTGCCCAAATTCTACGTGCCACACGTCCAATTACCGAATATTCGGGATCTATGCCATTGCTAAAGAAAAACGATAGATTTGGCGCAAAATCATCAATGTGCATTCCTCTGCTCAAGTAATACTCAACAAAAGTAAATCCGTTACTTAAAGTAAAAGCTAATTGTGAAATAGGGTTTGCACCAGCTTCAGCAATATGATAACCTGAAATAGATACCGAATAAAAATTACGGACATTATTTTCAATAAAATATTTCTGGATATCGCCCATCATACGTAAAGCAAATTCTGTAGAGAATATACACGTATTTTGTGCCTGATCTTCTTTTAAGATATCGGCCTGTACAGTTCCACGAACAGAGCTGATAGCCTTAGCCTTAATTTTTTGATAAATATCTGCGGGTAAAACTTCATCGCCGGTTACGCCTAAAAGCATTAAGCCTAGGCCGTTGTTACCTTCAGGAAGGTTTCCTTGATATTGAGGTCTTTCTAATCCTTTCTGTTTATAGATCTTTTTTATTTTCTGGCTAACTTCTTCTTCCAACCCGTTCTCGATAATGTACTTTTCGCATTGTTGATCAATGGCAGCATTCATAAAAAAACCTAAAAGCATTGGAGCAGGGCCATTTATGGTCATCGAAACAGAAGTTGAAGCTGCACATAGGTCAAAACCTGAATATAGCTTTTTAGCATCGTCTAATGTGGCTATACTTACCCCTGAATTACCAATTTTTCCATAGATATCAGGTCTGTGGTGGGGATCTTCGCCATATAGGGTTACTGAGTCAAAAGCAGTTGACAAGCGATGCGCAGGTTGCCCTAATGATACATAGTGGAAACGTTTATTTGTTCTTTCAGGACCTCCTTCACCCGCAAACATACGGGTAGGATCTTCTCCATCGCGCTTTAAAGGGAAAACCCCTGCTGCATAAGGAAATTCGCCCGGAACATTTTCTGTTAGCAACCAACGTAAAATATCACCCCAATCTTCGTAACGAGGTAATGAAACCTTAGGTACCTGTAATTTAGAAAGCGATTCGTAATATAGAGGTTGCTTAATTTCTTTATCTCTTACTTTATAAATAAAGAACTCATTTTTATAACGAGTTTTGGTTTCAGGCCAAGCTCTTAATAAGCGTTTACACTCTCCATCCAGTAAATCTTCGTAATAACTGTAAGTATTTTTTAGAGAAGAAACATCCTCATTCTTAGCTGATAATAACGCTATAACACCATTTAATTGGTACATTTTGCGAGCCAAATCAACTTGTTTAGCTACCCATTCGTCGTAAGCTACACTGGCTTCTGCTATTTCTGACAGGTATCTTATCCTGTCTGGAGGTATAATGTATATTTTCTCTGATTGCGTTGAAGTAATCTCCATTTTGGCATTGAAATTCACGCCTGTTCTTTCTTCTACTTTGTTAAGTAATGAAACAAACAAATTATTCATGCCTGGATCGTTAAACTGCGAAGCCATGGTTCCGTAAACTGGGATATCTTCATCTTTTGCGTCAAAGATATTGTGGTTACGTTTATACTGTTTCCTTACATCTCTCAATGCATCTAAAGCACCTTTTTTGTCAAATTTGTTAATAGCAACAAGATCAGCGAAATCAAGCATATCAATTTTTTCAAGCTGAGTTGCTGCACCAAATTCAGGCGTCATAACGTACAAAGAAACATCACAATGTTCTGTTATTTCAGTATCAGATTGCCCAATACCTGAAGTTTCTACAATAATCAAGTCATAGCCTGCGGCTTTACAAATATCAATGCTTTCTTGTACATTTTTAGAAAGAGCTAGGTTGGCCTGACGTGTAGCTAATGAACGCATATAAACACGTGGATTATTGATGGCATTCATTCTGATCCTATCGCCTAATAGTGCACCGCCTGTTTTTCTTTTTGACGGATCTACAGAAATAATGGCTAAAGTTTTATCAGGTACTTCTATCAGAAATCTCCGTACCAGTTCATCTACTAAAGAAGATTTACCAGCTCCACCTGTTCCAGTAATACCTAGTACAGGAGGATTATTTTGATTATTTTCTCGTAATTTATCTATCAGTATAAGTCCTTCATCAGGGTTATTTTCAGCAATACTGATGGCATTCGCTATCTGATGAATATTTTTTTCTTTAATCTCAGAAGTGCTTACCTGTGTGTTTTTAGTGGTTATGAAATCAGTTTCCTCTAACATGAAGTTGATCATGCCCTGTAAGCCCATTTTACGGCCATCATCTGGCGAAAATATCTTAACGATACCATAATCCTGTAATTCTTCTATTTCGGTAGGTAAGATTACACCACCACCACCACCAAAAATCTTAATATGACTTGCTCCTCTTTCTTGAAGCAAATCGTACATATATTTGAAATATTCTATGTGACCTCCTTGATACGAGGTCATGGCAATACCTTGAACGTCTTCTTGTATGGCACAATTTACCACTTCATCAACAGACCTATTATGACCTAGATGTATCACTTCTGCTCCTGATGATTGCAATATTCTACGCATGATATTTATAGTAGCATCATGTCCGTCAAAAAGTGCCGCAGCGGTTACAAATCTGATTTTATTTTTGGGTTTATAAACTTCTATTTTTTCCATAATGAAATTAAGTTTAACACCTATTAATGTGTTAAAAATGCAGTTGTATTTTGGTTAGCGTTAGAGGTATAAAGTTACGGTTATATTGCGGTTTTGGCAATATAGAGGCTCAGTTTTAGGTAAGATTTTGGTAACAAAAAAGCCGCTTTAAGCGGCTTTTTTGTTTGTCTTATTTGATTAGTTCAGTAATTGCTGTACCAATGTTACCACTGGGTTCTTGTATATGCAGCAGCGCTGCAAGTGTGGGTGCAATATCTGTCATATAATATCTTTTATTGGTTTTTCCCGGTTTTACGCCCCAACCCATAAATACAGCAGGTATATGACTATCATATGGATTCCAAGCAGCATGACCAGTTCCCGGACTTGTTGAAGGGTAAACTCCCGGATTTAAGATTACATAGATATCTCCGCTACGTTTGGCATTATATCCATTTACAAGACGGTTTTTAACTTCCTGAGGAAGTGTGGTAGTTGAAATATTCTTGATGTCAACAGCTTGTAAAACAGCATCCTGAGTATTCAAGTAATCGATGCAACTTTGTTTTACTTTTGTATAATCTGCATTTGCCTTTTTAATTACATCTAGATCAAATATTACTTGATTGTTTTGTAAGGCTGATATGCCTTTTTTAACATTGAAATCTTTTAAAAGCAAACTGTCTAAATCATTTTTATATTTTCTGATGGCTAAACCACCACCTGGTAATTTATTTTCTGTAGTAAAGCCAGGGGCATGTGTTACGCCATGATCGGCAGAAAGGAAAAATACATAATTACCTTTACCAACGGTTTTATCTAAGTAATTGAAGAAGTCTTCTAAATCTTTGTCTAATCTTAAATAAGTGTCTTCAATTTCAATAGAATTTGGACCAAACTGGTGACCAATGTAATCGGTTGATGAAAGACTAACTGCTAAAAAGTCGGGAACTTCATTTTTTCCTAAGTTTTCTTCTTTGATTGCAGCTTTTGCTAAATCTAAAGTGAAAGTGTTGCCATAAGGAGAACTTTTAATTAATTCGTAATCTTTACCGATAAACTGTTTAAAAAGATGAGGAAAAACAGGTGCTTTTTCGCCTTTATATTTTCCTTCGTACGGTTTATCATCTGCTGTACTTTGTTTATACGTGTTGATAGGATAGAGTGTATGCCAATCTTTTTCAAAGTATTTATCTGCTAGTTTTTGTGTATTGAAATCGTTTATCCATTTAGGTAATTGTTGGATGTAATGCGTGCTGCTGATCCAGTTTCCATTACTGCTATCAAACCAATAAGCCGCATTTGCTACATGACCTCCGGGTAAGATAGCACCTCTGTCCTTAAGAGATATACTAATTACTTTGCTCCTGAAATTGGTAGCTAATCTTAATTCATCTGTAATTGTAGTGACCAAGAGGTTTTTCGGTGACATTTTTCCTGCATTTGATGTACTACCAACAGATACTACATCCTTATCTTCGGTACAATATACATCTCTTTTCAATAAGGGGTCGAACCAGTTATTGCCAATAATTCCATTAATAGCAGGAACACTGCCTGTATAAATACTTGAGTGGCCGCAAGCAGTAGCGGTTGGAACGTAAGGAATGTAAGTATTTTCTGCTGAAAAACCCTCATTCAGTAAGCGTTTAAAGCCTCCGTTGCCATATCTTTCATTATAACGATAAAGGTAATCCCAACGCATCTGATCAACCACCATTCCTACAATAAGTTTGGGTCTTTGTACACTGCCGGTATTGTTAGTAACAGCTTTTGATTTTTGCGCGTAGCCTGTAAAAGTTAGGCCAATGATAAATAAGAAAAAGAATAATTGTTTTATTTTCATACTTGTGTAATAAGTGGTTGGTAAATGTAGGTATTACCTATTAAGCAAGGGCTAATTTTGTGTAAATATATTATATCACTTCTGCTACTACAAAGGTGCTTCCACCTACAAAAATAAGGTCATGTTCTGATGCTGCATTTTTTGCGGCTTTGAGTGCAGCTTTTACACTGGTGTAAGCTGTGCCTTTAAGACCTGAGGTAGCAGCCTGCTGCTTTAGATCATTTGCATTTAATGCTCTTTCTAGATCAGGAGCGCAAAAATAATAGGTAGCTGTTTGAGGTAATAATTGTAATACGCCACTAATATCTTTGTCTTTTACCATACCAATAACCATGTGCAGTTTTTTAAATTTTTGGTTATGGATATTTTGGATAATTTCTGTTATTCCTGCTTTGTTATGACCCGTATCAGCAATGATTAGAGGCTTTTTGCCTAAGGTCTGCCACCTACCTTGTAAGCCAGTAATTTTTTTTACTTTTTTTAAGGCATTGTAAAGTGCCAGATTACTGATATGGTACCTTAACTCTCTTAAAATATTTACAGCTTGTATTACAGTTAAAATATTTTTGTCTTGATAAGTTCCNNCTTCTTTTAAGCACTTCAAATTTTAGATGATCTTCTGTGAAGTATAAAGGAGCTTTGATCTTTTTCGCTTTTTCAATAAATACGGCATCTGTTTCTGGATGGCGTTCGCCAATAATCACAGGTGTATTTTTCTTAATAATACCCGCTTTTTCAAAAGCAATTTCGGCATGCGTATTACCTAAAATATTGGTATGATCTAAACTGATGTTTGTAATGATGGAAAGGTCCGGATGGATGATGTTGGTAGAATCTAGCCTGCCCCCTAAACCTACTTCAATAATTGCTACATCTACTTCTTCATCGGCAAAGGCTTTAAAGGCCATAGCTACAGTAACCTCAAAAAACGAAGGCTCAATGGTTTCTATTAAGGACTTGTTTTGTTTTATAAACTGTTTTACAAAGTTTTTGCTGACCTTCTTACCATCTATACGGATACGTTCCCTAAAATCTTTAAGATGAGGAGAGGTGTATAATCCGGTTTTATAGCCTGCTTTCTGTAAAATTGCGGCTAACATATGTGAGGTAGAACCTTTTCCATTTGTACCGCCTATATGTATGGTTTTGTACTGCTGCTGAGGGTTGCCCAATGAAGTACAAAACTGGATAGTATTGTCAAGATCTTTTTTGATGGCTGATGCACCAACTTTGGTAAACATCGGCAATTTACTGTACAGATAATCGACAGTTTCTTTGTAGTTCATTTCGATACGAATTTTCGTAGCAAAGTTAAGAAAGCGAAATGTTTTATTTTACCTTAAACTTAAAAGGAACATAAAAAACACGTATATCAGGGCCATTGCTGATTGCATTGAGCGAAGCATTGAGCATCGCATTTTCACATTTTCTAAACAGATTGTTGTTTGAAAAGGTAGTGCCTTTTGCACCAGCAGTTGCTTCAATGATACGACCTTGTTTATTAACGCGTATTCTTACCATAATGGTTCCGGTTTCCTGTCCGTTATCTTCAGGTTTTACCAGATTTCTGAAATGATTTAACGGTAAAGGTTTGTTTCCAAATCCCGATCCCCCATCTCCATAAAATGGTGCTAAAGGATCACCATCGGGATCACCTTGGTTACCCGGTGTTGTACCTGTACCATCACCACCACCCGTAGCATTATTTTTATTGCCTTTATATAAGGCATTAGGGTTAATAGCGGGTTCTGCCGGTTTATTTTCTTTGTTGGTATTGGTAGCCGAAGTACTTTTAGTGGCTTTGGTATTTACGTTTACCGCCTCTTCTGTATTTTGCGTGGCAATATCCTTGTCTGTGAATTGCGATGAGGTACTTTCTTTAACCGTTTGCTCAGGTGTAATCTTATCCGGTTTTTTGTTATTGGCGTCAGGTGCTGTAGAAGGCTCTTCTATACTGGTATAATCTGTACCCATACCTTCAACAGAAGTACCGTAATTCACAACCATACCACCCATTCCTAATTCTTCGGGTGGTTGAAAAGCTCCAATTACCCAAAAAAAACTCAAGCCAATAAAAACCGCCATAATGCCGGTAGATATAGCCAATGCTTTAGGGTAATTATTTTCTTCGTTGTGTGCTGCCATTTTATTTTTTCTGCTCTACTGCTAAAACAACCTTAAGTTTCAATTTATTTGCCACATCAAAAACCTGCATGGTGTTTTCTATGGAAACACCGCGTGCCACGTATAATACAATGGTTGCATCGGTATCTTCTTTAAGATGACTTTGTATAGCAGTTTCCATATTTTCTAAAGTAACGGGTTGTTTATCAACAAAATAATTTAAATTTTCGTCTATACTTACCGTTATCGATTTTTGTTGGTTGGCCTGTTGCCCGGATTCAGAGCGTGGCAACAGTAGTTTTACCACTTGCGGATTTACTACAGCCGAGGCTAAAAGAAAAAACAGCAAGAGAAAAAACATGATATCGTTAAGTGCAGAAGTGTGCACTTCAACGTTTCCTTTTTTCCTTTTCCTTAAATTCATTATTTACCCGGTTCTTCTAATAAATCAATAAATTCTATCGCTTCTGTTTCCATTTTAAGGATGATTTTTTCAACCATCATATTTAAAATATGGTAAAGCACATAGGCAATGATACCGATGATCAAACCTGTTGCTGAAGTAATCATTTTGGTATATAAACCACCTGAAATGGTTCCGATTTCTATAGCTCCTTTTATAGATACATCATGGAAAATGGTGATTACCCCGATAATGGTACCTACGAAACCTAGCATGGGAGCAATACCAGCTATAATCCCTAAAATACCAATATTTTTTTCAG
>DDEP01000063.1 GCA_002336465.1 Pedobacter sp. UBA1951
TTAAATTTAATGATGCGTTAAAGATACAAAAAAACGCTGTAAAATTGGCATCTTTGCACAAAATTTAAAGCAGATACACATGAACATAGCACAGCTTTTTGAACAGATCCAACAAAAGAAATCGTTTTTATGTATTGGGCTTGATCCAGTAATGGATAAACTACCCAAGCATTTGTTAAAATACGAAGATCCTGTATTTGAGTTCAATAAGCAGATTATTGATGCTACGCATGATCTGTGTGTTGCTTATAAACCCAATACGGCTTTTTACGAAAGCAGGGGTGTAAAAGGGTGGAATACCTTGGTTAAGACTTGGCAATATTTTCCAGCGCATATCTTTACCATAGCAGATGCAAAAAGAGGCGATATAGGTAATACATCTGCCATGTACGCAGAAGCTTTTTTTAACCGCGAAAGCTCAGATATGAGCTTTGATTCCATTACTGTGGCACCTTACATGGGTAAAGATTCGGTTTCACCGTTCTTAAACCACCCTGATAAATGGGTTATACTTTTAGCTTTAACTTCAAATCAAGGTAGTGAAGATTTTCAGGTAAAAAACCTTGAAGATAAAAAACTATACGAACAGGTTATCTTAAGTTCGCAACAGTGGGCAGATGTTAACCAGTTGATGTATGTGGTTGGTGCAACCAAACCCGATGAATTTAAACATATACGCAGCCTAGCTCCGGATCATTTCTTGTTGGTTCCGGGTGTTGGGGCACAAGGAGGTAGTTTAAGTGCGGTTTGTCAGTATGGTTTGAACAAGCATTGCGGCTTGTTGGTAAACTCGGCCAGAAATATTATTTATGCAAGTAACGGCGAAGATTTTGCCGAGAAAGCACGTGCTGCAGCTTTAGAGTTGCAACAAGAAATGGAACAGATCTTAAAATCGGCAAACTTAATATGAGCGAAGGTAAAGACCTGAAACTGCTCGCGGCGCTTTTTGCGGTGGCTATTGTATGGGGTACTACCTATCTGGGCATTCGTGTGGCCGTACATACCATACCGCCTTGGTTTGTGGCAGGCGTGCGACAATTGCTGGCTTCGGGTATATTGCTTAGCATTTTATTGTATAAAAAGGAGCTGAAATGGATAGGATGGGGGCATTTAGGCCGACAAGTTATTTTATCCAGTTTAATGATCGTAATGGCCAATGGTCTTACAACGGTGGCAGAACAAACCATACCAAGCGGATTAACTTCTTTGCTCAACGCTTTATCGCCAATAGTTGTGTTTTTGGGCAGTATTCTTGTTGGTTTGCAAAGACCCACTTTAAAGGGCTTTATAGGTGTTGGCGTTGGCTTTAGCGGTGTAGCTTTTATTTTTAGAGATGGTTTTACGGCCTTATTGGAGCCAAGTTATAAAATAGGGATATTTTTTCTTGCCCTAGCTATTTTAGGTTGGGCTTGCGGTACCATTTACGCTAAAAAATATGCACACAAGAGCCAGAATATTTACCTGGATCTGTTTTATCAATTCCTCTTTTCGGCGGTGGTGCAGTTAATTTTTGCTTTTGTTTTCTCCAAAGAAATTGAACCGCATAAATGGAGCATGGCAAGTATGGCAGCAGTAGCGTATTTAGGTGTTTTTGGTTCTATAGTGGGCTATTTCTGTTACAATTATGCATTAAAAAGAGTAAGTGCTATACAGGTATCTATTCTTTCTTATTTTAATACGGTTATCGCTATATTCTTGGGTTGGCTTATTTTGGATGAAAAGATTACGGTTGACCTGCTTATTGCTACGGTACTGATCATACTGGGTGTATTCATTGTCAATTACAAAAAAAGAGAGGTTGTAAAAACGACCAATTGATTTTTTGGCGAAAAGCGCTGGAAACGAGAAATATTTGCTAAATTCAGGTATGAAGCTCTCAGAAGATTTTCTGCACTTTGTATGGCAATTTAGGCTGTATCCTGCCGAAAGCTTGCAAACCTGTTGTAAACAATCTTTGCGCATATTGCAATGTGGCCTGCCAAATAAAAATGCCGGGCCCGATTTTCTCAATGGAAAAATGATCATTGGCGAAACCACTTGGGCAGGAAATATAGAAATTCACATCAAATCTTCAGATTGGTACGAACATAAGCACCATTTAGATAAAGCATATGACAATGTGATCTTGCACGTGGTTTATTTTGATGATAAACCTGTAATGCGTACAGATGGAACGTTGATACCCACACTTGAACTGCACCAACTTATTGAACCAGATTTGTTGTTAAGGTACGGTACCTTGTTAGAAAACATGAACGATTTTCCTTGTCAGCCGCAAATAGGTAATATCGATTCTTTTGTAATAGAAGGCTTTTTATCAAGAACTTTAGTGGAGCGCTTAATTGCCAGATCAGAAGAAGTATTCCTTAAACTTAAAGAGCAAAAGGGTAATTGGGATGAAACCTTTTACCAATTCTTAGCCAAGAACTTTGGTTTTAAAGTAAATGCCGTACCGATGGAAATGCTTGCACAAAGTTTGCCTCAGCAACTTTTTGCCAAACACAAAGATCAGCCTTTACAAATTGAAGCCCTGCTGTTTGGACAGGCTGGATTTTTACAGCAATCGTTTAAAGATGAATATCCTAATGCTTTAAAAAGGGAATACGCTTTTTTGAAGAAAAAATACCAGTTAAGTGCCATGGAACCTTCTATATGGAAGTTTATGCGTATGCGACCACAAAATTTTCCAACTTTAAGGTTAGCACAATTTGCTGCGCTGGTGGTTAAGTCAAACCATTTGTTCTCAAAAATACTGGCGGCTAAAGATCATCAAGAAATTATGGAACTGTTTGAAGAGTTGCCCGTAAACCCATTCTGGAGCAAACATTTCCATTTTAATAAAGAAACTCCAAAAGCCGAATTGCAATTGGGCAGAGAAAGCATCCATAACCTGCTGATCAATACGGTAAGTGTTTTTTTATTTGCCTATGGAAAGGCTATGCAATTGCAAAATTACCAGACAAGGGCTTTAAAACTGCTGGAAAATATAAGCGCCGAAAAAAATGCAGTAGTTAAATTATACGCAAATGCAAAAGTTAACGTTAAAAGCGCATACCATTCGCAAGCTATATTGCAATTGAAAAAAAATTACTGCAATGAAAAAAAATGCTTAAATTGTGGTATCGGAATTAAAATACTAAAGCATTAAAATGTTCCAACGTATCGTTACTTTTTTTGAGAAAAGAAGTTTTGGCGTATCAGAATACTTAGCAGGAAAATTAAACATGAGTACGGCTAAAGTGCGTCTTTTTTTTATTTATTCTTCGTTTTTAGCGGTTGGTTTTCCTATTTTGTTTTATATCCTAGCCGCCATTGTGTTAGATATTAGGCGTTATATGAAACGGATCAGGTTAAAGATTTGGGAGTAGTTAGTTTATTGGTCATTGGTTGGTTAGTTTATTGGTTGATTAGTCATTAGCTGATTAGTCTTTCG
>DDEP01000226.1 GCA_002336465.1 Pedobacter sp. UBA1951
TTGAAGGCTTTGATATAGAAACCGTACAGAGATTACTACCTTTTGTTACTTTAGATAAAAGTGCTACAAACGATAGGGTTACTTTACATAATATTTTAAAATATGCTCATAATGATTTAATTATACGATATGAGCGTATGCTTGAAAAATCAAGAGGATATGAAGAGTTACCTGGAAATCATTACTTGGGCCCTCCCGACAAGTATTTGTTCAGGTATAAATACAACTATTCAAATCGGGTATCGGTATCACTTATATTTAAAAAAGATGCGGGAGAATATTTCTTTAATGGGCCTAAGCAATATCCTTTTGATTATCTCTCTGCACATGTTGCGCTGTTTAACATAGGTAGATTCAAGAAGGTTATCTTAGGCGACTATAGTTTGCAGTTTGGACAGGCTTTAACCTTATGGTCGGGTTTTGCTTTTGGTAAATCTCCTGAAATATCAAGTATGGTCAAAAACGACATCGGCTTAAAGCCTTATACCTCATCTAATGAATATGCCTTTTTACGAGGGATAGCAACTACTGTTAATCTCATCAAAAACATAGATATAACTTCTTTTATATCTTACAGATATTTAGATGCAACGGTTACAGAAGAAACCAATGGTTTACAAACAATCAGCACCATTACCCAAACGGGTTTACACCGTACTTCATCAGAAATAAATAACAAAAACAGCACCAGCCAATTGGTGTATGGTGGTGTTATTCAATACCACCTTAAAAATCTAAATATAGGTGCTATTGGCTATCAAACCCGTTTTAGCAATACTTTTGTTCTAGGCCCGGGATTATATCGTAATTTTAATTTTACGGGTACAGATTTAACAAATCTGGGAGCATATTATGATTTTACCTATAAGAACTTCTATTTATTTGGCGAGGGTGGTAAAAGCATTTACAGCGGCACGGCTTTTATAAACGGCATATTGATCAGTTTATCTTCTACAGTATCGGCAGTAGCTCTATATCGCAATTACCCGGAAAACTATTATAGTTTCTTTAGTCAGTCTGTAGCAGAAGCTAGTGAGGCAACTAACGAAAAAGGCTTATATGCAGGGCTAAAAATCGTTCCTTCCAAATCATGGAGCTTTTCTATTTACGCTGATTATTTTAGGTTTCCTTGGTTAAAATTTAGGATAGATGCTCCTTCTAGCGGTTACGAACTATTAGCTCAGGCTAATTACTCTCCAAGAAAAAGCATAAAAACTGCTTTCCGATTTAAAATGAAAAATAAGCAACAAAATACAGACAACAATGTACCCTTTAATTATTTGGAAGATGTAAGAACAGAAAGTTACCGAGCCGAAATAAAATGGAAGCTTAATAGATCATGGGGTTTTCAGAACAGGTTAGAAATGGTGCGCTATAAAAAAGGAGCAGTAAATACAGAGTTGGGATATCTGTTCTATCAGGACATTGAATATTCACCTCTGTCATCAAATTTATCAGCTAATTTAAGAATGGCTTATTTCAACACAGCTTCTTACAATAGCAGAATTTATGCTTATGAAGATGACGTGCTCTATCATTTTACTTTTACGCCTTATAGTGGAAAAGGCATTAGAACCTATGTTAATTTAAAATATAGGTTAGTAAAACAATTGGATATGTGGGCAAGATATGCCCTATTCAATTACAACAACGTAGAAACGGTAGGTTCATATTTAGATGAAATAACAGGAAATAAAAAATCTGATATCAGGTTACAATTACGCTATCAATTTTAACACGATTTGGTTTTTAAAACAGAAATAGTATTCATCAAAGTATTTATACCTTTTATATTAGGTATCATAACAGCTTATTATGCTCAAAATAATGCTGTATTGATTTTTAGTTGTTGTGCCTTACTTTCTTCTTTTTTAGCACTGTTGATCTTAAATATTCTGTATGTAAAACTTAGCCTATGGAAACACAAACTACTCATAGGTACGCTTCTATTTATTTGTTTATTCTTTACAGGAAGTACATTATGCCTGCTCAAAACCGATTTTTTAAAAGATAATTATTTTGCTAACCATCAGTTTAAGGCGCTCAGAATCTATATAAGTTCAGAACCTCAGCTAAACAAGGATATTTTAAGGTTTGAAGCACAAGTGACCAATGGAATCAAAACGCATACTTCACATGCTGTTACAGGTAAATTACTTGTGGCGCTAAAAATAGATAGCGTACAGCCTATTCAATTCAATTATGGTGATGAGCTACTTATCGAGCCTAAATATACGCCTGTTGAACCTGCTTACAATCCCGGAGAATTTGATTTCAGGGCTTGGTTAGCAGCCCGTAACATCTATCAGCAGATTTTTATCAATCAGAACCAAGTTGTAAAACTATCCACAAATGCTGCGAACCCATTATTAAAGTATGCCATTAACCTACGTCAAAAACAAGTAGACTTCTATAGAAAAGTGATCAAGAATGATGAAGCTTTTGCCGTAGCTTCAACACTTATTTTAGGTTATCGTGCCGATTTGAGCCAAGAAACTTTAAATGCATATAGTAAAACAGGTACAATACATGCACTTTCTGTATCGGGTATGCACGTTGGGATCATTTACATTATGATCAATCTCCTGCTCTCTAGGTTCAGTAAAAATACAAAGTGGTTCCTTATGGTAAAGCTTTTACTTACCATTACGTTAATATGGTATTATGCACTTATTACAGGATTATCTGCTTCCGTACTCAGGTCTGCTATTATGCTAAGTGCAGTTATTTTTTCCAAGCAACTGAAACGACATACCAACAATTACAATGTATTGGCATTTACAGCTTTCATTTTATTGGTATTCGACCCATTTCTGATATGGGATGTAGGTTTTCAACTTTCTTTTTTAGCCGTATTAGGGTTAATTGCTCTGCAACCTCCCATATATGGAGTATTATTTTTCAAAAATAATTTTCTTGATAAAATATGGGCTACCATTGCCGTAAGCATGGCTGCTCAGATAACCACACTCCCACTCAGCATATATTATTTTCATCAGTTTCCGGTATATTTTATCATTAGCAATTTATTTATCGTTATACCTGTAATACTCATCATGTACATAGGTTTAGCCATGTTGATCTTTAAAATAAGCTGGATTGCTCCTATTTTCGAATATATTATCAACTTTACCAATGAAGGTTTAAAATGGATTGCCAGTCTGCCATTCTCAGGGCTTACCTCCATTTTTATTGAAAAATGGCAAGTATGGGTTTTAAGCTTGTTCATTACATTCCTTTCGATAGGTTTAATCCAAAGAAAAGCAAGACCGATCATTTTAGCATTATGCTTATTGTTATGTTTTCAAATGGGAACCACACACCAAAAAATACTTGCTGAAAAACAACGAAAAATAATATTCTTTACCTTACGTAAAAATCATGCGGTGGCTTTTATGAGTTCTAAAGAAGCAATTTTGGTAACGGATCTGAACCAAACGGAGAAAAATTACTTGTTCTTTGTGAAACCTACCTTAGACCTTTATGGTATAAATCAAGTGAAATTTATCCATTGGAAAGCTGATACCACAACAAAATATCTGATTAAAAAAGACCATCAAATCGCATTCTATGATAAAAAACTCATTTTAATTGACCAAGATTTCAGTTATAAGAAAATAGCAAATAAAGTTGCCTTCAACTACGTATGGTTACACCAAAACCCTAAAGTCGATATTGGTATGCTACACAAGCAATTAGAAGCTTCTACTCTTCTCATCGATGCCTCAAATAAAGATTTCAGGATTGCAGAATTTGAAAATGAAGCAAAAAAAACTAATTTTAGAACGCATTTATTAAAAAGGAACAATGCCTTGTTGGTATCTCTTAACTGATCATTATGCCTGAAAGCTTAGTACTCTATCATGTAGAAGAACGTATCTGTGAAATTACGCTCAATAGAGTTGATAAAAAAAATGCTTTAAACCCTGAACTGGTTAATCAGTTAAAAAAAGCGATACAACAGGCTAATAATGACAATCAGGTAAAAGTTATTGTTTTAAAAGCAAATGGCGACTGCTTTAGTGCTGGAGCTGACCTAGCTTATTTACAACAATTACAAAAAAACACCTATGAAGAAAATTTAGCTGATTCTGAAAATCTAAAAGAACTTTTTACAGCCATTAACTATTCTGCCAAAACGATTATTGCCCAAGTTGAGGGACATGCCATAGCCGGAGGATGTGGATTGGCGACAGTTTGTGATTTTGTTTTTGCCGTACCTGAGGCCAAATTTGGCTACACAGAAGTGAAACTAGGTTTTGTACCTGCTATTGTGGCCTGCTTTCTAATGCAAAAAACAAGCCTTACCATAGCTAAAAAATTACTGTTAACAGGCGAGTTGTTCAGTGCACAAGAAGCTTTGCAGTATAATTTGATTACCTATGTAACAAAATCAGATGAAATCAATCAAATTGTAATGAATTTTGCCTTAGATTTATGTAACAATTCTTCGGCTAATTCGTTACAGAAAACCAAGATGCTGATCAATGAAATTGCTTATAATCATTTAAATGCAAACCTTGACTATGCTGTTAAACTGAACGCAGAAGTTAGGCAAAGCGATGATTTTAATAAAGGTATAAGTGCTTTTCTAGATAAGCAGAAAATTAAATGGTAAACTATAAACTTTAAATATGATGTTCAAATCAATCAAAACAGGAGTAATAGCTGCTATAATGGTAAGCTCAACCGTATATGCTTTTGCTCAGAAAAAAATAACAGAAGGTACTGCAATATACAGTATGGAAGGTGCAATGGGGAAACAAGAACAAAAATTGGTTTTCAATAATAGTGTATCAAAATTGGTTATCGAATCTGGCCCTGCAACTATTTCTATCTTAAATGACGTAGATAAAGAAAACGGTCTTATCTTGGTAAGCGTGCCAATTGCACAAATCCAGAAAGCAGCTAAACTTGCTAAAAAAGATTTAACAGAGCAAAATGAGCAACAAGGTATTTTCCCTCCTGTTGATATTACCTCTACTGGCGAAAAACAAACCATAAATGGTTTTAATGCAGAAAAATATACTTATAAGAACGGAGCTAACGGCGAAACTTACGAAGTATGGATCACTAAAGACATTGACTTACCTGTTAATATGTTTACCGATAACTTTAAATCTATTAAAGGAACAATGGTAAAAGTTACAGGTAAAGGTGGTAGCATCATCTTAAAATCTGCTACAGAAGGTAAAATTGGAGCTTTATCTACAACAGATATTCCAAGCGGATTTGATGAGATCACTTATGATGAACTTAAATCTATGCAGGGAGGTGGCGGAGAATAATTAAAATCTTTGCCTCCAAATATATTCATCAGGCTTTTATTTTGGCATTTTTACTAATTTAGTGCCAATGTTTAAAAGCCTGATTTTTTTTATACGCTATTTTCTGTTCTGGCTTCTCTATTTTGCCGTAGATCGCTTTATTTTCCTGTTAATCTTTAAGCAAAAGCTAAGTACTGTTGGCTTCAGCGAAAAAATTTCTACTTTTTATCATGCGTTGCGTTTAGACGCATCAATGGCTGCTTATATCAATGCCATCCCGCTTTTATTTTTCATTTTCAGATTTTTCATCGCTAAAAAAGAAATCCACTTTAAATGGTTAAGAATATATAACCGAATTTTGTTAGTACTGTTCAGTCTTATTGCTGTAATCAATTTCAATATTTACCGCGAATGGGGAAGTAAAATTAATGCAAGAGCCTTGGGTTTTGCCATTAATACGCCAAACGAAGCATTAGCTTCAAGCGCATCTTCACCTATCCTACTTACAGTTTTCATTTTCATTGTCCTGATGTTAATTGGCTGGTATTTGGAAAACTACTGGGTAAAAAGAAAAATTCTTACTCCAAAAGTAAGCTTACCTGTTAAACTACTTGTTACTGCTTTATTATTGGGAGTTGATTTCTTATTGATAAGAGGTGGCTGGGGAACAGCACCTAACAGTCAGAGCATGGCTTATTTTTCTGAAAATCAGGTTTTAAATCATGCTTCCTTAAACACAGAATGGAATTTGATGTCTAGCATCTTAGCTTCAAAAAAAGCCGATTCAAATCCTTATGTGTACATGAGCGAAGAAACGGCATCTACCCTAATAAAAGAGCTGTACCACACTTCACTTGATACAACTATAAAAATCTTAAAAACCGATAAACCTAATATTGTATTATTTATTCTAGAAAGCTTTACTGCCGATCTAACTTATACCTTAGGACAAGAAAAAGACATTACACCTCATTTTGATAGTTTAGCACATAAAGGCTTGCTATTTAGCCAAATATATGCAACAGGTAATCGTACAGACAAAGGGGTTATTGGTACTTTGGCAGGCTACCCCACTTTAGGAACCGGTAGTATTGTAAAATGGCCAGAAAAAATGCAGAAAATTCCGGCTATAAGTCAATCTCTGTACCAACATGGTTATGTAAACTCTTTCTTTTATGGTGGTGAATCTGAGTTTGATAATTACAAAGCTTTCATTCTAAGTCACGATTATCAATTACTGATTGATAAAAATAGCTTTGATAAAAAAGACATGAATTCTAAATGGGGAGCTTATGATGCAATTGTATTTAACAGGCAGATACAAGAAGCAAAAAATTTTAAGCAACCTTTCTTTTCAACTATATTATCATTAACCAATCACGAACCTTTTGAACTTCCGAGCAAGCATAAGTTTGGTACGCAAGACAATGTTGCAAAGTTTAAGAGTACGGCCTATTATACTGATTCATGCATCGCATCATATTTGAATGAAGCAAAGAAACAACCGTGGTATGCAAACACCTTATTTGTTTTCATAGCAGATCACGGGCACGTTCTACCTAAAAATAAATACGATATTTTTGAGCCTCAGCGTTACCATATCCCTATGTTATTTTATGGAGAAGTAATCAAAGATGAATTTAAAGGAAAGCAAATAACCTACACAGGCAGTCAACAAGATTTAGCTGCTACATTGCTTGCCCAGTTAAATATAAAGCACGATCAATTTAATTGGAGTAAAAACTTATTAAACCCTAACGTTAAGCATTTTGCTTATTTTAGCTGGGATAATGGATTAGGTTTTATTGAAAACAATCACTGCGTTACTTTTGATAACGTAGGCAAATCTATTTTGTATAATAACCAGCAAAATGATAAAGAGCAAACCAATCAAATATTAACTAACGGAAAAGCCTATTTACAGAGTGCCTATCAAAATTTTATTAAACTATAAACTATGAATTTAGCTAAATTTATAAGCAAGGTATTGCTTATTAGCCTTTTATTTACAGGTTGGGCGCACGCCCAAAATATAAACTGGACCAAAGATGGAACCGGTTACTACCAAAATACAGGTGGAGAAATTACAGTAGTAACACTACCCAAAAATGAGCGCTCTACATTAATCGGTAGAGATTTGCTTACTCCAACCAATGCTTCTTCTCCACTTCAGGTACGCAGTTTCCAATTAAGTGAAGATGGAAGCAAAGCTCTTATCTATACCAATACCAAAAAAGTTTGGCGTTACGATACCCGTGGCGACTATTGGGTAGTAGATATTAAAAACAATACTTTAACCCAATTGGGTAAAGGTAAGCCTGTTTCTTCATTAATGTTTGCAAAATTTTCGCCTGATGCTTCTAAAGTAGCTTATGTAAGCGGACATAACATCTATGTTGAGGATTTAGCTACAGGTACTATTAAAGCATTAACCACAGATGGTTCTGCCAGAATGATCAACGGAACATTTGACTGGGCTTATGAAGAGGAATTTGATTGCAGGGATGGCTTTAGATGGAGCCCTGATGGAAAATCAATTGCCTATTGGCAAATTGATGCTACTAAAATCAAGAATTTTTTAATGATCAATAATACCGATTCTATCTATTCTTTCAATGTTCCAGTAGAATATCCTAAAGTTGGTCAGGATCCTTCTTCATGTAAAATTGGCGTAGTAGATATCAATACTGCACAAACCAAATGGATTGATGTACCGGGCAGCTCAGTACAAAACTACATTCCACGTATGGACTGGGTACCTGCTTCAAACGATATTATTTTACAGCAACTTAATCGTCAGCAAAACGAAAGCAAAGTTTATATAGCTAACACAAACACCAATAAAATAGATTTGGTTTATAGCGAGAACAATGTTGCTTGGATTGATGCCACTGATGGTTTTACTTGGCTAAATGGCAATAAAGAATTTGCTTGGTTAACAGAAAAAGATGGATGGAGACATTTATACCGTATATCACGCGATGGCAAGAAACAAACCTTGGTAACCAAAGGTGATTATGATGTAATTTCTTTAAATCTGATTGATGAGAAAAGCAATACAGTTTATTTTTCAGCTTCTCCTGTTAATGCAACACAAAAATATTTATATAAAACCAAATTAGATGGTAAGGGAAAATTAGAAATGGTTACACCGTCTGTTCTTCCGGGAACACATACGTACAGTATTTCACCTAATGGTTTATTTGCCCGTCATAGTTATAACAGCTCTATTGTAATGCCTGTTACAGAATGGATGAACTTTAAAACTGGCAATCCTTTCACCATGGAAGGTAGCATTACCAATCAATTGGCTAAACAACAGGCACCAAAAAATAAAGTAGAATTTTTTAAAGTAACTACGGAAGATGGTGTGGTTTTAGATGGTTGGATGAAAAAACCAGATAACTTTGATATAACCAAGAAATACCCAGTTGTTTTTTATGTGTATGGCGAGCCAGCTTCTGCAACCGCTTTAGATACTTATGGTGCGGGTAACAACTTCTTATACAATGGCAATATGGCGCAAGATGGTTACATCTATATCTCTATGGACAATAGAGGTGCTCCACTACCTAAAGGTTCTGCATGGCGCAAAGCAATCTACAAAAACATAGGTGTGATCAACATCAGAGATCAAGCCATGGCTGCTAAAAAATTATTGGAGCAAAATGCCTTTATGGATAAAGACCGTGTAGCT
>DDEP01000081.1 GCA_002336465.1 Pedobacter sp. UBA1951
TAAGCATACTATGATTGAGATTTATACAGATGGCGCAGCAAGCGGTAATCCCGGACCAGGCGGATATGGCGTAATTTTACGATCGGGCAAGCACTATAAGGAGCTTAGCGGAGGTTTTAGGCTTACCACCAATAACCGTATGGAACGCCTAGCTGTAATTGTAGGTTTAAAAGCTTTAAAAACCACCGGGCATCAAGTTACCATCTTCTCAGATAGTAAATACGTGGTAGATTCTGTTGAAAAGAAATGGGTATTTGGTTGGGTGCAAAAAGGTTTTGCTGGAAAAAAGAATAAAGACCTATGGATGCAATATTTAACGCTGCACAAATTGCATCAAATAAGATTTGTATGGATTAAAGGCCACAACGAACACCCAGAGAATGAACGTTGTGACCGTTTAGCGGTTGCAGCCTCTCAAGACAAAGCCAACTGGGCCATAGACCAAGCTTTTGAGCAGGAAAGGAACAACAACGCTTTATTATAGTTTTTTTACTGGCGAAAACTCAGCCATAAATTCTTCTGCTTTTTTAACCATTTTAGGAGATCCTATAAAAATGGAAGTTCTTTGGTGCAACTCGGTGGGATCAATTTCCAATATTCTGTTTAAACCATCAGATGCCATACCTCCTGCCTGCTCAATGATGAAAGCCATAGGATTACACTCATACAATAAGCGTAATTTACCTTTTGGCGAAGCAGCTGTTGTAGGATAAATATAAATTCCACCTTTAATTAGGTTCCTATGAATATCACCTACCATTGAACCGATGTACCTTGAAGTATAAGGCCTTCTGGTTTCTTTATCTTCTACCTGTGCATATTTAAGGTATTTCTTTACCCCTTCTGGAAAATGTACGTAGTTACCTTCGTTGATCGAATAGATCACCCCATCTTCAGGTACTTTCATCTTAGGATGCGACAAACAAAACTCTCCTATGGATGGATCCAATGTAAAGCCATTTACTCCTTTACCTGTAGTATAAACCAACATGGTTGACGAACCATAGATTACATAACCTGCGGCAACCTGTTCAGTACCTTTTTGCAATACATCTTCAATAGTAGCTAGTCCATCTGTTGATTTACGACGGTAAATAGAAAAAATGGTTCCTACTGCCACATTCACATCAATGTTAGACGAACCATCTAACGGATCTATGCAGACAATATATCTTGCATTTTTTGATACTGGCGAATCAATTGGTACAAAATCATCTTCTTCTTCGGTGGCTACGATACAGCACTCGCCACCGCTTCTTAAAGCCGATATGAACTGATCATTGGCATATACATCTAGCTTCTTCTGGCCTTCGCCCTGTATGTTCGTTGTACCTGCATCTCCTAAAATATCTACAAGACCAGCTTTATTTACCTCTCGGTTTACAATTTTTGCCGCAATACCAATATCTCTTAACAATCTTGAAAGCTCGCCTTTAGCATACGGAAAATCTGCTTGTTTCTCTATGATAAACTGCCCCAGCGTGGTTATACCTGACATCATATACTTAGTGTATTTTTTACGTTATCTATTCCCTAATTCTATGACCGCTAAGGTATGTATTTTTTCTTCTGAAATGCAAAAGCGAATTAAAGTTCTTTTTTTATGCCAACCATGTTTTCCAGCAGCACCGGGGTTAATATGAAGACATTTAATTTTCTCATCATAGATCACTTTTAAAATATGAGAATGCCCACAAATAAAAAGCTGCGGAGGCTTAGTGTAAATTTCTGGCTTCACCAAAGATGAATATCTTCCTGGGTAACCACCTATGTGAGTCATCCATACATCTACGTCTTCGCACATGAACCTATTATGCTCAGGAAACTGCTGCCTGATATCTTGCGTATCGATGTTGCCATAAACGCCGCGTAAGGGCTTAAAGTTGGCTAAAGGCTCTGCAACATCAGGTCCAAAATCGCCCGCATGCCAAATTTCATCGCAATCATCAAAATGCTTGAAAACAGCATCATCCAAAAAACCATGCGTGTCTGAAAGTAATCCTATTTTTTTCATCAGATTTTTATTTTGCCCTCTAAGCAAAATTATGACTATTTCTCTTGTTTACTCAACAAATAAATAAGTTGCGAGAAGTTGTAACAGGTATTCTCTATACTATTGTTAAAACATCAAAAAGAAATCGCTCAGCAACGCTTGATAAGCGGCTGTGTACTGATTTTGTGCTTCGTAAATATAGAAATCACGCTGATGAACAAGACTATTTTCTTTGCTCAAACAAACTATCTTCCTGATCTCGGGTTTGCTTTTATCAGAATGCACCGAAACAACCTGATTTACATACAAACCAACTTCCAATCCCTCATTTATCACAAAGTCTGCCTGTTTAGATGGCAAGATGAACCAAAACCTTCCCTTTTCGTTTAATAAAAGTGCTGTTTTAACAATTAGGTTTTTAAAAAATTGAAAACTGGCATGTCTGGCTACTTCCTTTTTCAGGTTGGCATTCTTAAAATCATTAACAAAATATGGCGGATTAGAGATAATCAAATCAAATTTTTCGAGGTTAGAAAAATCTTCTATTGCAATGTGATGAGCAGT
>DDEP01000183.1 GCA_002336465.1 Pedobacter sp. UBA1951
TTTATTTACCGTAATATTAACAAAGCTAAGGACAAAAATGTACATAAATATTTATATTTGTTAATCGTAAATAGAAATAAAATGAGTAACGCAGTTGATACCACATTTGCACCAGTAACTTTTACAGAAGGGGCTATAAAAGAGTTAAAAAAGTTAAGGAGCCAACAAGAAATTGCAGACGACTTTGGACTACGTGTTGGAGTTGAAGGCGGAGGTTGCTCGGGGATGAACTATGTTCTAGGTTTTGACCAGAAAAAAGAAGGAGATCAAGAATACATCATTGATGACATTAAGGTTTTTATGCATAAAGCTCATCAGATGTACCTGCTTGGAATGCAGATCGACTGGCAAGATGGCTTAAATTCTAGAGGTTTTACTTTTAACAACCCTAATGCAGCAAGCACATGTGGGTGTGGAACAAGTTTCTCTGTTTAAAAATAATTTGTAACATTTATTCAAGTCTCGTTGTCTTAACAGCGAGACTTTTTATTTTTACAATAAATTGAATAGCTCTTGAGCTCATGAATTATACCGAAAACGTAAGATTAGCATTTCAGTCCATAAAAAGTAACCGTTTGCGTACCATGCTTACCGCATTGATCATTGCAATTGGTTTGTCTGCATTGGTAGGCATTTTAACAACTATTGCCGCTATAGAAAAGAAAATGACTGATGCGTTTTCCAGTATGGGAGCTAACTCATTTACCATTAGAAACCGCGGAACGGGCATAAGGATTGGCGGACCAGGGCAACGTCCCAAAAGCTATAAACCGATAAGATACGAAGATGCGTTAAAGTTTAAAGAGCGCCTCAATACACCAGCAAAAGTTTCTATAAGTGTATTTGCCAGTGGGGGTTCTACAGTAAAATATGGCGATGAAAAGACCAATCCTAATACCAACATACAGGGCATTGACGAAAACGGATTAAACGCACAGGGCTTAGAACTTGCAGAAGGCCGGAGCTTTAATGTGAATGAAGCACTTAATGGCCCTAATATCTGTATAATAGGTAGCGAAATCGCTAAAACCTTATTCAAAGGTGAGAGTGCTGTAGACAAAATAATTGCAGCCGGGAACAACCGTTTAAGAGTAATTGGCGTTCTGGCTACCAAAGGTTCGAGCATGGGAGGAAGTGTTGACCGAGCTGTGTATGTACCTCTTTTCAAGGCAAAACTTATTAATGCAAATGCCAACCCATCTTATACCATTACGGTAATGTCGCCAAGCGGCGATATGATAGATAATATTATAGGAGAAGCAACTTCTACTTTCAGGAGCATAAGAAAAATAAAAGTAGGCGAAACCAATAATTTTGAAATTACGAAAAGTGATGCCATTGCGCAAACCTTAATAGAAAACCTACAGGTAGTGGTAATAGGTGGTGTTGTTATAGGTGTGATCACCTTACTAGGTGCATCTATTGCGCTAATGAACATTATGTTGGTATCTGTAACCGAACGCACAAGAGAAATTGGAGTTAGAAAAGCCATTGGTGCCAAACCTGCTGTAATTAGGAAGCAGTTTTTAATTGAAGCTATTGTAATCTGTCTCTTAGGAGGTGCATTTGGTATCCTTTTAGGTATTGGCATAGGTAACCTTATCTCCATGTTTATGGGCGGAGGCTTTATTATTCCATGGAAGTTTATTATTGGCGGCTTTATTCTTTGCGTACTGGTAGGTATTGTATCTGGTTACTATCCTGCAAAAAAAGCTTCAAAATTAGATCCAGTAGAAGCCTTGCGCTACGAGTAATCCATATAAACTATAGCAATATATTGGTTAATTGTGAGCTGTTGATCAGCTTAGCTACATATGGCGAAAACAAGCTAGCTTTTAGTGCATCTGCATGACGGGTATGGTGCATATCACTACCTAGAAAATCTATACAATTATGATCAACCAGTTCTTCCGCTATTTTTTTACTACTCTTTCCATAGTACCCTGTTAAAGCTATGGTATTCAACTGAAACAAACATCCACGTTCTTTAATCTGTAGGTAGTTTTCTATAGACCCATGATAAAAGGAATACCTCTCGGGGTGTGCCAGAACTGGATAGAAACCTGCATCCTGTATCTTAAATAGAATGTCTGCTAAATTAGAAGGTGGGTTAAGATACGATAATTCAAAAAGTAGATATTTGTTTCCAAAACTCAAGATTTCTTTACGGCTAAGCTTAGCCAAAAAAGCCTCATCCAAGTAATATTCTGCAGCCGCATCTACTTCTAACTTAAGGTCATTAGCGTACAATGCCTCCCTTAACCTCTCCAAGCCGCTGTTTATCGTATCTGGCGTATTACGGTAAAAATCTGCCATAATATGCGGTGTTGTTATTAGTTTGTTAAAACCTAAATCTATAAATCTCTTGGCTAGTTCAATAGAATCATGAATATCTTTAGCTCCATCATCTATACCCGGGATAATATGCGAGTGCATATCTGTGCGTATAGTACTAAAATCTATCTCTGGTTCTTTAGGCTTTTTCTTAAATAAATTAAACAAAACGTACTTATTTTAATATCAGATTTCTTTGGGCAGTTTCAATTCTTTAGCCGTAAGGGCTGTATCACTTTGGTATATATGCGTTAAAAGCTCATTAAAATCTCCAGTCAAGTCAAACCTTAAATCTTCGTGTAGTTTCACAAATTTTTTATACGTATTCAAAGCTGATTTTACCACGTAATTGGCCAGCGTTTGTTCGTAATTTCTAGCAGAAGAAAAAAGCTTAAATTTAAATTTTAGAGGAACATTATTTAAAGCCAATAGCTTCAATCTGATTTCTTCGAAATCTGATTTGGTAACTTTAGCAAAGTGATTGATTTCTTTATTAAGCTTACGTAAGCTCAGCAATACATCTTTTGCAGTTAACTTCGGCTGCATATGCAAAACTTCGCACGTATTCTTAATCTCAGTTTCCAAACTGCCAACTCGTTCTTCCAAATCGCTTTCATCTTCTAAAAGCATAAAATGGAGACGTTCTGTAAGCACTTTATCTTTAGCAACCAGTCTTAACAAGAGCTTATCTTTTTCCTTTATGGGTAAAGATAAAATAGCTTGTTTCAAATCTTGGTGCTCACTAAGTTTCATTTAAAAAGGATTTTCTTTCAAATATTTCTCCCATCTCCAAGCAGAGCCCATCATTTCGTTCAGATCTAGTTCTGTTTGCCAGCCCAAAACCTGTTTTGATTTGCTTACATCTCCATAAATCTTTTCTATATCCCCTTCTCTACGTGGTGCAATCTGGTAATTTAGCTTCTCTCCTGTTGATTGTTCAAATGCATTGATGATTTCCAATACAGATGAGCCCCTACCTGTTCCTAAATTAAAAACATCATAACTATCAACTTTTCCTTCTTCAAGACGTTTGATTGCAGCAACATGTGCCTTAGCTAAATCAACAACATGTATATAATCTCTTATAGCCGAACCATCGGGTGTACTGTAATCATTACCAAAAACCTGAATAGGCCCTCTTTTACCAATAGCCGATTGTGTAATAAATGGAACTAAGTTTTGTGGAACTCCATTAGGCAGTTCTCCTATTAAAGCAGTAGCATGTGCCCCTACCGGGTTAAAGTAACGCAAAGCAATTACATTTAAACCTTTTGTTGCCTTAGCGGTTTCTACCAAGATTTCTTCTGCAATCTGCTTGGTATTGCCATAAGGAGATTCTGCTTTCTTAACAGGACTATTTTCTGTTACAGGCAAAGTATCTGGTTGACCATATACCGTACATGAAGATGAAAACACAAAATTGGTTTGTGGATAAGCAACAAGCAGGTTGATAAGGCTGTAAAAATTATTTTTATAATATTTTAAAGGCTGCTCTACAGATTCGCCTACGGCTTTATAGGCTGCAAAATGAATAATACCACTAATATCTTGGTTATTCTTTGCAAATTCATCAACTGCTTTGCTGTCTTGCAAATCTAACTCTACAAACTCGTGCCTTTTCCCAGTTATTTTATATAGCTGATCTAATATTCTGATATTCGAATTAGAAAGGTTATCAACAATCAACACCTCATAACCTGCATTGTGTAACTCAACAACTGTATGAGATCCGATATAACCAATGCCTCCTGTTACCAATATCTTTTTCATGCTACTTATTGTAAGTCGTAAAATCTTTATG
>DDEP01000031.1 GCA_002336465.1 Pedobacter sp. UBA1951
GTCTATTCGATGTCCCGACCTGCCCTTCTTCTCTCTGGTTTTCAATCTTTCTTTTTTCTTGCCGAACTCCGTCCGGCAACCCCTTAATCGTTTGGGACTGCAAAGGTAGGAAACTTTTTTAATCCTGCAAACTTTTTTTTTATTTTTTTGGAACTTTTTCAAGCTCCTTTCTGTCTGCCTTCCCGACCTCGCTATTTCAACTCCTCCCTCCTTCGCCAACCTTTCGCCCTTACCTCCGTAAGCGGAGTGCAAAGGTAGAGATCTTTTCGGTTTCTGCAAAATATTTCTGAAAATATTTCGGAGTTTCTTTTCGGCGCCCCCTCTACTCTCTCCATCCCCGAAAACCCCTTCTAAAGTACCTCTCGTCAGCTCTTCAACCCTTGTCCCTTACCTCCGTAAGCGGAGTGCAAAGGTAGAGATCTTTTCCCGTTTTCCAAACCATGGCGGAACTTTTTACGCCATGCGGGGCATAACTGCATATGTATCAGCGAGAAAATTTTGCGGACCCGCCCCCCACCGCACAAACAAATGATTAATTCTCGATTGAAAAATAGCATTTATGAGGTTTATTTTAAGTTTAAAGTTTCTATTTTCATGCTAAAGCTGGCTAATAAAAACATGCAATAAAGTTATAGAGGAATATAACGCCACATCATTTTAACCATTTTTGTTTGATTTTTTTAAGTAAAGATGCGCACAAAAGCCATTTTACTAAATAAATTAGCATTATATTTGTATATAATGAACTCCAAACAGCATACATCTTTATTTGCCATTGTAGATATTGAAACTACCGGAAGCTACGCTTCTGCAAACGGTATTACCGAAATTGCTATCTATATATATGATGGCAATAAGATTGTAGATGAATATCAAACACTCATTAATCCGCAGCAGGGTATTCCTTATTATATAGAAACCTTAACAGGCATTCATAATGATATGGTAAAAGATGCCCCAGTTTTTGAAGATGTAGCCTTTATTATATATGAGAAATTAAAAGATAAGGTATTTGTGGCCCATAATGTAAATTTTGACTACAACTTTGTTTCGCATCAACTCAAAACGGCTGGCTTCGATCTTAAAGCCCCTAAGTTATGTACTGTAAGGTTAGCCCGAAAATACCTGCCCGGATTTGCTTCTTATAGTTTAGGAAAATTATGCGATCATTTAGGCATTAACATTACAAGCCGTCACCGTGCTGCTGGCGATGCTAGAGCTACCGTAACCTTATTTGAACATATTATACAAAAGAGTGGATTTGACGAACTCTTCCTTTCTGCCAAATTCAAAGTAAAAGAGCAACGCTTCCCTTCTCATGTTAACAGTAAAGATCTGGAAAAGCTACCCGGTAAGCCGGGTGTCTATTTTTTTAGGGATAAAGCAGGTAAACTCATTTATGTAGGTAAAGCAACCAATATAAGAAAACGGGTTAACAGCCATTTTATAGGCGAGAACCCCTCTGCCCGCCGTCAGAAATTCATCAATGAGATATTTCACATCGACTTTGAAGAAACTGGTACAGAATTAATGGCCTTGCTTAAAGAATGTCATTATATTAAACAGAACTGGCCAACCTACAATAATGCCTTAAAAAAATACGACCCTAAATTTGGTCTTATTGATTATATAGATAACCGGGGCTTACTTAGACTTTGTATCATTAAAATGAAAAAAGGATTAACGGCTCTCAAATATTTTCAGAATGTATATGAAAGCACAGCATATATGCTTAAATTGATTCATGAGTTCGATTTGAGCTTTTCGCTATGCAGTTTTTATGCTGAAAGCCCAGCTCGTGAAGACCAGAAAAAAATCTTAACTGAAATCGATTTTGATGATTACAATGAAAAAGCAACACATGCAGTAGAGTTTATTAAAAACGATACTGAAAGTTTTGTACTCATAGATAATGGGAGAAACCCAGAAGAATACAGTTATATATATTATAGAAACAACAGCGTATATGCTTTAGGTTTTACAGAAAAAGATAATTCTTTTAACAGCACTGATGATTTGGTCAAAAATGAAGATTTATGCCACAGTAATTATTATATGTGTAATCTGGTAAAAAACTATGCGCTAAAATTCCCTTATAAGGTGAAGAGCGTTACAGATTAATGGCCTATTTTGCTTTTATTGGCTTAATAGAGCTAATTACGAAAGTGTATTTTCCCAGGTCATAACCTCTAAAGTCGGCCACTTGGATGTATTTTACATCAGCTCTTTTTCCCTGACGTTGCAGATTACCTTGTACAGTATAGTTTTGGCCTTTTTCTAATTGTTTAGCTTGGGTATCTGAAATAATACCGTTCACCGTAAGCTGTATATAATTAAGCAAGCTATTTAGTGGTCTTGTGCTATCGCTGTAACCTGTAAAAACAGCTACTTTAACCGGCTGACCACTTTCCACTGTATCTTTTACAGTTTCTACCTGTAAAGGCATATTCTGTAAAAAATCTGGTTCATTACTCCAATGTATAACTTCACGCTGAAATTTATCGGTAGTTTCGGGATTAGCCTCGTTATTTTCTACCCATTTTTTATGCTGATTGATAAAATCGTTCAGTTTCTTCTCTATTACAACATTCGATTTTATTTCTTCAGTCTGCTTTTGATCACTGCAGGAAAATAAAAACATTAATAAAATCAATCCAAAAGAAACTCTCATAATCACTATAATAAAAGGTTATATGGCTAAAATAAGATTTATTTCAGAATATCTTATTCTTCAAAGCATAAAAAAGCCATCCAGTTTTAATCTGGATGGCTCTTATTTATTTAACGAATAGCTATTATAAAGCTGCTAAACTTTCTTTTATGGTAGCCATTTTCGATTCTGCATCTGCTTTTTTGTTTCGCTCGTTCTCCACAACATCTGCTTTAGCATTTTGCACAAATCTTTCATTGCTTAATTTGGCATTTACTGATTTCAGGAAACCTTCTAGATATTCAAGCTCTTTGGTTAAACGTTCTTTCTCTGTATCAGCATCTATGTTTTGTGCCAAAGGAATAAAAAATTCGTCTTTACCTACCAAGAAATTAGCTGCTCCCGCTACTTTTTCAGCAACAAAAGTCACTTCGCTTATATTAGTCAGCTTACTAATTACATTTAACCATTTACTATAATCAATACCTGATTGTGCATTGATACTTAAGTTTAGTGCTTCTTTTGGTGAAATCTGGCGTGTATTTCTTACATTTCTGATTTCAGACACCAAAGTTTTTACCAATTCGGCTTCTTTTAACAAGTCTTCATTAGCCACACCGATAATTGGATATTCTGCTATAATGCAGCATTCTTTTTCAGTACGTGCACCAAACAATTCGTCATGATACAATTCTTCTGTAATAAAAGGCATGAACGGATGCAACAAACGCAAGATCTGTTCAAAGAAATGAACGGTAGCCTTTCTTGTTTCGGCATCAACAGGATGCTGATAGGCAGGTTTTACCATTTCAAGATACCATGAGCAGAAATCATCCCATACCAATTTATAAGTTGCCGTTAATGCTTCTGATAAACGGTATTGTTTAAAGTTATGTTCAATTTCGGTCAGGGCTTCATTAAAACGACTCTCAAACCAAGCTATCGTTTGTGCATTGGGGTTATCTATATTGGTATCAATCTCCCAGCCCTTAACCAAACGGAAAGCATTCCATACTTTATTGGCAAAGTTTCTTCCTTGTTCACAGTAAGCTTCATCAAACATCAAATCATTACCTGCAGGCGAAGACATTAACATCCCTACTCTAACTCCGTCGGCTCCATATTGTTCTATTAAACCAATAGGATCTGGTGAGTTACCTAGTGATTTAGACATTTTACGCCCTATTTTATCTCTTACAATACCGGTTAGATATACGTTGGTAAATGGCTTTTCCCCCATAAACTCGTGTCCGGCCATAATCATACGTGCTACCCAGAAAAATAAGATTTCAGGTGCTGTTACCAAATCATTGGTAGGATAATAATAATTGATATCCGGATTGTCAGGATTCTTAAACCCATCAAATACAGAAATAGGCCACAACCATGATGAGAACCAAGTATCCATTACATCGTCATCTTGGCGGATATCATTAGCCGAAAAACTTAATTCAATGCCATTGGCTTGTTTTTTAAATTCTTCATAAGCTTCTTCTCTGGTTTTGGCAACCACCCATTCATCTTTTGGGTTGTACCAAGCCGGAATACGTTGTCCCCACCATAGCTGGCGTGAAATATTCCAGTCTCTTACATTTTCCATCCAATGACGGTAAGTATTGATAAACTTATCTGGAATTAGCTTTACATCGCCGTTTACTACTGAATCTAAAGCTGGCTGAGCCAGTTCTTTCATTTTAACGAACCATTGTAGCGAAACCTTAGGCTCAATAACTGCATCAGTACGTTCAGAAAAACCCACCTGCGATTTATAGTCTTCTACCTTTTCAAGATGACCAGCTTCTTCCAGCATCTTGGCAATTTTTTTACGAGCAATAAAACGATCCTCGCCTATTAAGATTTCGGCTTTTTCGTTTAATTTACCGTCATCATCTAAGATATCTAAAAATGGGGTAAGATCATATTTAATACCCAATTCATAATCATTAATATCATGAGCAGGGGTAACTTTTAAACAGCCTGTACCAAATTCCATATCTACATACTCATCGGTCATCACTTCAATTTCACGACCAATTAATGGAATAGCTACCTTTTTACCTACCAATTCTTTAAAACGTTCGTCGGCAGGATTCACAAAAACGGCCGCATCGGCCATAATGGTTTCTGGCCTTGTGGTAGCAATGGTTACATATTTATCGGTACTACCTGCTACAAAGTACTTAATGTAATATAGTTTTTGGTTAACTTCTTTACGGATTACTTCTTCGTCAGAAATAGATGTTTTTCCAAGCGGATCCCAGTTTACCATACGGTAACCACGATAGATCCAACCTTTTTTATATAAATGGATAAAACAATCTATAACCGCTTCAGAAAGGTCTTCTTCCATAGTAAAGCGAGTACGGTCCCAATCACAGCTAGCTCCCAGTTTTTTCAGTTGTTCAAGAATAATACCGCCGTATTTATCTTTCCATTCCCAAGCATGTTCCAAAAACTTCTCGCGGCTTAAATCGGCTTTGTTAATGCCTTGTTCTTTAAGCATAGCCACTACCTTAGCCTCTGTTGCAATAGAAGCATGGTCGGTTCCGGGTACCCAGCATGCATTTTTACCTTGCATACGAGCTTTCCTGATCAATACATCCTGTATAGTGTTGTTAAGCATGTGCCCCATGTGCAATACGCCCGTAACATTTGGCGGAGGTATTACAATAGTGTAAGGTTCACGTTCATCGGGTTCGGAATGAAAAAATTTATGCTCTAACCAGTAGCTATACCACTTTTCTTCGGTTTCTTTAGGATTGTATTTTGTAGTTATACTCATGTAATAAGGTATTCAAATCTTTGCAAAAGTACGTTTTTAAGCACATATTTTAAAGGGTACAAAAAGGAGAAAAGTTTACCTTTACAACTGAAACCTATTACCTTATGAGAATAGTTAACCAAAGTCAGTTAAGTAACACAGATAAACAGCAGGTTTTAAACTTATGGAACAATGAATATCCCGAAAAACTTGCTTATAAGAATACAGAAGCTTTTCAAGAATATCTAAACCGTTTAAGTGAACAAAATCATTATCTACTAAAAGACGAAATAGGAAACCTACAAGGTTGGGCATTTACTTTTAAAAGGTCAGATGAGAAATGGTTTGCAATTATTATTTCTGAGCAACTCCAAGGAAAAGGAATTGGCAGAAAAATATTGAATCATCTAAAAGAAAAAGAAAGCGAATTGAATGGTTGGGTAATAGACCATCATAACGATAAAAAATTAAATGGCAATCTTTACAAATCGCCCGTAGGATTTTATCAGAAAAATGGATTTGAGATTATTTCAGCAATAAGATTGGAGCTTGAAACCATAGCGGCCGTAAAAATAAGATGGAAACGTTAACTGTATTTTACAAGGAAAAAGCCAAAGCCTATTTGGAAAAAGCTAAAACCTTGTTGCAATCTATGGAAGATCATGCTACAGATAATAAAAAAATCCAAGAAGAGATAGAAAACGAAAAGAAAAAGAACGGATGGTCATAAGAACTAATGAACATAACCATAAGCAATAGATTATTGATTATTCAAAATTATCTTGAGGGTTACAATCAGTTTGATATTGAAAAAATGACTAAGGATTTTGAAGATGGAATTGTTTTTCAGAATATCAAAAATGAAGAAATTACGCTTGGCTTAGAAGGGTTAGCAGATTTTAAGCAACAGGCAGAACAAGCTTGTGCTTATTTTTCTGAGCGAAAACAAATCATCTCATCCTATATCCACCACAATAAACAGACTGAAATTGAAATAGATTACCAAGCAGTATTAGCAATGGACTTGCCAAACGGGCTCAAAAAGGGAGATCAACTTAAGCTTAAAGGCAAGTCTGTTTTTGAGTTTTCTGAAGATGGTAAAATCATTAAATTAACAGATATTAGCTAACATCAATAGCTTTTGAGCATTGACTAGATTTCAAGATCATTTCATAATGCTTATCGTAAACACTTCTCTGCTTTCAACCTTGTAAGCAAAACGTTAAAAAAAGCAAAACAAGCCCATTTTCTTTGATTAGTGGGTAAAACCATCTAATTTAGACTCTTTAAAAAAACATGCAGAAATGAGCGATTTTAATGATTTTAATAATCAGCAAGTAGCAAAACTACCCAAGCATCTAAGGCAGTTTATTGTAGATCAGAATTACGAAAAATATACGCCAATTGACCAAGCGGTTTGGCGTTATGTAATGCGTCAAAACTACAGTTATTTAAAGCATGTTGCCTATTATCCGTACATTAAAGGCTTGCAACGAGCCGGATTAAGTATAGAATACATTCCTGACTTGCAAACCATGAATGATAATTTAGGTAAAATTGGCTGGGGTGCTGTTACAGTTGATGGCTTTATACCTCCTGCAGCATTTATGGAGTATCAGGCTTACAGGGTATTGGTAATTGCTGCCGATATTCGCCAGATCAACCATATAGAATATACCCCTGCTCCAGACATTATCCATGAAAGCGCAGGGCATGCACCTATCATTGCCGATACGGATTACAACAACTACCTAAGTTACTTTGGTTCTATTGGTGCAAAGGCCATGTTCTCCAGCAAAGATTTTGAACTTTATGAAACAATCAGGAAACTGTCTATCTTAAAAGAAGCACCTGATGCTGATGAAACCGAAATCGCCAAAACAGAAAAAGAACTGAAATTCATTTCTGAAAACATGGGTGAACCTTCTGAAATGGCTTTATTAAGCCGTTTGCACTGGTGGACAGTAGAATATGGATTGATTGGAACTTTAGAAAATCCTAAAATTTATGGAGCAGGACTACTCTCTTCTATAGGAGAAAGCGCCAGCTGCATGGACCCTAAAGTAAAAAAGATTTGGTATGATATGAATACCGTAAACTATGCTTACGATATTACCAAAGAACAACCGCAATTATTTGTAACGCCTACTTTTCAAAACCTAATTGATGTGCTGGAGCAGTTTGCCGATACCATGGCATTTAGGCGTGGAGGTAGTGAAAGCATTTTAAAAGCCATTGAGTGTAAAAACCCAAGTACAGCCGTTTACAGTTCGGGCTTACAGGTAACGGGCATATTTACCGATTTAGGATTGGATGCGCATAATGGCCTTACTTTTATTAAAACAACTGGCCCTTCTGCGCTAGCTTTTGACAACAAAGAGCTCTCAGGTCATGGAAAAACTTACCATCGCGATGGCTTTTCTTCGCCCGTAGGCAAGTTAAAAGGTGTGCAAAAAGCATTGGAAGACCACAACCTAAGCGAATTAGAAGAATTAGGCATTATTAAAGATGAAGTTTGTGAACTTACTTTTGAAAGCGGTATAAAGGTTAAAGGTACATTAAGTGCAATACTCTTTAAAGCAGATCAACTTGTTCTCCTCACATTTGAAAATTGTGAGGTAAAAGAAGAAAACGGCAACATACTCTTCCAACCTGAATGGGGCGTTTATGACATGGCTGTTGGCGAAAAAATCGTATCTGTATTTAATGGTGCTGCTGATAAAGATGCTTACGAAGAACTTACGCACATCAGTAATCAATTTACTCATAAAATTACCTACGATGAGGCAACTAAGCGTTTGCACCTGCTTTACCAACAAGTAAGAGATATACGTGAAAGCGGACACGGAAATGAAAGCCTAGAAAGTATCTTTAACGAATTAAAAACTTCATACAGACACGATTGGTTATGCGCCATGCAGGTATTAGAAATTCTGCACGACAGAAAATCTAATCCATCTTTAGAAAAAGAAGTAAAGATTTATCTTGAAATGAAAGCTGCAACCGAAAAAGAACTAACCAAATTGATCAATGATGGTTTTCATGTGATAGAAAATCCGGTTACGCAATTAATTACGGTTGAAGATTAATTCGACAAAGAAAGTGACGTTACCTTGAAACGAATTCAGGGTTTATTACAATAAGTTACAGGCATTAAATTAAAAAGGGCGAAACTTGAATTTCGCCCTTTTTAATTTATCAGTATAGTAATTTAGTTATTCTTCTTCACGTATTTGGTTAAAATAACAATCATCTGTTCGTTTATTTTACCTTCAATCTGTTCTGTATTATCGTGCACCAATCTTATACGTTTAACCACGGTACCTTTAGGCGCACTGAAGTTAGTTCCTTTCACATCCAAAGCCTGTGTTAAAACAACTGTATCTCCATTTTCCAGCACATTACCAAATGCATCTTTATGTAGCTCTGCTGCTTCCAGTCCATTTAATGCCCATTGCACAGTATCTTCGTCCAAATCAACCATACTCAACACATTTTCAGCCCAGTCTTCATTTTTGTATGCTTGTAACAAACGGTAACTTAAAGCCTGTACACTTGGCTCGGGATTCCAGATACTACCTTCTAAACAACGCCAGTAATAACCTTTATCGCTCCCTTCCATATTCGTTACACATTCATCACATACTGCCACTTGGTTCTCTATACTATCGTCTTTTTTAGGACTTACCGTATAAGCAATTGTGGCTTCATTTTTACTACATAACTCACATAAACCTCCACTACGCTCTTGTAATTTGCTTAACATGTTCTCTGAATTTTGATTTTCCGCAAAGGTAAGTTTTACTGTCATGCTTTCAAAACGGCCTAGACCAAAATATGGGAGTAGCATATTTATCTTATCTTTGCAGCTATACTGATGTTTTAGAATAAGCAGGCAAAGTCTGCTCTGTTCTTTTAAGTTTTTTTAACATGAATATTATCATTACAGGAGCCAGTAGCGGCATTGGCTTTGAAGCTGCTCTTGAATTTACCTTAGATCCTAAAAATACGGTTTTATGTATCGCTAGATCAGCTGATAAATTAAGAAAGCTGCATGAAATAGCTACTGGTATTACACCAGAATGCAAATTATTGCCCGTTGCATTTGATACTGTAAGAGATGATTACAATGCTTTAATCCCTTTTATTAAAGAAAAACTAGGCAAGGTTGACATTTTGATCAACAATGCTGGAGCTTTGGTAAACAAACCATTTTTAGAAACTACTGAAAATGATTTGGCAGATATGCTTGAAACCAATGTAATGAGCCATTTTAAAATGATCAAATATACCCTACCTTTTATGGAAAAGGGAAGTCATATTGTAAACATTGGCAGCATGGGTGGTTTTCAGGGTAGCATTAAATTTGCAGGTTTATCAGCATATTCTGCAAGTAAAGGTGCACTACATACTTTAACAGAATGTTTGGCGCAAGAATTAGTAAATACAGGCATAAAAATCAACTGTTTGGCTTTAGGTTCTGCACAAACAGAAATGTTGGAGGCAGCTTTTCCGGGATACGAAAGTCCGGTTATGGCTTTTGAAATGGGAAAATACATTGCCGATTTTGCCAAAACAGGTCATAAATTCTTTAATGGCAAGATATTGCCCGTAGCGGTTACTACCCCTTAAAAATGCAAAAAACCCCAAACTAAAGCAATAGTTTTCAACAATTTAGGCTTTTTTTGATTTGTTTATTTAATTTGCGAGCATGAAGAATACCCTTGTAGTTCTCTTCCTTTTAATGGCTGTGAGCTTAAGCAGTTTTGCGCAACAGCAAAAGACAGAAAAATTAGAAAAAGAGAAAGAAGTTTCTTTGCCACAACAGTACCGCGAAATCGTAACTGGCATTTTGAGTAAAATACCTGATGCCGCATCTTCTAAAGTAAATCAGATGATGGATTTTGCTAAATCGCTGTTAGGTACCCGTTACAGGTATGCATCAAGCAACCCAGAAAAAGGTTTTGATTGTTCGGGCTTTGTTACCTATGTATTAAAGCAGTTTGGTTTTAGTGGTGCGCGTTCATCGGTTGATTACGCCGCCAAGGGTAAGACTGTGAAATTAGCAGATGCAAAAGTTGGCGATGTATTGGTATTTACGGGTAGCAATGCAAAAATTAGAAGACCGGGACACGTAGGTATTATTTATTCTATTGATCAGGATGGTAATATTAAATTTATACATTCTTCATCAGGTAAAGCCAAAGGTGTAACCATTACCGATTTAGAAGGTTATTACAAAACCCGTTTAATGAAAGCCGTAACGGTGGTAGAATAAACGAGCGTTAAAAACACATCATAAAAAAGCCTGTTATTTTAAAATAACAGGCTTTTATTTTTATTGTAATCAGCTTTTATAGCAAAACTATTTTCAGTGCATCGGTAACATTGCCTTCTTTTAAAAACAACTTAGCCAGCTCGTGTAGTTCTCTTTCCCTGTTATTTTCATCCCCAATAGTTGCATCTAAAATATCTTTAACATTAACCTGATAACGGATTGCTTCTATTTCTTCTGTTGTTGGTAAATGTTCTACGTTTCCTAACATACCCAAGTCATTTCCGCTAAGCACTTTTGAATTACGCACGCTATGAGGAAGTCTATCTACGCCTACCCCTAAAGTAGCCAAGGGTTTAGCTACCTTAAATAAATTTTCTGCAGTAACTCTGCAATACCAATCGCCACCTAAACGTGCTACTAAGTCTATCTTCTGCTGGTCTATTTTTCCATCAGCATCCAATATTTCTTCTTTAATATGAATGCGTTTGATTTCAGCTACAACGAGATTACCTGCCCCATTATGATCCCCCAAAGCAATCACATCATTGATCACACATTCTAATTGAACAGGAGCCTCTGCCACCCTCGGAGGTTTAACCAACTCAGATTTCAGCATGGTAAAACCAGCCTTTTCAAATTCGTTTATTCCTTTTGCATACTCAGTACTAGCCAAACTAGTTTGTTGTACCATGGCGTAATTAACAATATTAATTACACATTCTTTAACAGCTAAAACATTTTCAAGCGTATGCTTAGTGGTATTATCTCTTACACGGCGCGCCGGCGAAAAAACACATATTGGCGGGTTTGACCCCATTAAATTAAAAAAGCTGAAAGGGCTCAGATTAACATTTCCTGCTGAATCTATTGTGCTGGCAAAACAAATAGGTCGCGGCGCAATGGCATATTGCAAATAATTCTGCAATTGCACAGGGCTCAGGTCTTTACAATCAAGGCTTAGCATTTTATTTCTTTTTGAGCGCCAGAATAGAGAAATCTGTTTCTTCTTTGGTAATTACATTGGTTAAACATCCTAAACCTGTAATTTCCATTTCTACGTTATCTCCCGGTTGCAACCATTGTACTTTATAATCAGGGTTATTTAACAAACCAGTACCGTTCAATTCTAAGAAGCAGCCGGTACCTACCGTACCAGAACCTATCACATCACCCGGTAAAATATCTACACCATAAGCACAACGTTCAATAATCTCTGCAAAAGTCCAGTCCATATCGGCCATATTACCTGCAGAAACTTCTATGCCATTAACGCGACAGGTCATTTTTAAGTTATAGTTATTGCCTACATGCCCTTCTTTAGCTGGCACTTTATAAGCCTCTAATTCATCAGGAGTAACTAACCACGGGCCAATTACGGTACTGAAATCTTTACCCTTAGCCGGACCTAGATTAAGCAACATTTCTTCCATTTGCAGTGTACGTGCACTCATATCATTCATGATCATGTAACCTGCTATATAATCATCTGCTTCGACAGCTTTGATGTTTCTACCTTTTTTACCGATAACTACCGCTACTTCAAGTTCAAAATCTAATTTTTGAAAATGATCTGGCATACATACAATCTCTCCTGGACCTTGTATGGCATTATGATTGG
>DDEP01000152.1:0-145 GCA_002336465.1 Pedobacter sp. UBA1951
AATAGAACTAAGAAATTACAGATAAGGGGTGGACTTAACACCAAAAATTGTAGAAATAAACTTGAACCCGTGATGTATATTAATGCCGGTATAAAGGTGGGCTTAGGCATTAATGTATGATTGTTGATGATTCTGTTAAACCATA
>DDEP01000152.1:169-6357 GCA_002336465.1 Pedobacter sp. UBA1951
GTTAAGGTTTCTGGTGGATCTAAGAGAATAGCAATGCGCATGAACAGCGTATAAGCTGCCAAGAACAATATATTAATAGGATTTAAATTTCTGAACTGATTAATCATGCCTGTTATACAAAGGCAAAGTAAATAAATTTATCTGGCAAATGTATTTACTGTATGCTGAATTATCTGTGCAGTTTCATCTGGAAAATCAAATTGATGATGCTGAGGTTCTGTAACAAATCTTTGTAATACAGGTAACCAGTCATGATTACTTCCCCATATTACAGGTATTCCGAGTTGTTTGAGCGCATAGGCATTGCATTGCTGTTCATATTGGAAGCGCATAGGCGCAACCAATAATTTCTTGCCTAAGAACAAGGCTTCAGAAGGTCCTTCAAAACCGCCTCCTGTAAATACACCCTCACAACTGGCCATACTATGGTTAAATTTCTCATTGTTTACTGGCTCAACAACTACATTGGCATCAGTATAAGGGATTTTGTTGTGCTTTGAAAAAACCTGCCATGTAACCTGTGGAATCTGCTTGAGTAATTTAACCAAATCTTTGTCGTCTATGGCTGGCAGATAAACAGTATAATGCCCCATATTAGAGGGTTTAAGATTTCTTATTTCGCTCCTGATAACGGGTGTATAGATGAAATCGTCATAACGCTCAAAATGAAAACCAATATGGTGGGTAGTGGGCGCATATCTGCTTAGAATAATTTTTCCCCAATCTATTGTTTTAGGTCTTGGAACTTTATTTGATTTAAATGCTGCCTGATGACTTAGCGAAACACTTTCAATTCCTTGTAGTTTACAAGCCCATGCAGTTACAGGCTCAAAATCATTTATAATAAGGTTATAATCTTTTAAAGGAATGGATTTCATGTCTCTTCTAAATTGAAAAAGATCCATGTTGTTCCATGTTTGATAGTGATTTACACCACCTTTTTTTCCGAAAATAAAACTAAAGCCATGTAATTTGTACTTTACTTCCTGTGTTAATTGCACATCAGCTTGTGTTCCCGAGATCAGGATGTCTAATTCGCCATGTTGCTGTAATAGAGGAACAATTTCACGAGCTCTGCTAATATGTCCATTTCCGGTGCCCTGTATGGCATAAAGTATCTTCATCGAGCCCTAATATCACAAAAAATATATATCTAAGCAATTTCTAGTTTAATCTTTTGAAGCAGTGTTTGTACATCTAACTTGCTTTGTAGATCTTCTCCGTCTGAAAGTTGACCGTATTCTACTTCCTCTTCTTTTGCAAATTGTTTTGCATCGTACTTGAATATGCTCCAAGCCTGATCATTGTATTCTAAAGCAGTTAGATTTTCAATCCAGTCTCCACTATTGAGATAAAGGACTTCACCATCATCTGTATTTATCATGCGCTTTTCTGGCTGATGTATATGCCCACAAACTACGTAATGATAACCGCTGTTAATTGCTAAATCTGCTGCTGTTTGCTCAAAACTGTTGATGAATTTTACCGCATCTTTAAACTTGGCCTTTATCTTTTTAGAGAAGCTCATTTTTTCTCTTCCTATTAACTCTAAGCACCAGTTTACCATACTGTTTAATAAGATTAAGCTATCATAGCCAATGGCACCTAATTTTGCCAGCCATTTAGAGTGTTGCATGGTAATATCGAAGATATCGCCATGAAAAAACCATGCTTTTTTGCCATCTAGCTCTAGAACAAGCTTATTCTGAAGGTAAAAAGATCCTAATTGCATATCTGCAAATTTCCTCAAAAGCTCATCGTGATTTCCTGTTAAATAATATACAGGAACACCCTCTACTACAAATTTCATGAGTTTCCTTAAGACTTTCATGTGAGTTTCGGGCCAATAGCGTTTACTGAATTGCCAGATATCAATAATATCCCCATTTAAGATAATGGTTTGGGGTTGTATGCTTTTTAAATATTTGAGAAGTTCTTTTGCTCTACAACCGTAAGTACCTAAATGTACATCAGAAATAACTACGATTTCTACTTTGCGTTTTTCCATAGAGATATTTTTAAGCGTTCAAATCTCTTCTGCATTAAATACAAAAGAAGTCTGGAACAAAATATTAATCATCCTCTTCGCTAAGGGTAAGCTCAAATGGACTAAAGTAAAACGCTACAATTACGATTACGCAAATAATTACAAATAGCTCTGGCATTTAATCTTTTTTTGCAAATGTGTACTTTGCAGATTAACAGATCGTTAAGTGTTCATTATGTTTGTGCTTGTTTAAAAGTTTGGTGCAATAAAAAAGGTTTGGGTGTAGCCCAAACCTTTTTTATAAAATAGATAGTTTTTTATTTTTTCTTTTTGTTCTCTGTATAGAAGGCCAACCCTAACAACCCTAATAACAGCACCGATCCTGCAAGAGAGATTTTCTCGCCAGTGTAATAAGAAACCGGTTCAAATTTAAATTCTATTTTATGATTTCCAGCTTCTAATTGAGCAGCTCTTAAAACATAATCTGCCCTGAAATAAGGTTTCTTAACCCCATCAATATACATGTTCCAGCCTTTGTCATAATATATTTCAGAAAAAACAGCAACAACGTCTCTTGGAGCACTATAGCTATATTCAATATGGTCAGGATGGTATTTTTCCATTTTGATGAATGCGCTAGGATCGGCACCTAAACGTGTGGTATCAATATATTTTTTGAAGCTTTGGTCAACAATAGCTTCGTTTTTAGGGTCGAAACTACTGATGGCTTTCATCTCTTCATCTGCATTTTTAACATATTGAACACTTTTTACGATCCATGCATTACCCAATGCAGAACTGTTTCTTGACAGTTTATATGACCCGTTTTGAGGATCACGGGTAATAAAATATTTCGTGTTCAACATATCCAATACATCCTGATTAACACTTTTGGTCAATTGATTTTGTATCAGTTCGTCATATCTTTTCAGCTTAGCAGCATGGTAACCACCAATAGTTTTGTGGAAAGCTGTTGCACTTGCATCAGAAAAAGTACTGATAGTCTGATCATAAACCCTGAAATTAGGGTCTTTATCAGCTATGATGAAATTATCTACATCTCTTTGCTGGAAATAATTATTCAAAGCCGCTTTGCTTTCAAAGTTATTGCTGTTAAGATAATTCTTATCTACTTGCCACATGTCAACAAGAATAGCAAGAGCTAATAACCCGAAGGCCAGTTGCATATTCATTTTTTTGTTGATGAATGCCCAAACCAATCCAAATGCTATAGCAATGAAAATAAAAGAGCGGAAAGCATCTGCTCTTGCAATGGCAATACGATCTTGTACCAGAGCGTCACCTATTTTGTGTGCCAAAGTTGAATTATTTTGCAGCATCTGTGTCAATGCTTGTATAATTTCATTATGGTTGCTGGTTTTAAAGCTAAAGAATAAGGTAGGTACCAAAGCTACGATTAAGGCGAAACCACCTGTAATAGCTGCAGACCATGTAAGCTTTTTAGTAAGTTCTTTGGCACTTAAGGTACTGTTTTGTACTTCTCTTAAAGCTAAGATAGCTAAGATAGGGAACATTAAGCCTACAACTGCAAGTATAGATTCTACTGCCCTAAACTTGTTGTATAAAGGAAAATAATCAAAAAACAAATCCGAAACGAAAGGGAAGTTTTTGCCAAATGATAAAAGAATAAATAAAATAGAGGTAGCTAATATCCACCATTTTAAAGGGCCCTTAACAATGAATAAGCCAAACACAAACAAGAAGCAGATGATGGCACCGAAATAGTAGCCACCTTGCGTTCCTGGCTTTTCGCCCCAGTATTGTTGCATATTTAAGCCCTGCGCAAGCTGCTGAATGGCTTGTACCGTTTGGTTAGGATCTCCACCCGTGACTTCGGAGATAGATTTATACATATTGCTTTCGGGCTTAACTAGCTCATCTACGCTTGTTGCGCCTCCATACAAATGCGGGATTAAAAATGTAAAGCTTTCTCCAACACCTTGACTCCAGTTGTAAGCATATTCCTTGCTCATACCTTTGTTCTTTTCAGAATTCATACTGGTAAGGTTAGATTTACCTCTATTGGTTTGAGCCGCATATTCTGAAGTAGTCCAAAGTAAGCTAGCGTTGATCGTTACAGCTAAGAGGGCAGCTCCAACCAAATAAGCTACAGATTTTCCAAAAGCAGGGAGCTGTTTATTCTTATAGGCATTATATACTTCAACAATGATCAATATTAAAACACATAAGAACAAATAATAAGTCATTTGAACGTGGTTGGCTCTGATTTCTAGAGCTAAGAACAAAGCTGTTAAACTAGCACCTAATAAGTATCGACCTCTTAATGTTATTAATATACTGGCTAATATAGGGGCAAAGAAACCAATAGCCAATGCTTTATTGCTATGTCCGGCTGCAATTAAAACGAAATTGTATGTTGTAAACGCAAAAGCTATGGCCCCTGCAGCAGCTAACCATGGATTTACCTTTAAGGTAATGAATAAAAAATAGGCACCAATCAATAATAATAATACTGTTCCTACGGGATTTGGCAAAACCTTGGTAATTAGTGCTATACCATAAGTAGCGCCATTGTAAGCATATTGTACCCAGATTTGGTAAGTAGGCATACCACCAAACATCTGATTAGTCCAAAGAGGGCCTTTGCCATCTTTTTCTTTATACTCCATGATTTCTTTCTGCATTGCTTTAGATTGCAATACATCACTTTGAACAGGTGCTTTGCCTTGTAGCACCGGGCTAAAATAAATAAAGCAGATAACTACAAATGCAGCTATAATGGCTAAGTGAATGCCATTTTTATTAAACCAATTATTCATTAAGGTATATTAAAATTAAACTCAGCCCAAAAATAGAAATTTGAACGAGATTAAAAAGTAAACTCTACGCTTTAATGTAAAATTGATACAACCAATTGGTAATGTTGCGGTGTTAAAAAAGAAAACTAAAGATTAATGATGGATTTTATTTAACATCCTCATACTCTACAAATTCACCTAATTTGTCTGAGTTGCCTTTTTTCCTTTTTTGAGGAACAAAGTCTATGGAAATTGAGCCTTCTGGTCTTCTTTGTCTTTGATAGTTGTTTTCTGCGTTGGGGTTTTGCATGTTGCTAAATGCATTTCTGATTGCAGCAGGAAAAATTAAACGTACCAAGACCTTGATTACCCATAGGGTAATAATCGCAACTATAAGAAAAATTAACATGTACTTCATTTAAATAACGATTGTTACAAATATAGACGGATAATTTAATTTTTTGTTACCAAAAAGAAGTTTCATTGCATTAGAATTACAAATAGAGGCATTAGAATGCAGAAGGAAAGTAAACAAAAAAATACAAATTTCCTTAGGCAGGTTTCGAGATAAAGTCTTAAATTTATATTTCCGAGACAAGGAAGTATTTGTAAAAAAGCCGACGTATTTACGCCGGCTTTTTTACCTTTATTTAGTTGCTGTTATCACAACTGCTCCATTTTTACCTTTATCTCCAAATTCTTTTGTGGCTTGTGCGGCCTGTAATAATTGGATATTACTAACCTTATCAGGGCTGAGGTCAAGCACAGCGCCTATATTTGACTGGGCTTTGTTGATCATAATGAGAGGTGAACCGTTTGGAAATGCCTTAATGATAACAGTGGCAATCTCTCGGCCTGGTTTTGATGGCGAAGAAACCTTATTGCTTAGAGTAAATTTAATAGGGATATTGTACTTGGTTCTTACAGGTTTTTGTTCAACCTGTCCCGGATTCCATCTTTTTGAAAGCTTTAACACACGTATGGCTTCTTCATCAGTTCCATTTCCTAGACCCCGATCTACTTTAATGTCGGTAAGAGATCCGTCTTTCTCAACAATGAAAGACAAAAAGACATTGCCTTCTGTTTTGTTTTGAATAGCCATTTGAGGATATTTTATGTTCTTTGCTAAGAAATCATAAAAGGAAGCAATACCGCCCGGGTATGAAGGAGGAGTTTCCATTGATACGAAACTGTAAACCTTGTCTTGTGCTTTTGCGAAAAAACAGAGCAAAGAAAGTCCTGTTGCAATAAATGCAATATTAAATTTTTTCATGATGATTGATTTTTAAGGGTTAGAGAAGTATTATGTTTTAAGTGTAAATTTAATAGGGATATTATATTTGGTTCTTACAGGTTTTTGTTCAATTTGTCCCGGGTTCCATCTTTTTGAGAGCTTCAATACCCTTATAGCCTCTTCATCT
>DDEP01000043.1 GCA_002336465.1 Pedobacter sp. UBA1951
CTCTTGCACTGTTCATTATAGCCATTATAATATTAGGCAGATTAGGTGGCGAATTTATTCCTTCTATAGAAGAAGGGGATTTTGCGGTCGAAACACGGGTTTTATCGGGCAGTAATTTAAATACCACCACTGAAAATGTGCAAAAGGTTGCAGGCATCTTAAAATCACGCTTCCCCGAGGTAAAAAACATTGTTGCCAAAATAGGAAGTAGTGAAGTACCTACAGAACCTCTACCTATGGATATGGGCGATATGATCATTAACCTCAAACCTAAAAAAGAATGGACATCGGCAAAAACATTTGATGAACTCGCCGAAAAAATGGGTGAGGCAGCCAGTGAAGTACCAGGTGTTACCACCAGTTTCCAGTTCCCCGTTCAGATGCGTTTTAACGAATTGATGACAGGAGCACGACAAGATGTAGTTTGTAAAATCTTTGGCGAGAATTTGGATACTTTAAGTGTCTATGCAAAAAAAGTTGGCAGTATCTTAAAAGATGTAAAAGGTGCCAACGAGATTTATGTTGAGCAGATCAGCGGTACACCACAAATTGTAGTAAAATACAATCGGGCTGTAATTGCGCAATATGGGCTTAATATTGCAGAAATAAACAGAGCCGTAAACACTGCATTTGCAGGTAAGAGCGCAGGTTTGGTATTTGAAGGTGAAAAAAGTTTTGATTTGGTAGTGCGTTTACAAACCGATAAGCGCAAGAGCATAAGCGACGTACAGAATTTATTGATTGCCACACCATCGGGTAGTCAGATGCCTTTAAGCCAAATTGCCAGTGTAGAATTGGTAGATAGTCCGAGCCAGATCCAACGTGAAGATACCAAGCGACGCATTTTAGTAGGCTTTAATGTAAACGGTCGCGATGTAGAGAGCATTGTGAACGAGCTGCAAGATAAAGTATCTTCTAAAATAAAATTGCCTGTAGGTTATACCATAGCTTACGGAGGCTCTTTTGAAAACCTGAACGAGGCTAAATCCAGATTAATGGTGGCTGTTCCGGTTTCATTGGTCTTGATTTTTTTACTGCTCTATTTCGCCTTCGGTTCTATCAAATACGGATTGTTGATTTACAGCGCTATTCCTTTATCGGCCATAGGTGGTATTTTCCTGCTTGCTTTAAGAGGCATGCCTTTCAGTATTAGTGCAGGTGTGGGTTTTATTGCCTTATTTGGTATTGCTGTACTCAACGGCATTGTACTCGTAGCCGAGTTTAATAACATCAAAAAATCAGGAGAAACCAATATGAAAGCTATTGTTTTAAAAGGTACACAAACCCGTTTACGTCCGGTTTTAATGACCGCTTCTGTAGCATCATTAGGATTTTTACCTATGGCAATAAGCAACGGTGCCGGAGCAGATGTTCAACGGCCTTTAGCAACGGTAGTAATAGGTGGTTTAATGATCGCTACCCTACTTACCTTATTTGTACTGCCTATCCTTTATCTGTTTTTTGAAAAAGGCATCAAAAAAGGCAAAGCGACCAAAACCATTGCAACAGCCTTGCTTCTTTTTGCATTTTTACCTGCAAAAAGCCAAAAACCCGTTACCTATAAATCTGCTGTTGATTTGGCAGTGACCAATAATTTGATGCTTAAATCGTATGATTTAAGAGCAGTACAAGCCAAACAATTGGTAAATACGGCTGCTACAATTGCACCTACACAGGTATCAGCAGAATACGGAAAATTTAATAGTGCTGTTAACGATAACAAATTCAGCATTAACCAAGGCTTCAGTTTACCGGGCGTTTACCAAAATCAGAGAGCTAAATTAAATGAAGATTGGAAATCTGCTGTGTTAGCCAAAGGCTTTAAAGAAGCCGAATTGAAACGGGAAATTACCGATATATTTTACAGTCTTTTGGTACTACAAGAAAAAAAGAAACTACTTAAACAAGCAGATAGCATATACAACAACTTCTTGAAGTTAGCGCAACAACGTTTAAAAAGCGGGGAAACAAGCCGTTTAGAACAAACAAGTGCGCAAAACCAGTTATTGCAAAATCAAAGCCGCTTGGCTTTACTGCAAACCCGCGAAACAGCTTTAACACAGCAACTTCAGTTCTTAATGAATACCGAAGAAGAAGTACAACCTGTAAGCAGTAAGTTAAAGATAGAATTAATGAGTGAGCTGTTGCCAGATTTGAGCCAGCACCCACAGTTAAAACTACAAGAACAGAACGAGAAAATAGCCGAAGCAGAAATAAAAGTGGAAAAATCTAAGTTATTACCAGAATTTAATATCGGTTACAATAACATGAGCATAGCCGATGGAGTTACCTATACGCAACGAGATAGGTTTCAATCTTTTCAAGCAGGCTTAAGCTTACCTTTATTTGGAGGTGCTCAAAAAGCCCGTATCAAATCTGCGCAAACACAGCTTGATCTGAGTAAAACAGAAACAGAGCTTACTCATAAGGCCTTAAAATCTATTTGGAAAACCACTACCGAACAGTACCTTAAACACTTGCAGATCGTAAATGATTTTGAGCAAAAAGGCTTAAAAGGTGCTAATGAAATCAGTTCGCTTTTAGACAAGCAATTGCGTAACGGCGAAATCAATTACATAGAATGGACTTTACTCAATACCGAGGCCATTAATGTTAAAATGGCTTATTTAGAAGCTGTTGAACAACTCAATAAAAGTACTTTAGAACTTAACTACTTATTAGCTAAATAACAATGAAAAGCATTATATATATAGTTTTTTTTGCAGGCATATTAAGCTTGGGAGCATGTAAGCAAAAACAAGCCTCAAACACAGAAGAGGCGCAACACGTTAATGAAGATGTGGTTGAACTAACCGAGGTACAAGCTAAGAATATCAACTTAGAGATTGGTCAAGTAGAATACAAGAATATCAGTAAGCATTTAAAATTGAGTGGTAAGATAGATGTACCACCACAAAACTTGGTGTCTGTTAGCATTCCTTTGGGTGGTTATCTAAAATCTACTAAAATGCTGCCTGGCACACACGTAAGCAAAGGGCAGATCATTGCGGTTATGGAAGATCCTCAGTACATACAGTTACAGCAGGATTACCTAAGCGTGAGAAGCAAATTAAACTACGCAGCTAAAGAACTACAAAGGCAAAAAGAACTCAATGTAGATAAAGCCAATAGCGATAAGATACTGCAACAGGCAGAAACAGAATACCGTAATTTAAGCATTGAACGAAGGGCATTGGCAGAGAAGCTCAAACTGATCAACATCAATGCAGAGAAACTCGATGAAAATAATCTATCGAGAACCATAAACATATACTCCCCTATTAGTGGCTATATCAGCGAAGTAAATGTGAACATTGGTAAATATGTAACCCCTTCTGATGTAATTTTTGAATTGGTCAACCCAACAGATATACACCTAAATCTTACAGTTTTTGAACGTGATCTAGACCTGATTCAAATTGGACAGAAAGCGCTTGCATACACCAATGCAAAACCCGATCAAAAATATGAAGCCGAGGTTATTCTGGTAAGCCATAATGTAGGTGGTAACCGCAGTGCCGAGATACATTGCCATTTCGAGAAATATGATAAAAGTCTGGTACCCGGCATGTACATGAATGCAGAAGTTGAATTGCGTAGCCAAAAAGCAGCTACTCTACCCGAAACTGCAATCGTAAGCTTTGAAAATAAAGATTATGTATTTGTAGAAATAGCAAAAAACAAATTTAAACTTACACCAGTAACCGTAGGAGAGACAGAACAGGGATATACTTCTGTTGATAAAAACTTAGCAAACAAGAATATCGTTACAAAAGGTGCTTACTCAGTTTTAATGAAGATGAAAAATAGCGAGAGCGAAGAACATTAAGCTCTCCTTTCAGAAGACGTTTAGAAAGAAACTTAAAGGCTTTATATCATCAATAAAAGCCCCGAAAGCATAATTTATAAACATCTTCTTATTTTAACGTGAGTTATGGATCTTCGGCATGATGTCAAGCCTAAGTACAAACCTAACTCACGTTATTTTATACTAAAAATAATGTCTTAACTATTTGTATTAAGTCTAAATAATAGTATTTTTGTTGCATTGGTACTAAACAATGCAACAGCTAAAAGATACTTTACTCCCTACCGCATCATTCGAAGAAGTTTTTGCTACAACTCATGGAGCCATTTTTCAATCAGATAGTGAAAAATGCTGGTATATCGATTTCGCAGGTAAATTAGCCCGTTTCGACTACAAAAACTTAATCAAACTCAAAAAGGCTGTTTACAACATTGATATTGAAGCTAAGTTATTGAACAGTACCAAAAGTGCAGATATAGAGATCATCTTTATCTGTGCCTGCGATCATGCTTATGTACTTTCTATTCTACAACTGATTGAGTTTAAAGGTTTATTGCAAGGATGTTTTACTATGTTGGAGCTAAACCACATCATTTATGATAGGTTGCATCGCATCGTTACTTAAATATAGACTTAGACTCGTTCCATATTGATTATAAATTCGTTAAGAAAAAACATAGCGCTTAACTTTGTGTTGTATTTAAACAATAAATGCAATCATAGTTATGAAAGATATTATCCGTACGCAAAGTCTTATCTCTGCTGATGTAGAAAGGTTACTTAACCAGCAGATCAAAAAAGAAGCGCATTCTTCTTCTATATATTTAGCCATGGCTTCATGGTGCGACCGTAACGGTTATGACAATTCAGCCGATTATTTCTTTAAACAAGCTGAAGAAGAAAGACAGCATCAGCTTAAATTCTTTAAGTATGTTTTAGATATGGGCGGTAATGCCATATCTCCTGATGTGAGCAACATCAAACAAGAATACAATTCATTTAGAGAAGTATTTGAAGAAGCTTTAGAGCAAGAAGTAAACATTACCCAGTCTATTAAAAATATAGCTGCACGTTGCCATAGTGAGCAGGATTTTGTAACCTTAGAGTTCTTAAACTGGTTCTTCAGAGAACAAAGAGAAGAAGAATACAAAGCCCGCCGCGCACTAGAATTATTTGATGTAATTGGCGAAGAAGGTACTGGAAGATGGCAAATAGATAAGCATGTAGGCCAGATTACTTATAGCGAAGGCTAATTTTTAAGTCATTTAGATACTAAAAGCGCGTATGAACAATATATGCGCTTTTTTTGTTTAGTTTTAAACAGATATGTCTAAAAAAGATAAAAAGAAAAAGAAATCAAAGCAGGAAAAAAAAGATAAAAAGAAAAAAGACTGCTGTGAAAAATACCTCCGTGGCAAAAGGTGTAAGAATTGTCCTTTAGCATAAGATAAGGTTGTGCTTACTCATTTTCTTTATGCTGAATTGGTTTCAGCATCTAACCCATGCAAGATAGACCCTGAAATAAATTCAGAGTGACGCTACTGTTATTGTCATGCTGAATCACAATGCATCAAGTTAAGCCACTCTCCCGTCATGCTGAACTTGTTTCAGCATCTAATTGATCGCCCCATCTAGCCTGTTTTTGTCATATTGAGCCTGTCGAAATATAAACTCCACAAGAATAGGCTTTGTTACAAGTTAAAAACGAATAACAAAAATCAAAAATCCAATGGCCCTAATCTGCGCATATTACGCATGATCCAGTACTGGCGCTTTTTAATATAAGCTGTGGCTTTATTTGGGTTCCATCTAATGGGATTAGGAAAACAAGCAGCAATTAAAGCCGCTTCTGCCCTACTTAAATTCTTACATGATTTACCATAATAAGCCTGCGAGGCAGCCTCTGCCCCATAAATGCCATCTCCCATTTCAATCACGTTCAGGTACACTTCTAAAATCCGTTCTTTACTCCATAAAACCTCTATGAGCAATGTAAAATAAGCTTCAAAAGCCTTTCTGACGTAAGACCTCCCCGGCCATAAAAAAACGTTCTTAGCCGTTTGCTGTGATATGGTACTTCCACCAGTTTTAGCCTTACCTTTCGCATTGTTCTCAAATGCTTTCTCGATGGCTTGAACATCAAAACCGATATGTTTCAAAAAGAGCTGATCTTCGGCCGATACTGCCGCCCTCTTCATGTTATCTGAAATAGCTTCGAATTTAACCCAAGTTTTCTCCATTTTGGCCTTTTTACCATCCGCTTTACGTTCCCAGTTACGCTGCACCATTAAAAAAGTAATAGGTGGGTTTACAAATCGGTAAATCAAGACCCATAAAATAGTTGTCGCAAAAAACCAGATCAGCACTTTTCCCAAAATACGTTTAACCCGGCCCCAATATGATTTTTTAGTATTTGCAGAAACGTTTTTTCTTCGCTTAGTCATTAATGTAAAGGTAAATAAAAAGCATTAGCTCTAAAATTTGATTTATATTTGTTTATGCTTAAAAAAGAACGTTATCAACGCTTTGTAGATTACTTTTCTACACATCAACCCCAAGCACAAACAGAACTGCACTACAATAACCCTTATCAATTGCTCGTAGCCGTGATCTTATCTGCTCAGTGCACAGATAAACGTATAAATCAGGTTACTCCTGCCCTTTTTCAGCGCTTTCCAACACCTAAATCGCTCGCAGAAACCACGCCCGATATTGTTTTCGATTACATCAGAAGCGTAAGTTACCCTAACAATAAGGCTAAGCATCTAGTAGGCATGGCCAATATGCTGGTAAACGAGTTTCACAACGAAGTGCCTTCGGATGTAAATCAGCTCCAAAAAATGCCGGGTGTAGGTAGAAAAACAGCCAATGTAATTGCTTCCGTTGTATATGACGCACCTGCAATGGCTGTTGATACCCACGTATTTAGAGTAGCCAATCGCTTGGGATTAACCAAAGGCAAAACGCCTTTGGCTGTAGAGAAAGATTTGGTAAAAAACTTACCTGAACATACCATTGCAACTGCGCACCACTGGCTCATTTTGCACGGACGCTATGTTTGCTTAGCACGCAGCCCTAAATGTAATATATGTCCAATCAGCGATTTTTGCCTGTATTACGAGAAACAAACTAAGTCAAAACACAAAACAACAGCAGAAAAATAATTTTTTACCAATTTTATTTGCATTCTAAAAAAATATTTTGATAGATTTGCTAAAATTATTAGCTTTATTAAAATTACTTATGTGCCGATACCAATTATTATATTTAAAACAAAGTATTAAGACATGAATCCAAACACAGACAAATTAAAAGCTTTACAGCTTACCTTAGATAAATTAGAAAAATCTTACGGAAAAGGCTCTATCATGAAATTAGGCGATCAGGCCGTTGAAACGATGGATGCCATTTCTACTGGCTCAATTAGTTTAGATATTGCTTTAGGTGTTGGAGGTGTACCCAAAGGCAGGGTCATAGAAATTTACGGCCCTGAATCATCCGGTAAAACTACCTTAGCTACGCACATCATTGCCGAAGCACAAAAAAAAGGTGGTATTGCGGCTATAATTGATGCCGAACATGCCTTTGATAAGTTTTATGCTAAAAAATTAGGTGTTGATACCGATAACCTGTTGATCTCACAACCTGATAATGGTGAGCAGGCGTTGGAAATTGCCGATAACCTGATCCGTTCTGGTGCAATTGATGTAATCGTGATTGACTCTGTAGCCGCTCTTGTGCCTAAAGCAGAGATTGAAGGCGAAATGGGCGACAGCCGTATGGGATTACAAGCACGTTTAATGAGTCAGGCATTACGTAAATTAACAGGAACCATTTCAAAAACAGGATGCTGTTGTATTTTTATTAACCAATTACGTGAAAAAATAGGTGTAATGTTTGGTAACCCTGAAACTACAACTGGTGGTAATGCTTTAAAATTCTATGCTTCTGTACGTTTAGATATACGTAGGACTTCTCAAATTAAAGACAGCGATGAAGTTTCTGGTAACCGTGTAAAAGTAAAAATCGTTAAAAATAAAGTAGCTCCTCCTTTCCGTCTTGCCGAGTTCGACATCATGTTTGGCGAAGGTATTTCTAAAACAGGAGAAATCATCGATCTAGGTGTTGATTTTGGTATCATTAAAAAAGCAGGTTCTTGGTTCTCTTATGGAGATACCAAATTAGGACAAGGAAGAGATGCGGTAAAACAATTGCTTTTAGATAATCCTGAGCTTGCAGAAGAAATTGAAAATAAAATCAGGGCAGAAGTTACCGGAGAACAATTAGAAGGAAGAGAATAAGATTTTATCTTTATCTATAATAGAAAATGCCTGAAATAACATAATGCTGTTTCAGGCATTTTTTTATTTTAAAAGTTTGACGATTTA
>DDEP01000146.1:0-206 GCA_002336465.1 Pedobacter sp. UBA1951
AAAATTATCTGCAAAGATTTTTGAATTATTAAAACTGAATCCGCTTGATTGAACTTTATTTCTTGGGTTTTATGATCCTTACATGAAAATAAGGATATGGACAGCCATAGAAATAAGCAAAATGTTGTTATGCTTTTCATTATTTTTTATAAAATCTAAATCTATATTTATAAGGAGTTACTCCATCATCTCTTATTTCTAGTCCA
>DDEP01000146.1:238-8432 GCA_002336465.1 Pedobacter sp. UBA1951
TGCTTCTAAACCTCTTCCCCAATCTGCATCAATATTGATTACATATTTATAATGTTTTTAGCATATCGACAAAATTAAAAAATTTGCCTTCACAGAACTTTCTTGTTAAAAATTTACACAGGCGAAATAAATTTATTCAATTGCTCTTTTTGCTCTTCCATATTTACTAAAAGTACGCCGTAAAATCATACAAACCTTTTAAATAATAATATAAACATATCAGAGACATTGTACCGACCTTTGTAAAAGATAAAGAAAAATATCATGGCAGTAAAAGAACAAGTTATAGAAATACCCTTACAAGATGTTGAAAGTGAACATTGTGCACTTATTGTAGACAAAGGCCTAAAAGATATTGATGGTATTGCCACGCATTCAGTGGAACTAAATAACAGAAAAGCACTGATCACGGCAAAGCAAAATCCTAAAGAGGTAGTGCAAAAAGCTGTAGAAAAAATACGGGATTTGGGCTACAATGTTCCTACCGTTAAAAAAAGTTTTCCAGTATTGAGTTTATCCTGTGCATCATGTGCGGGCAATACTCAAGATGCACTTAACAGCGTAACTGGTGTAATCAATGCCGAAGTAAATTATGCCAATGCTGTAGCCAAAGTAGAATATATACCCGGTTTAACGGACCCACAAGCATTGAAAGCAGCCGTACAAGCTTCGGGCTACGATTTAATTATCGACGAATCTGAAGATGCCAAAGACGAATTAGAAAAAATCAAAGAAGGCCATTACAAAAACTTAAAAAGCAAAGTAATGGGTGCCATGATCTTTGCTGTTCCTTTGTTTGTTATGGGTATGTTTTTCATGGATGTGCCTTATGCCAATTACATCATGTGGGTTTTGGCTACCCCTATGCTTTTCTATTACGGCAAACAATTTTTTATAGGTGCGTGGAAACAGGCTAAACATCGTTCTGCAAACATGGATACCTTGGTAGCTATAAGTACCGGAACTGCTTATATTTTTAGTGTTTTCATAACCTTGTTCCCCGATTATTTACATCATAAAGGTATTCATGCCCATGTTTATTTCGAAGCTGCTGGTATCGTAATCGCTTTTATCCTCTTAGGCAAGCTGTTAGAAGAAAAAGCCAAAGGCAACACCAGTTCGGCCATTAAAAAATTAATGGGATTACAACCCAAAACCGTAACGATTGTTCATGATGGTGGCCATCAAATGGAAATGCCGATCAGTTCTGTTAAGATAAACGATGTATTGCTGGTTAAACCCGGCGAACGTATAGCCGTAGATGGGGAGGTCATAAATGGTTCATCTTATGTTGACGAAAGCATGATCAGTGGCGAACCTGTTGCTGTTGCCAAAAATCAGGGCAGTTTGGTTTTTGCAGGAACCATTAACCAAAAAGGAAGTTTCCAGTTCAAAGCGCAAAAAGTAGGTTCAGATACCGTACTTGCACATATCATCAAAATGGTTGAAGACGCTCAGGGCAGTAAAGCACCTGTACAAAAATTAGTAGATAAAATTGCGGGGATTTTTGTGCCTGTTGTGATGGGCATTGCCTTGTTAGCTTTTATTTTATGGAATGCCTTAGGTGGCGACAATGCTTTTGTACAAGGACTTATTGCATTTGTAACGGTATTGGTTATTGCTTGCCCTTGTGCGTTAGGGTTGGCAACACCTACCGCAATTATGGTTGGCGTAGGCAAAGGTGCCGAACAGGGTATTTTAATTAAGGATGCAGAAAGTCTTGAACTCGCTAAAAAAGTAAATGCTGTTATCTTAGATAAAACCGGTACCATTACCGAAGGTAAGCCTACGGTTACTGCCCTAAAATGGTTTACCACTACAAGTGATGAGCAGAAAAACATCTTGTACAGCATTGAAAAATCTTCTGAACACCCACTTGCAGATGCCATTGTTCAGCATCTTAAAAATGAAAGCAAGTTCATAGATGGTTTAACAATCGAAAACATTAGTGGAGAAGGCATAAAAGGTCAATATAACGAAACCACCTATTACATTGGTAACCAAAAGCTTATTACCAGCCTAAATATACAAACAGATATACAACAGCAACAATGGATTGATGAACATTTGAATAAGGCCCAAACTGTTGTTCTATATGCTAATGGAAAAAACCTGTTAGCCGCCATTGCCATTGCCGATCAGATTAAAGATAGCTCTGCTGAAGCCATCAACCAATTGCATCAACAAGGTATTAAGGTTTACATGCTAACCGGCGATAATGAGCATACTGCAAAAGCGGTGGCGAACCAATTGGGTATAGATGTTTATAAAGCCAATGTTCTTCCTGCAGAAAAAGCAGAATTTGCCAAATCATTACAGCAACAAGGTAAAGTAGTGGCCATGGTGGGCGATGGTATAAACGACAGTAATGCGTTGGCACAAGCCGATGTGAGCATTGCCATGGGCAAAGGCAGCGATATTGCCATGGATGTAGCCAAAATGACCATCATTTCATCTGATCTGTCTAAAATTGCTGATGCTATACGCTTATCAAAATATACCACCAATGCCATTAAACAAAATCTGTTCTGGGCATTTATCTATAACGTGATAGGTATCCCAATTGCCGCAGGGTTACTCTATCCAATCAATGGTTTCTTATTAGACCCTATGTGGGCAGGGGCTGCCATGGCCTTTAGTTCGGTAAGTGTAGTGACCAACAGCTTGCGCTTAAAATGGAAAAAGATTTAGGCTTAAAAGTATATCTTTATCCAAAAATTTGGCGTTAATAAAGCATATAGCTCAAACTGTTTAAATTTAGAAAATACGCGTCATTCTGAACTTGTTTCAGAATCTTTTATAGAGTAGCCCCTGAAATAAATCCAGGGTGACGAGGTATGCTATTATGAATTAAATTTAAACAGCTTCTAAAATTGAGCTTGTTTCTTTTGCAAGTAAAAATGAGAAAATGACGAAAATTATCATTGCAGGAATTGGAGGTGTTGGAGGTTATTTTGGTGGTTTATTGGCTAAAGGATTTGAGAATAATCCAACAGTAGAAATTAATTTCTTAGCCAGAGGCGAAAATCTGAAAGCCATTCAAGCTAATGGGCTAACCCTAGTAAGGGGAACTGAACAATGGATTGTAAAACCTAAAACAGCAACAGATGAGCCTACCGCCTTGGGAAAAGCAGATGTAATTATACTTTGTACCAAGAATTATGATCTTGAAGCAACTGTTCTACAGCTCAAAACCTGCATTACTGATAGCACCATTATCATTCCCTTGCTCAATGGCGTAAACAGCAGAGAAGTTATTAAAAAATGTTATCCCAATAATTTGGTAACCGAAGGTTGTGTTTATATCATTTCAAGATTAACCGCACCCGGAAAAGTTGAAAATACAGGCAGTACAGAAAATCTGTTTTTTGGCCTTGATCAAAAGAGTGATGAACGCTTAGTACATCTCGAAAGCCTGTTTAAACAAGCAGGAATTCATGCGACACTATCTAACAACATTTTAAAAATCATTTGGGAAAAGTTTATTTTCATTTCTGCTACGGCTACTTCTACCTCATTTTACAACCAAGGCATGGGCGCTATTCTTGAAAATCCTGAAAAGAAAAATCATCTTTTACAACTGGTTAAAGAGGGTGCACAGTTGGCAAAAGCCAAACAGATTCCTGTTGCTGAAAATATCGAAGAAATTACTTTGAGTAAACTATATGCGATGCCTGCCTCTGCTACCTCATCTATGCATGCCGATTTTGTAAACCAGAAACCAGATACCGAATTAGAATCGCTTACAGGGTATATGGTACATGAATCTGAAAAACTGGGGTTACAAACACCCGTATTCAAAGAAATGTATCAAGGACTAAAATAATTAATTTCCATGCCATGAAAGCCATTATCCTAAAAACATTTGGTCCTGCCGAGAACTTAACATACATTGAGAAAGAGGTTCCAATCGCTGGTTCGGAAGAGGTTTTGATTAGAACAAGATCCATCAGCATCAATCCCATTGACGTAAAAATACGTGCCGGACAAAGACCCGCATTTAAAGACAAGTTACCTTTAATATTAGGTTGGGATATTGCAGGCGATGTAGTAAGTGCAGGTAAAAATGTAAAAGAATTTAAAGCAGGTGATCGTGTTTTCGGGATGATCTGTTTTCCAAATCCAGGCAACGCTTATGCCGAGTTTACTGTTGCTCCCGCAAAAGATTTAGCTATTATACCCGTTAACATAGGTTATGCGGAAGCTGCATGTTCAGGTATTGCTGCACTTACAGCCTTACAGGCGCTCAGAAATTTTGCTCCTGTGCAACCCCACCAAAGGGTTTTGGTACATGCCGCGGCTGGAGGTGTGGGGCATTTTGCTATACAACTGGCTAAATATTTTGATGCTTACGTAATTGGTACGGCATCGGCAAGCAACAACAATTTTGTGTTAAATTTAGGCGCAGATGAATGCATAGATTACAAAGCAACGATTTTTGAAGATGCAGCAAAAGATATAGATCTTGTAATTGATACCATTGGTGGTAATTATATCCAAAGATCTTTGAAAACCATGAAACCAGGTGCTACAATCGTGAGCATCCCAAGTATCTTAAACGCTGAAGTTACTCAATTGGCAGAAGCCGATGGTAAACATGGCTATCCCCTACTGGTTAAACAAAACACCGAAGACCTGAATTTTATTGCTGATCTTTTGAGTAAAGGAATCTTAAAACCTTTTATCAGTCATGTTTTTTCTTTTGATGAGATGGTAGCTGCGCACCTACAAATAGAAAGCGGCAAAACACAAGGTAAAATTGTTGTTAGCTTTTAAAACTATTCCCTTTATTAAGAGATATAAGGCATTTTCACATAAATAAATATTCCTAATTTGAATTTTAAAATAGTATAATTGATAATCGATTACTATATTTATAATCAGGAGTTAGCGCTACATCTTCAGATTGGTTATTACCGCAATCTACTTTAGATTATCAGAATGGTTAACGTTATTCCTTTTGAGGCAACTCAGAAGTATTATAATTAATTTGATAATCATAAAATTAGGGATAGCCATGTATTTAATAGACTTTTCTTCCAGAGTTTCAAATTTTATAGATGCAGCTGATGTAAATGGCAATATCAAGCATAATAGTTTAGGTTTACAATATCTAAATCAGATAGATAATGCCTGTAAAAAAGCAGGGATTACTACAGGAGCTGTATATCCCATAATTGGGAGTCATGCAGACAGTCATAAATTTAATTTTTTAGACCCGAGAGATACGAATGATGCTTTTAGATTGATATACAATAATGTTAATCATAGTATTAATGGAATTAAATCAAATAATACTGATGGATTTTGTAATACATTTTTCAATCCTAAGATACAATTATCACCTGCAAACAAATCATTATTTTTTTACAGAAGTTTTGTAAATGAAGGAGGATTATATAATGTTGCTCTTGGTGTTTCATTAGGAAATACCTTAAATTTTAGAATAACTCCAAGAATTAATGATTCTGATGGAAGAAGTTATTATGAATGTGGTTCTGGAGTAGTATTTTCTTATTCTTTTAATGCTAAGGGTTTCTATATGGGTATATCAAATGGAGTTTCTCAAAGTTACCTTGTAAATAATACTTTACAAAAACAAAGTTCAACAGAAAATAATTTACCTGATGATTATATATACTTACTTAGAGAGAATAGAATAAATCAAACTTCGGCATTATCTTCATCAAGTACATATTCATTTTTTGGCATCTCTGATGGTATATCTGATTTACAGGCAAAGGTGTTTTCACATGATATAACAGTAGCACAAAGAAGTATAGGGCGATAATAATGAATAACTTAGAAAAATATATTGGGGATTTAAATCCAAGTTGTTGGTATAGTGCAGAAAATGTAAATGGTTTTGGGAATAGTCAACCTCTTATAGATGATGAGGTGCCAGTATTTAAAAACATTGGCAATTTAGGCCCAAGCAAAGATATGGTCAAACCAACTACTGATGAATTGGTTGTTAACCAAGTATTAGCTAATAAAACATTTTTAACTTATCCTAGATTTAAAAAAGATGAAAATCAATTATCATATTTAGAATTTACAATAAGTTTAACCGCACCATATACTAACATGGATTGTTTAAGTACCCCAATCGGTGGGTTTGGTTCGAATTTAGGCACTTTAATCCAAGTAGGGAGAGATTCAACAATAATATCATCTCGAGGTGCAGGAAACCCGCCTGGGACTATGGCTCACTTTGGTGCTGGAGGTTATTCATGGATGTATGGTGTACCTTATACAACTATGCCTGTAAATGCACCTTCTTTATTAGTTATCGGTAATCAAGGCAGCGGAACTTATTGGAGGAGAAAACCTAATTACCTTTGTAATGTAATGGGTTATCATCAAGGTAATAAGATGTGGTACGGTTTCTTAGGCGCACAACTTGAAACAAGAGCTATATCTGGGGCTGCATTAGTTCCAGCTAATGGGAATAGTGATAATTCATTGCAAAACATGCTTATTAATGTTAATGGTATAAAACAATATAACTATTGTTATGATGAATTTCAAACAATATTATATTCAATAGGAGGTATCTATAGTCCAAACGCTTTAACAAATGGATATAAGAACGTTCTTACTAACGGCACTTCAACATTAAAGGTTTATGAAGTAATCTTTATTCCCAGATTATTAACTATTGAAGAAATGAAACAAGTATCAATCTATCTTAAACTTAAATACAATATATGATACTATTAGACAAAGGAAGACTACTGGTAGATTTTGATAAAGATACAAGGAATTTCATTGATGCAGCAGGTCTGAACAATGATGCAAACCTGAATGTCGATGGTCTTTATAACGCTGAACAGGCTCGTATGGCTGTTCATTATCTTGTAAGTGGTTTAAAAGGAATTGGAGTATGGGATAAAATGAAAGCAATTTATCCATTTGTAGGAGGTACATCAGATTTACATAAATGGAATCTCAAAGACCCAAGGGACTTAGATGTTGCTTATAGATTGAGTTTTCTTGGAGGTGGATGGACTCATAACAGTAATGGTATTAAAGGTAACGGAAGTACTAGTTATGCTAATACTTTTCTAAATCCAAGAACTACTTTACTAAATACTGAAAATCATTTATCAGTATTTACAAATTCATTATTGGATAATAGTGTCCAAATGATAGATATTGGAGCATATATAGGGGGTGGTGACCCAAATGCTGGAACGTTAACATTAGCTGTAAGGAGAAGTACTGCACCACAGTATGCTACTGGTAATAGGACATTAGGTGGAACAACAATACAGTCTGGTTCTAAAGGAGGGTGTTTTATTGGAACATCTAAATCAAATACTGTTTCAATAATAGTAAATGGTAATTTAATGTCTACTGCAAATTTAGCTTCTCCTTACATATATACAAATACAAATGTTTTTCTAGGGGCTATTCAAGATTTGGGAAGACCTTTTTACTTTACTGACAGAGCTTACCAGTTTGCTTCTATAGGAGATGGTTTAAGTATACAAGAGTCTATTGCTATGTCACACATAGTAACATTTTATCAAGGAATTTTAAATAGAAAATAAAGAAAATGATCGTAACATCAAGTAGAAAAATAATAGCAGGAAGTAGAATATTGATTAACGATTCTATTAATGAGTTTCTAGGTACTGTAAATAATCTATGGAGTAATCCCGCCAACTGGAGTTTAGGTATATTGCCAACTGCCAATACTATCGCAGTCATTAGAGCTAATTGCGACGCAAATACGAATGCGACCGTTAGAAGCTTGATTAATAAAGCCAATCTTACAATTCAAGAAACTTTGATTGTAAGAGGATTTGTGAGCAACAATCAAAAAATTATCTGCGTGGCCAATTTCAATAGATATTTAGATTTTAATGGTACTGCATCAAATTTAATAGCAGGTAATATTGATCCAATTTCTTTGGTTGCTGGTTTACAAGACACTCCAATAGATATAACTAACATTATAGCGGGTAAAACGGTAATAAGAATTGGAATTAGAGATTCAGATGTTACGTTAAATGTAAATTTAACAGGTGTTTTAATAGGTTTTGCCGGTACAGGTATTATAAATAATAAGTCTTTAAATCTTGGCGCAGGTGTTAGCCACATAGAGGGGACATTTTTAGGACCAGGAACTGCCGCCGTCAGTTTAGGTGGTGGCTACAACGGTTTTATTGTAAACCTAGTTAACTTA
>DDEP01000232.1:0-3305 GCA_002336465.1 Pedobacter sp. UBA1951
CTTCTATTGCAATGTGATGAGCAGTGATTCTTCCCTTAAAAGGAGAGTTTATAAAATTATTCTTTGCCGTAACAGCAGCATCTTGATCTATTTCTACTGCTTCTACCAAAGCGTGCATAAATCTTTGGGCCAACATAAGAGCCAACACGCCTGTGCCAGTGCCAATATCTAAGATACGCTTGGGGTTTTCACTTTGGGCCATAGCGGCCAATAAAACACCATCTGTGTTAATTTTCATGGCACAACCACTCTGGTCAACCTCAAACCGTTTAAACTTGAAAATATTCTTACGCACAAAGCAGAAATAAAGGTTTACAAAAATCTCTGCCAAATTTAAAAAAGCGAAACATATTAGCCTATTTTCATGGCAGTTTTAAATTATAAACCGTAAATTTGCAGTTCAAAATACAAGCATGATTCATTTCTTTTTAGGTCAATCTGACGAGGTTTTTGCATTACAGGCAAACCACACACTTTCTGCAACTGATATCGAAAAATTAGAATGGCTTTTTGGAGGCGCTAAATTAGCAAATCAGCCTGTTTTAGAAGGCTTTTTTGTAGGTCCAAGAGCTGCAATGATTACTCCTTGGAGTACCAATGCAGTTGAAATTACTCAGAATATGAGCATGGACGGTATAATCAGGATTGAAGAGTTTAAAAAAGTGGATGAAAACTACATTGATTTTGACCCCATGTTATCACAAAAATACCAAGGTTTAGATCAAGGTATTTACACCATAAATATCAAACCTGAACCCATACTGGAAATAACAGATATTGCTGCGTACAATAAACAAGAAGGATTAGCCTTAAGTGACGAGGAAGTTGGCTATCTTGAAGGCTTAAGCCAAAAATTAGGACGTAAGCTTACAGATTCTGAAGTTTTTGGTTTTTCTCAGGTAAACTCAGAACATTGTCGTCATAAAATTTTTAACGGAACTTTTATCATTGATGGCGAAGAGAAACCTACCTCATTGTTTAAGTTGATCAGAAAAACATCTGAAACGCACCCTAACGATATTGTTTCTGCCTATAAAGACAACGTTGCTTTTATCAAAGGTCCTAAAGTTGAACAATTTGCGCCAAAACGTGCCGATGAACCATCTTCGTACCAAATAAAAGAATTTGATTCGGTAATTTCTTTAAAAGCCGAAACACATAATTTCCCAACCACTGTTGAACCATTCAATGGCGCAGCTACAGGTTCGGGAGGCGAAATTAGAGACCGTTTGGCAGGTGGACAAGGTTCATTGCCTTTAGCCGGAACCGCTGTTTACATGACCGCTCTTTCTCGTTTAGAAGAAACTCGTCCTTGGGAAAAAGGAATGGAAGAAAGAAAATGGTTGTACCAAACTCCAATGGATATCCTAATCAAAGCATCTAACGGTGCGTCTGATTTTGGCAATAAATTTGGTCAGCCACTAATTACTGGATCTGTATTAACTTTTGAACATGAAGAAGATGCCAGAAAATTAGGTTTCGACAAAGTGATCATGCTTGCAGGTGGTATAGGATATGGAAAAGCTGATCAAGCGAAGAAACAAGAACCTCGAACAGGCGACAACATCGTGGTTTTAGGTGGTGAGAATTATCGTATCGGGATGGGTGGTGCTGCTGTATCATCTGCCGATACCGGCGCTTTTGGAAGTGGAATAGAATTGAACGCCATTCAACGTTCTAACCCCGAAATGCAAAAACGTGCCGCCAATGCTGTACGCGGCATGGTTGAGAGCGACCATAATACAATTATTTCTATCCACGATCATGGTGCTGGTGGGCATCTCAACTGTTTATCTGAATTGGTTGAAGCCACAGGTGGAAAAATTGATATGGACAAACTTCCTGTTGGCGACCCTACCCTTTCGGCAAAAGAAATTATCGGTAACGAATCTCAAGAGCGCATGGGCTTGGTAATTAGTGATGAGAACATTACTACTTTACAAAAAATTGCAGACAGAGAACGTTCGCCAATGTACACTGTAGGTAAAGTAACCGGTGATCACCGTTTTACTTTTGAATCTGCTACTACAGGTATTAAGCCAATGGACATGGCTTTGAGTGACATGTTTGGCAGCTCGCCAAAAATGATCATGGAAGATAAAACCATTGACCATACTTACCAGCCTGTATCTTATCAGAAAGAAAATTTACAACAATATTTAGAGCAAGTCTTACAACTTGAAGCCGTTGCCTGTAAAGACTGGCTAACCAATAAAGTTGATCGTTGCGTAGGCGGTCGTGTTGCCAAACAACAATGTGCTGGCCCATTACAATTACCGCTGAACAATTGCGGTGTTATGGCCTTAGATTTTCAAGGCAAAGAGGGCATCGCTACCTCTATTGGACATGCTCCTCTTGCGGCATTGATCAATCCAGCAGCAGGAAGCAGAAATGCCATTGGCGAAGCGTTGTCAAATATTATATGGGCACCTCTAAAAGATGGCTTACATAGTGTTTCTTTATCTGCTAACTGGATGTGGGCCTGTAAAAACGAAGGTGAAGATGCTAGGTTGTATAAAGCCGTAGAAGCTTGTTCTGATTTTGCAATTGAATTGGGTATCAATATCCCAACGGGCAAGGATTCGCTTTCTATGAAACAGAAATATAAAGATACCGAGGTAATTGCTCCAGGTACTGTAATCATTTCTGCCGCAGCAAATTGTAGCGATATTAGAAAAGTGGTTGAACCTGTTCTGCAAAAAGATGGCGGAAATATTTATTACATCAACCTATCTAATGATACCTATCAATTAGGTGGTTCTTCATTTGCCCAAATTGTAAATAAAATTGGTAACGAAACTACTGATATCAAAGATGCCAAAGCTTTTAAAACTGCATTTGATACCATACAACAATTAATCAAAGCAGGAAAAATTAAAGCTGGACATGATATTGGCAGCGGAGGCTTAATTACTACCCTGTTAGAAATGTGTTTTGCTGATGTAAATCTCGGAGCAGACATCAATCTTAGCGCATTAAACGAAAGCGATACCATTAAAGTGCTCTTTGCTGAAAACATAGGCATTGTTTTCCAAGCTGATGCAGATATAGAAGCAATCTTAAATACTAACGGTGTAGATTTTGTAAAATTGGGTAGCGTAACCAATCAAGCTCAATTAACCCTTAAAAACCAAGAAGAAGAATATAACTTTGACATTAATCACTTACGTGATGTATGGTTTAAAACCTCATTCTTATTAGACCAAAAGCAAACGGCCAATGGTTTAGCTAAAACCCGTTTTGACAATTATAAAAATCAACCTTTAAACTTCAACTTTCCTGCTCATTTTACAGGTAAGAAACCA
>DDEP01000232.1:3350-7496 GCA_002336465.1 Pedobacter sp. UBA1951
GGAAGAGAAACATTAGAAGACATTCAGTTTATTGGGGCTGTTGGAGGTTTCTCTAATTCTGATGTTCTAGGGTCCGCAAAAGGATGGGCTGGAGCATTCTTGTACAATGAAAAAGCAAGACTTGCTTTACAGAATTTCTTTGATCGTGAAGATACTTTATCTGTAGGTATCTGTAATGGTTGCCAGTTATTCATAGAATTAGGATTGATCAATAAAAACCATGAGGTTAAACCTAAAATGTTGCATAACGACAGTAAAAAACACGAAAGTATCTTCACCTCATTAACCGTACAGGAAAACAATTCTGTAATGCTTTCTACACTTGCAGGCAGCACCATAGGTGTTTGGGTATCACATGGAGAAGGTAAATTCAACCTTCCTTTAAGTGAAGACCAATACCAAATTGTAGCTAAATACGCTTATGAAAGCTATCCTGCAAACCCTAATGGATCTGATTTTAATACCGCTATGATGTGTGATGAAACAGGCCGACACTTGGTAATGATGCCACATATAGAGCGTTCTTTATTCCAATGGCACTGGGCCAACTATCCCGCTGGTAGAAAAGATGAAGTTTCGCCATGGATGGAAGCATTTGTGAATGCTAGAAAATGGATTGAAAATAAAAACAAATAAAGACCTGCCTGCCAATAGGCAGGTTTTTTTATGTCCATAACAATTTGGAAAGTTTATAACATTCCTAAAAATAAACCTCTACTTAAGTATAGGTTCACTCCACATATTTGTTATTTTTGATTCAAGAAATAAGCCAAATGAAATACCTATACGCTTTAGTATTTATTTTTTTTTCATTCTTTTGTAAAGCACAGACCATTTATGGCAATGAATGGATCAAGCCTAATCAGAAATATCTGAAAATAAAGCTATCCGAAGATGGTATATATCGCATAAATTACAGCCAGTTACAATCGGCTGGCTTTTTAAATAACAACCCCAACCCCAAAAATTTTCAGATTTATTACAGAGGTGTAGAAATACCATTATATATCGAAGGAGAACAGGATAACGCATTTGACTCAACTGATTTCATCGAATTTCTTGGCAAAAAGAACAATGGTAAGCTAGATGAATCATTGTATGCCCCTACCTCATTACAGCCCAATCCTGAAGTAAGTTTATTTAGTGACGAATCATCTTATTTTTTAACTGTTTCGTCCAGTACAGGTAAAAGATACCTTAACAAAACATTAGCAGCTAATGGCATCTCTGCCGAAAATTACATGATCTATACTTCTTCGTCTAATTTTGCAGAGAGTTATTATCCAGGATCTTATCTAATTGATGTAATGAGTTTATCTGAATACATAGAGGGAGAAGGCTATTTAGGGAATACATTTGGATTAGGCTCATCTCAGGGCAGAATTTTATCTACCCCAAAAGCATTTAACACCCCTAATTTCTCTCCTATTTTATCTTTTTACGTTGCAGGAAGGTCCAATGCAAAATCAACAGATGTCAATAAGTACAACCATCATATTAGAATCAGTATTTCGAATACAAGCTTGTTTGATCAAAAATATGAAGGCTACGCAACCATAAGATCACAAATCAACCTTTCGAACAGTCTTATAACAAGTAATAATACAACTATTAATTTCTCTTCTGTTAATGATCTGGGTGCCGAAACCGATTATCAGGCAATAGGTTATGCAAGAATTACCTATGCCAGGTCTTTTGATGTTTCTAATGAATTTTCGTACCTACCTTTTAAAATTGCTTCGGGCAATAATGAATGTGTTTTAAATTTTACCAATACCAACTGGGCAGAGGCCTATATTTTTGACGAAACGAACGGTTTTAGATATGCAGCTAGCAAGCAAGGTACCACAAGCAATTTTGTAGTGAGTAATCCGGCAGAAAATTCACTTTATGTTTTTGACAGGAGTAGTTTTAAAACCCCTATTTTAGAAAATATAAACCTAACTCCATTCAATATACAGTCAACAAATGCTGCTCTCATTATCGTAACACATAAAAATTTAATTGATGCTGCAACAGAATACGCTTCGTATAAAACATCAATGGGATATAAATCACTGGTTGTTACCACTGAAGAATTATACAATCAATTTTATTATGGCCAGCATCATCCTTTAGCCATTAAAAATTTTGTGCGTTACCTACTTAGTAATGCTCCTCAAAAACCAGAGTACTTACTTTTATTGGGTAAAGGCTATGAAACACCTAAAGACAGACTTGGAGAAGATTTGGTTCCTACAATGGGCTTCCCTGCTTCAGACAGCTATTTAACCTCTGGCATACTCGATGCTTCCCTAGCCCCTGCTTTAGCTACTGGCAGGGTTCCGGCAAAAAGCAATGACGAGGTTAGAGTTTATTTAGATAAAGTAAAACAATACGATCAACAACCAAATGATATATGGCGGAAAAACATCATTAATATTTCTGGCGGAAAGGATAGCTATGAGGATAGTGCTTTTTCAGGTTTTTTAAATGGCATGTCTAAAATTGCCGAAAAGGAATATTTTGGTGCGAAAAGCATTAATTATTATAAGTCTGTTACAGACCCTATCACAGATAATTTAATGGCTAAAATTAGCAACAATATTAATGAAGGGGTTGGATTATTGAATTTTTTAGGTCACGGCAGCACTACAAGTACGGCTGTTTCTATAGGTAATCCTGTTTATTTAAATAACAACAATAAATTATTGGTTTACCTCATCAATGGATGTAGTACTGGAAATGCGTTTGTAAACGGTTCTTTAGGTGAAGATTATATTTTTCAGCAAAATAAGGGCGCAATAGCCTGGATCGGAACAAGTAGCGAGGGTGTGGCTTCCTACTTAAATAATTTTACCTCGCAGTTATTTCAAAACTCATTCAATACCAATTTTGGCAATTCTATTTCCAAGAACATACTTACAACAGTAAAATCTTATCAGAATGTAACAGATAATTTTACAAGGGCCCATTTGCGCCAGTATATTTTCTTAGGAGATCCTACCTTAGCTTTCTATTCTCCCAAGCTTCCAGATTACGAAATTAGAAATCAAGACATTGATTTACATGATAAAAATGTTTCTTCCAACTCCCCTATAATAACGCTATTTGCCGTGATAAGAAATCATGGTAAGGCCACATCAAATAACATTCCCATTACTATAACTAGAACATTATCAAACAATACATCTATTACATACCCCAACATCAATTACAAAAAGATATTAAATACCGATACCGTTATCTTTCAATTAGATAATAATATTGCCAATACTACAGGGCTTAATAAGTTTACAATTACAATAGACCCTTCAAATACCATTAATGAGCTAAACAAGAATAACAATAAAGCAGAGTTTACTTACCTTATCCAATCTAATGGAATTACCGCGATCAAACCTAATGCTTTCGGGATTGTTGGTTCGCAAGATGTAGAATTAAAGATACAGGCAAACGATCTTTTTAAAAAAGAGCAGAACTATATTTTTGAAATAGATACACTCATCAGTTTTGATAGTAACTGGAAAAAAAATTCAGGAAACATTCTAGGGAATACCTTTGCTGTATGGAAACCTCATACATCTCTTGAAAATAATAAAGTATATTATTGGAGAGCTAAAGCAGTTGATGCCAGTTCACAAAACAACGAATGGCAGACCAGTTCTTTCACTTATATCAATACGATCGATAGCGGGTGGAACCAATCTCATTACCAACAGTACGATAACATTACGCTGAGCAATATAAAATTAAGTAGAGACAAAAAACATTTTGAATACACCAATACCGCTTTTCCTGTTCTAATCAGAACAAAAGGCAACAACGGTCCTGCCAGTACAGAAAGAAGAATAAGAGGGGGAATTACTGTAGGAGCAGTAGCTTTCAACGGCCCCGATTTTGAGGGTTTTAGCATTGCTGCTTTTGACCCTAAAACAACTTGGAAATTATATAATTATCCAAGCGTTTACAATTTCAAAAACGATGGTGTAAATGGAACAGGGCAATTCTTTTTCAATACGAATGATCCAGTTGAAGTAGATTCTCTAACAAACTACCTCAACAATATTCCCCAGAATTATTACGAAATAGGGCTCAGTGGACGAAATTTTAACCCTAAAAATCTCCCATTAAACACACAAAATGCTTTAGTAGCTTTAGGATTAA
>DDEP01000105.1 GCA_002336465.1 Pedobacter sp. UBA1951
TTATCGCTGTTCCTGATTAGTGAAAGCGAAGGGCAGCACAAAAGTTTAAAAAATGAACTTAAGTAATTTAAAACCTGCAAAAGGTTCTATCAAAAAAGTTAAAAGAATTGGTCGTGGTCAAGGTTCTGGTCGTGGTGGTACATCAACACGTGGACATAAAGGTGCTGGATCACGTTCAGGTACTTCAACTAAAGTAGGTTTCGAAGGTGGTCAAATGCCTTTACAACGTCGTGTACCTAAAGTTGGTTTTAAACCTATTAACCGTGTTGAATACGTTGGTATCAATTTAGATGTATTACAAGGTTTAGCAGAAAAATTTAGCTTAAATACAATTGATTTTGCTACATTGCAACAGCATGGTTTAGCTTCTAAAAACGATTTAATCAAAATTTTAGGTCGTGGTGAAGTTAAAGCTAAATTAAATGTAACAGCTCATGCTTTTTCTGCAAGTGCACAAAAAGCTATTGAAGCTGCCGGAGGCTCAATCGTAAAACTGTAATAAATTAAATGAAGAAGCTATTTACTACTTTAAGTAATATTTGGAAAATAGAAGAGTTGAAGAAGCGTATTTTATTTACGCTTTCGATTCTTATCATCTATCGCGTGGTTTGTCAGGTAGTATTACCAGGGGTAGATCCAAATCAATTAGCACATACTGAAAAATCTGGTCTTTTAGGCTTGTTAGATATGTTTGCAGGTGGTGCGTTTTCAAAAGCATCAATTGTAGCATTGGGTGTTATGCCTTATATTTCTGCATCTATCGTGGTTCAGTTGTTGGGTATTGCAGTTCCTTCTTTTCAAAAAATGCAAAAAGAAGGTGAGAGTGGTAGAAAGAAATTAACACAGTATACACGTTATTTAACAGTAGCCATCACAATTGTTCAGGCAATTGGTTATGTAAAAACACAGGTTCCGCAAAACGCAATCTTGATAGATCACGCTACTTTTTATATCATATCAGCAGTTGTATTAACCGCAGGTACATTATTCGTAATGTGGCTAGGTGAGAAAATTACAGATAAAGGTATAGGAAACGGAACATCATTAATTATCATGGTGGGTATTATTGCCCGTTTACCATTGGCAATTCAACAAGAGGTTAACTCTGTGTTTGCTGGTAATGATGGAGGCTTGATAAGATTAGTATTAGAGATTGTGGCATTATATGCCGTAATTATGTTCACTATTCTTATTGTTCAAGGTGTGCGTAAAGTTCCTGTACAGTATGCAAAAAGGGTAGTGGGTAACAGACAAGTTGGTGGCGTAAGACAGTACATTCCTTTAAAAGTGAATGCAGCAGGTGTAATGCCAATTATTTTTGCACAGGCTTTAATGTTTGTTCCAAGTGCATTAATAGGCGTATTCCCTAAATTACAGGATAGCTGGTTGCACCAATATGTAGATATTACTTCATTAACATATAACTTAACATTTGCATTTTTAATTATAGCATTTACATTTTTCTATACTGCTATAACTGTTAACCCAATGCAGATGTCTGATGATATGAAGAAAAACGGAGGCTTTATCCCTGGTATCAAACCGGGTTTGGCTACTTCGAATTTCATTGATGAGGTGATTTCTAAGATTACCTTCCCAGGAGCATTATTCCTTGCAATTATTGCGATATTACCTTCTTTAGCTATTAAAGTAGGTGTTCAGCAAGAATTTGCTCATTTCTTTGGAGGAACTTCGTTATTGATTTTGGTAGGTGTTGTTTTAGATACTTTACAACAAATAGAAAGTTATCTATTGATGCGCCACTATGATGGTTTAATGAAAACAGGTCGTGTAACTGGCCGCACAGGAATTCCTGCTGCAACCGGAACCACTGGCGCTGCATTATAAATCAAGAATGTCTAAAATCCATTACAAGTCTCAGGAAGAGATTGAATTAATTAGAGAAAGTTCGCTTTTGGTTTCAAAAACTTTAGCAGAAGTAGCTAAAGTGATTAAACCAGGAATAACAACATTATCATTAGATAGGCTGGCACATGAGTTCATACAAGATCATGGCGCAGTGCCAGCTTTCTTAAATTATGGAGGCTTTCCCAACTCTTTGTGCATTTCACCTAATGAACAGGTAGTACATGGTTTCCCAAATGATTATGTAATCAAAGAGGGAGATTTGATATCTGTTGATTGTGGTGTGATTAAAAATAATTACTACGGTGATTCTGCATATACTTTTGCGATTGGAGAAATTGATGAAGAAAAGCAAAAGCTATGTAAAATAACACAAGAGTGCTTGGCATTGGCCATTGAGAAAGCTGTAGTTGGGATGCGAATTGGAGATATAGGATTTGCTGTACAATATCATGCGGAGCAACATGGTTTTGGTGTAGTAAGAGAATTAGTAGGGCATGGCGTAGGTGTAAAACTTCACGAAAAACCAGAAGTGCCAAATTATGGTCGCAGGGGTAGTGGTATTAAATTGGAAGAAGGAATGGTAATTGCTATCGAACCAATGATCAATGCTGGTACTGCAGCGGTTAAATTTTGGTCTGATGGATGGACCGTAACCTCTAAAGATAACCGCCCTTCGGCTCATTTTGAGCATACAGTGGCAGTAAAAAAAGGCAAAGCAGACGTTTTATCAACTTTTTCTCTGATTGAAGAAGTTTTAAAAGAAAAAAAGTAAAAAAATAAAAATTTTTACTTAATTTTGCAGCCTTGTTGTGTAGAAGCTAATTAAGTAAAAATCAAGATTATATGGCTAAACAAGCCTCAATTGAACAAGACGGAGTAATAAAAGAAGCATTATCTAATGCCATGTTTAGGGTAGAACTTGAAAATGGACATGAGATTATTGCACACATTTCGGGTAAAATGAGGATGCACTACATCAAAATTTTACCTGGTGATAAAGTTAAATTAGAGATGTCTCCTTACGATTTAACGAAGGGAAGAATCACTTATAGATACAAATAAAATGAAAGTTAGGTCATCAATTAAAAAACGTAGTGCTGATTGCAAGGTTATTCGTCGTAAAGGAAAACTTTACGTTATCAACAAGAAAAACCCTAAATACAAGCAACGTCAGGGATAATTAAAAACATTGGAACGAAATTCCGCACAACGGTGGCCCGCCGTTCGGTCGTTCATTTAAAAGCAATTTATAAATATGGCAAGGATTTCAGGTATAGATTTACCAAGAAACAAAAGAGGTGAAATTGGATTAACTTACATCTATGGTGTAGGAAGATCAACTGCTCAAAACATATTGTCACAAGCAGGTATCAGTTTCGATAAAAAAGTACAAGACTGGTCTGATGATGAGTTAGCGGCTATCCGTACTATCATCAACGATACAATCAAAGTTGAAGGTGCTTTACGTTCAGAAGTACAGTTAAACATCAAACGTTTAATGGATATCGGATGTTACAGAGGTTTACGTCACAGAAAAGGTTTACCTTCTCGTGGTCAACGTACTAAAAACAACTCTCGTACACGTAAAGGAAAGAGAAAAACAGTTGCTAACAAGAAAAAAGCATCTAAATAATCATTAGATTACAGATTTACGGTAGCGGATTACTGAGTTAGTTCAAGTTCGTAAGTCATACATCGTTAAAACAAAATGGCTAAAAGTAAAAAAGTTACAAAAAAACGTATTGTTAATATCGAACCTGTTGGTCAGGCACATATTAATGCTACGTTCAACAACATCATTGTTACTTTAACTAATAACAATGGGCAAACCATTTCATGGTCTTCTGCAGGTAAAATGGGTTTCAAAGGTTCTAAAAAGAACACCCCTTATGCTGCTGGACAAGCTGCCCAAGATTGCGGTAAAGTAGCTTATGATTTAGGTTTACGTAAAGTTGAGGTATTTGTAAAAGGTCCTGGTTCAGGTCGTGAATCTGCTATCAGAACTTTACAAGTTGCGGGATTAGAAGTAACATCTATTAAAGATATTACTCCACTTCCTCACAACGGATGTCGTCCTCCTAAAAAGAGAAGAGTTTAATCAATTATTTTTTAAAGCTAAGAGTCTCCCAATGCGTTGGGATGATACTTTAAAATCAACAACAAATGGCAAGATATACCGGACCAAAGTCCAAAATCGCCCGTAAATTCAGAGAGCCTATCTTTGGCCCTGATAAAGTATTAGAAAGAAAAAATTATCCTCCAGGCCAACACGGTGCCTCAAAAAGAAGAGGAAAACAATCTGAATATGCTATCCAGTTACAGGAAAAACAAAAAGTAAAATACACTTATGGTGTGTTAGAAAAACAATTCCGTAACTTATTTACAAGAGCTTCAGCTCGTCAAGGTATCACAGGTGATAACTTGTTAATGTTATTGGAAGCACGTTTAGACAATACAGTTTACAGATTAGGTATTGCTCCTAGCCGTTCTGGTGCTCGTCAGTTAGTTAGTCACAAGCACATTACAGTTAATGGTGAGGTTGTTAATATTCCATCATACCAATTAAAATCTGGAGATGTAATTGCAGTTCGTGAGAAATCTAAATCATTAGAGGCAATTACAAACTCAGTAGCTGGTAAAGCAATCAACAAACACTCTTGGTTAGAGTGGAATGCTAACGAGTTAAGTGGTAAATTTTTGAACTACCCTAACCGTGATGAGATACCAGAAAACATTAAGGAAAACCTTATAGTAGAGTTGTACTCTAAGTAATCATATTGGTTAAAGCCTGTAAAGGCTTTAACTTTTTTAATTACACAACATTAATAAACGATCTAAAAACATTATAAATGGCAATTTTAGCATTTCAGAAACCAGATAAGGTAATCATGCAGAAATCAACCGATTTCGATGGTCAATTTGAATTTCGTCCTTTAGAGCCCGGTTTCGGTGTAACAATTGGTAATGCCCTAAGAAGAATTTTACTTTCTTCATTAGAAGGTTTTGCTATTACAAGCATTCGTTTTTCAGGCGTTTCACATGAGTTTTCTACAATCAAAGGTGTAGTTGAAGATTTAACTGAGATTATCCTTAACTTAAAACAAGTACGTTTTAAGAAAGTAGGCGAATCAGGTGACTCAGAAAAAGTGTTTATCGTAATTAATGGTCAAGATCAGTTTTTGGCCGGAGATATCACTAAATTCTCAAATAATTTTGAGGTTTTAAATCCTGAATTGGTGATTTGCAATATGGAAAAATCAGTTACTTTAGAGGTAGAATTAACTATCAATAAAGGACGTGGTTATGTTCCAGCAGAAGAGAATAAAGTTAATGATTCTGTAGTTGGTGTGATTGCTATCGATTCAATCTTCACGCCAATGAAGAATGTTAAATATACGATTGAGAACTATCGTGTTGAGCAAAAAACCGACTACGAGAAATTAATCTTAGACATTTCTACAGATGGTTCTATTCATCCTGAGGAAGCTTTAAAAGAAGCAGCTAAAATTCTGATCCAACACTTTATGTTGTTCTCTGATGAGAACTTGGTGTTAGAATCACAAGCTAAAGAAGAAACTAAAGAAGTTGACGAGGAAATTTTACATATGCGTAAAATCCTTAAAACAGAGTTAGTTGACTTAGATCTTTCTGTACGTGCATTAAACTGCTTAAAAGCTGCTGATATCCGTACTTTAGCTGACCTTGTTTCTTATGATGTTGCTGATATGTTAAAATTCAGAAACTTTGGTAAGAAATCTTTAACTGAAATTCAAGAATTGGTAAAATCTAAACAATTATCGTTTGGAATGAACCTTTCTAAATATAAGTTAGACGAAGAGTAAAATTAAATTCCTGTAAAGGAATTTTTAAAGCTTCAAGTTTACGGTTGTGAAACTGCATCTTGAGGCTTAGAATATAAAACAATTCAATATTCACTGTGCATAATTCCCTCAGATTAAATTCAAAGAGACGGTATGCACTTTAAAAATTAAAAAATGAGACACGGAAAGAAAGTTAACCATTTAGGCAGAACTGCATCGCACAGAAAAGCGATGTTAGCAAACATGGCCTCTTCGTTAATTAAACACAAAAGAATTACAACTACATTAGCTAAAGCGAAAGCTTTACGTGTATATGTAGAGCCGATCATTACAAAATCTAAAAACGATACTACTCACTCACGTCGTACAGTTTTTGCTTATTTACAAGATAAAGAAAGCGTAACTGAATTATTCCGCGACATTGCGGCTAAAGTAGCAAATCGTCCAGGTGGTTATACTCGTATCATCAAATTAAACAATCGTTTAGGTGATAATGCTGAAATGGCTTTAATCGAACTTGTTGATTACAACGAAGTTTACGGTAAAAATGCTTCGGCAGAAGAGAAGAAAACTACACGTAGAGGTAGAAGTAAGTCTTCAGCAAAAAAAGCTGATGCTCCTGCTACTGAAGCAAAAGTTGAAGAGACTCCTGCTGTTGAAGAAGCTCCAGCAGCTGATACTACTGAAGAAGAAGCAAAATAATTCTTTAGATATCAGTAGAAAAAATCTTATACAAGAAAGCCCTTTAGTTTTACTAAGGGGCTTTTGCTTTTAAAAAAGTGAATTCTCAACTTTGTAATTGATATGATAAATAATCCTAACTTAATATCCTTCATACAGCAGCTTGAACAAGCTTTGATGAATAAGCACTTTGTTAAGCTTTCATTAGGGAATTACAAGGGCGCAGAAGATAATCTTAAAAATATCTATATTAAACCTGTTCTGATTAAGAAAACTGAGAAGCTTTCTTTTACCTATCGTTATAAAACGAAGGATATTGCTAAGAATTACGACCTAGATGAAGGTGTGAGCTTAATAGCCGATTACCTACAAAATGGTTTTAGAATAGCTACTTTATTTACCTCGCAAGAAGAAATTATAGGAGAATATAATAACAAATATCTTTTTAAAGTTAGAAGCAAGGCTTTGGATAAGAATCTTGCCGCCAACTTATCACATGATAAAGAAAAAAAGAGGAAGATTGCAGAGAAAAGCAATTATTTACACGCTCTGGGGCTTACAGATAAAGATGGCAATGTTTTTAAAAATGCACAGGATAAGTATAAGCAGATTAACCATTTTATAGATATTTTGCAATCTCTAACTAAAGATTTACCTGATAAAAGCATCGAAAAAGTTGTTGATATGGGCTCGGGTAAAGGTTATCTGACTTTTGCATTATACGATTATCTTAAGCATAATTATAATAATGCTATCGATGTGAAAGGAGTTGAATTTAGGAAAGACTTAGTTGACCTATGTAACCAAATTGCTTTTGAAACTTCTTTTGATGGCTTGAAATTTACTGAAGGCAGTATTCAGGACTTTGATCAGGCTCAAATAGACTTATTGATTGCTTTACATGCTTGTGATACGGCTACGGATGATGCCATTTATAAAGGAATTAAATCGAATGCAAACTTAATTGTAGTGGCTCCTTGTTGCCATAAGCAGATCAGAAGACAGATAGAAAAACACAAACCAGATGAACATATCCAGTTTTTAACGCAATATGGCATTTTTCTGGAGAGACAAGCAGAAATGGTTACTGATGGTATCAGAACTTTGATTTTAGAATATTTCGGGTATAAAACCAAAGTTCTAGAATTTGTATCAGATGCTCATACACCTAAAAATGTATTGATAATTGGCATTAAGAAAAAAGATAGAGATATGAAAAGCAAAGAAGGCATCCTTCAAAAAATTAAAGAAGCAAAATCTTTTTTTGGCATAGAATATCATTATCTAGAGAAACTGTTGGAATTTCATCATTAACATTTGCCAATGTTTTAATAGCAGTTCTTGAAGACCTTAAAAACCTTTTAAGCTAACTATTGATGTGCTTTCCTGTCATGCTGTCAGTTTCTTTGTAGGAAAATCAACCTATTTTTTCAGTAAAAATAGCGCTAAATCTGCCAAAACCCAATTGGCACATTGCTTGTTAATCTTGTGTAACGATCAATAAAAAGTAAAAAATATTAAAAATCATATGGGAAAAATAATTGGTATTGACT
>DDEP01000001.1 GCA_002336465.1 Pedobacter sp. UBA1951
GTAAAAGCCGAAATGCACCAAGCTGTAGTTGAGGTAGGTACGGGTATATGCCGCGACACAGAACAAGCCCGTAAGGAGATTGTCCAACTACGTACAACTGTTGCCGGATTAGCAGGAGAGCAAGGTTTTAAGATTGGTGCGGCAGGAACCCACCCTTTTTCTCACTGGGAAAAACAATTGATTACAGACCATCCTCGTTATAGCAATATTGTAAATGAGTTACAAGAGGCAGCTCGGTCAAATCTAATCTTTGGCTTGCATGTTCACGTAGGTTTCCAGTCTAGAGAATTAGCCATACACATTGCCAATCAGGTGCGGTATTTTCTCCCACATGTTTTTGCGCTTTCAACCAACTCACCATTCTGGGAAGGTCGAAACACGGGATACAAATCTTTTAGAACTAAGGTATTTGATAAGTTTCCAAGAACAGGCATACCAGATGCTTTTAATAGCATTGAAGATTATGACAATTATGTAAAACTGCTCATCAAAACCAATTGCATAGATAACGCCAAAAAAATTTGGTGGGATATACGTGTACACCCTTTTTATGAAACCATAGAATTCAGGATTTGTGATTGCCCTATGTTGGTTGATGAATCAATAGCAATTACTGCTCTTCTACAAGCTTTATGTGTTAAATTATATAAATTACGTTTACAGAATTTAAACTTCATTACCTATTCCCGAGCTTTAATTAACGAGAATAAATGGCGGGCAGCACGTTATGGTTTGGATGGCAACCTCATCGATTTCGGAAAGGAAATGGAGGTAAACACACGCAATCTTATCTTAGAATTATTAGATTTTGTAGATGATGTGGTAGATGACCTAGGTAGTCGTAACGATATCAATTACATTCACAAAATACTTGAAACCGGCACAGGCGCAGATAAGCAATTAGCCGTTTATGAACAAACCTTAAGCTACCCTGCCGTGGTAGATTATATAACCTCACAAACTTTGATCAATACCGCATAGATGAATATGATTAAACCTGACTTTAAAGTTGCCATTATAGATATGAATAACGGAGCCCCTAACCAGGGCATGCGAAATATTTTCGAAATTTTGGACCATTATCAGCAACACAATAAAGTTAAGTTTAGTTTAGAAGTTTATGATGCTCGCAAGAAAGGGGAAATACCCTCCCTTGACCATGATATTTATATTTCGAGTGGTGGGCCCGGCAGCCCACACGATGGAGAAAAAATGAAATGGGAAAAAGACTTTTTTGCCTTGCTAGATCAGTTAGATGAGCATAATCAGTTAAAAGAGAATAAGAAGTTTGTTTTTCTGATTTGTCATTCATTCCAACTAGGATGCCGCAAATATAAACTGGGTAAAGTAATGCCAAGAGGCTCGAATCTATTCGGTATTTTCCCTACCTTTTTAACCGATGCAGGCCTACAGGAAACCATATTTAAAGGATTATCTGATCCTGTATATGCCGTTGATAGCAGAAAATGGCAAGTTATACAACCTGATCCTTATGTATTCGAACAGAAAGGCGCATCCATACTGGCTATCGAGCAAGAAAAAGAAAGTCCTGAACAAGAACGTTGTATCATGGCCATAAGATTTTCAGATTTCATGGTGGGAACTCAATTTCATCCTGAAGCAGACCCCATTGGTATGAAAATACATTTTTACCAAGAAGAAAAGAAAGCCGTTATCGTTAAGAATAGTGGCTTAAATGCTTATCATGAGATGCTTGAGCAATTAAACAATCCTAATAAAATAGCGCTAACGCATCGCACAGTACTTCCAAATTTCTTAAATCAGGCTATAGGCTACTATAATGCACCGTAATGATCAAAGAACTTAGGCAAGAATTTAACCAGAACTTTTCAGAAGAGAAATACCAAAACTTTCTATCTGACTTGAATGTGGGCTACCCAAAAATTCCTTTTAGAGTAGCCGAAACACCTGTGTTCATTCCTGATGACCTAAAGCAAAAATTAATTGCAGCAGGCAATGATATTATAAATTTCATTAAACAACCTAATTTTAAGGACCTTACCCATAAAGCCATTCCTGCCGAGTGGTTTGTGCCAAATGAGAATACACAGCCACATTTTGTTGTGATGGATTTTGGAATACACCAAAGTCAAAGCGGAGAATTGACACCTATGCTTATTGAAATGCAAGGCTTCCCTTCTCTTTTTGGTTTTCAAACTTTGTTAGCTGAAAAATACATTAGTAACTATCAGCTCAACCCTAACTTAACCCCTTATTTCGATGGTTTTAAAACCGATTCATATTTCAATCTCCTCAAAAAAGTAATTGTTGGAGATGAGGACCCTCTACAGGTAGCTTTAATGGACATTGATGCCCCACATCAAAAAACAGCTATTGACTTTTACATTACAGCACAAAAATTAGATATTAAAATCCTGTCGATTACTGATATTAAAAAAAGAGGTAAAAATCTTTATTATATTGAAGAAGGAAAAGAAATAAAGCTGAAAAGAATATACAATCGTTTAATATTTGACGAAATAGCAGGCAATTTATCTGTGCTTAAAGAAGGGTTTGACCCCAGAGAAGAAGTGGATATAAAATGGATAACACATCCAAACTGGTTTTACCGCATAAGCAAATATATTTTGCCTTTTCTAGAAAGCTCATTTGTACCCAAAACCCAGTTTCTTGACCAAATTTCAATTCTTCCATCAGATTTAGAGCACTACGTACTAAAACCCCTTTTTAGTTTTGCAGGTTCAGGTGTAATTATTGATGTAACCCAACAAGATATTATTGGTATTAAAGATCCCGAAAACTGGATCTTGCAGCGAAAAGTCAATTATAGCCCTGTTGTTGATGCACCAAATGGTGGGGTTAAAGTAGAAATTAGGTTAATGTATGTTTGGCCAGATAAGGAAGAACCACAGCTTTGTATAAATCTAGCTCGTTTGAGCAAAGGCAAAATGATAGGAGTAAGCCACAATAAAGATTTTGACTGGGTAGGTGGAACAACCGGTTTATTTATTTAATTTTACATAAATCTGAACCCCCGCATTTTAGGAATCTTAATTTTGTAAAATGGATATACAACTTATCATCGTAGCTATACTCTTTTTAGGAGCACTATGGTATGTAGGCCGAATCATCTACAGATCAATAGCGCCTAAAAAAGGCTCTTGCGCTTCGGGTTGTGGTAAATGTAGTGCAGATTTTTCCAAAATAACCCCAAAAGAATAAAGTGCTTGAGCATTTTCAATTATATCTAAAATCACGCTTACAGCTTACTGATGAGCAAGCTGTAGAAGCTACTTCGTGCTTACACACCAAAGTTTTTAAAAAGGGACAGGTCATTTTAAGCCCTGGCGATTTACGCTCAGACAATTATTTTATAAACAGTGGCTTATTGCGCAGCTTTACCATAGATGAGAAAGGTAAAGAACACATTATACAATTTGCGCCCGAAAACTGGGTAATCTCTGATCGCGATAGTTCTATTTTCAATGAGCCTTCACAATTATTTATTGATGCCATTGAACAAACCGAAGTGGTGATCGTTCCTAAAGATTTTTTCAGTGCCATTAAACATATTGTCCCTCAAATTTTAGAGCTTAATATTTTAATGCTACACAACTCCATACGTTTTATGCAGAAAAGAATAAATATGCTCTTAGGTGCAACCGCCGAAGAGAGGTATTTAGACTTTATTAAACTTTACCCAAATCTTACCTTACGCGTACCCCAATGGATGATTGCCTCTTATTTAGGTGTTACCCCGGAGTCTTTAAGTCGTGTACGTAAAGATTTGGCACATAAACATTTCAAAAAAGCCTAACCCTACCATTTCTTAACATAAATCAATTACCAACTAAAACCGCTACTGTAATTTTGTGTTATAAAATTTAAACAAGAATTTAAAAACATAAAATCATGGCAACAGTAAAATGGTCTTTAGACCCATCTCACAGTGAGTTACAGTTTAAAGTAAAGCACTTAATGATTTCTACCGTAACTGGTGACTTCAAATCTTTTTCTGCTGAATTAACTTCAGATGATGAAAACTTTGAAAACATACAAGTAAACTTTAAAGCGGATATGTCGAGCATAGATACCCGCAATCAGGATCGTGATAACCATTTGAGAAGCGGAGACTTCTTTGATGCCGAGAAATATCCTGAAATGACGTTTAAATCAAATAATGTAACAAAAGACGGTGATGATTTTGTAGTAACCGGAAATTTAACCATCAAAGGCATAACCAAAGAAGTAACACTAAAAGCTGAATTAGGTGGCGTAAATACAGATCCTTGGGGTAATACCAAAGCCGGCTTTACCATAAACGGAAAAATCAACCGTGGAGACTTTGGGTTAACTTGGAATGCCGCTCTTGAAACAGGTGGTGTAATGGTTAGCGACGAAGTAAAGATATTAGGCGAGTTACAATTTGTAAAACAAGCCTAATCATATTAAAATTTAAATAAGGAGAAAACAATCATGCAAGCAAATGTAAAACAGGTTGCAGGTATTTTAAACCCACCTGCTCCTCATATGGTAGGCGATGGATTTAGAGTTCACAATTTTTTCCCGGGAGGATATAAAATTAAGATGGATCCATTCTTTTTGCTTGATTACAATGCCAAAATTGATTTCTCTCCCAGAAATACGCCCCGGGGTGTTGGTGTACACCCTCACCGAGGTTTTGAAACCGTTACCATTGCATATCAAGGAGCTGTTTCACATCACGATAGTGCTGGTAACAGCGGAACTATATTTCCGGGAGATATACAATGGATGACTGCCGCCAGCGGAATATTGCACAAAGAATACCATGAAGAAAATTTCACAAAAACAGGTGGCCCTTTTCAAATGGTACAACTCTGGGTAAATCTTCCTGCTAAATTTAAAATGAGCAAACCCAAATACCAAGCCTTACAAAAAGATAAAATTGCAAGGTATGATTTTGCCGATAATGGTAGTTATGCAGAGGTAATTGCCGGAAATTTTAAAGGCATAAAAGGAAGTGCCGACACCTTTAGTCCGATCGAGATGTACAATCTACATCTTAAAAACAACAGTAAGATAGATTTTACGCTACCTGCCAGCTATCATACAGCTTTACTTGTAATAGAAGGAAGCATTACGGTTAATCATAATAAAAAAGCCGAGGTTAACCAATTTGTTTATTTTGAAAATGAAGGAGAACTAATTGAGATAGAAGCCAATGCTGATACCATAGTGTTAGTTCTAAGTGGTGAACCAATTAATGAACCGATAGC
>DDEP01000125.1:0-10305 GCA_002336465.1 Pedobacter sp. UBA1951
ATTGCGAGGAACGAAGCAATCTCACCTTGTCTCCGTCATTGCCCCCTGTCACCGTCATTGCGAGGAACGAAGCAATCTCACCTTGTCTCCGTCATTGCCCCCTGTCACCGTCATTGCAAGGAACGAAGCAATCCTAACAATGATAGCGTAAAACAAATAAGATTGCTTCGTGCCTCGCAATGACGGTAAAATTGAAACAAAACTAAATAAAAATTAATGGGTACATCAGTATTCTATTTCGTAGCAACATTAAGTATATTCTTTGCTTTGATGGTAATTTTTGCAAAAAATCCTATTCATAGTGTGCTATACTTAATTTTAACGTTCTTTACGTTTACTGTGCACTATATTCTACTTAATGCACAATTTTTGGCCGTAGTTAATTTTATTGTATACATGGGAGCTATCATGGTACTCTTTCTATTTGTACTTATGCTACTCAATCTCAATAAAGAAAATGAACCCAATAAAACCGCACTGATTAAAGTAATAGGTGTGGTTGCCGGAGGTTGTTTATTAATTACCTTGGCCGGATCATTAAAAGCAGTATCAATTAATAATCCTTTAACATTAAGTAACCCTAATATTGGTTTAGTAGAGAATTTAGGTAAAGAGCTTTTCGGGCCTTTTATGTTGCCTTTTGAGCTTTCATCTATCTTGTTGTTGAGCGCAATGGTTGGGGCTGTATTGTTAACAAAAAAAGAAGAAAAAGATAATGGGTAACGTAGTTGAAACCATGCAAACAGTGCCACTAAATCATTATATATGGTTTTGTGCAGCCATTTTTACGATTGGCGTAGTAGGCGTTCTGATACGTAGAAATGCCATAGTTATCTTCATGTCTGTAGAGTTAATGTTAAATGCGGTGAACCTGTTGTTAGCAGCATTCTCAGTGCATCATAATGATCCTTCAGGGCAGGTTTTTGTATTCTTTATCATGGCCTTGGCTGCTGCAGAAGTAGCAATAGGGTTAAGTATCATCGTAATGGTGTACAGAAATACGCAGTCAATAGATATTAATGTGTTAAACCGCCTTAAGTGGTAATTTTATTATAGTAAGATGATTGAAAGTTTACTTTGGTTAGTTCCGCTGCTTCCGCTTTTAGGTTTTGTCATAAACGGTTTAGGAAGAAATAAATTAAGTAAAGGTGCTGTTGGCTTTATTGGAAGCGGGGTAATTTTTGCTTCGTTTATACTCAGCTTATACTTGTTTTTTCAATTAGGTGCACTGGCAGATAAACAGGTTACCGTAACGCTTTTTGACTGGATAAGCGTGGGTAATTTACACATTCCGCTTTCTTTCCTGTATGATCCGTTAAGCTCGGTAATGCTCCTAATCATAACCGGGATCGGATTTTTAATACATATTTATTCTACAGCTTATATGCATGAGGATGCAGGTTTTGGTAAGTTTTTCAGCTACCTTAACTTGTTTATCTTTTTCATGTTAATCCTTGTATTGGGATCGAATTACATTGTAATGTTTATAGGTTGGGAAGGTGTAGGTTTGTGTTCGTATTTACTGATTGGATTTTGGTACACGAACCGTAGTTATGCTAGCGCAGCAAAGAAAGCCTTTGTAATAAACCGCATTGGCGATTTAGGATTTTTATTAGGTGTATTTTTAATGTTTGGCTTTTTTGGTAGTATAGAATTCGCCAAAGTTTTTCCTTTAGCTGCTAAAATGTTGCCGGGTAATGGTACACTGATCGTTATTACATTATTATTATTTATAGGTGCCTGTGGTAAATCGGCTCAGTTGCCTTTATTTACTTGGTTGCCCGATGCGATGGCTGGTCCTACGCCAGTTTCGGCGTTGATCCATGCGGCTACGATGGTAACAGCGGGTATCTATATGATTGCAAGATCAAGCGTATTGTTTGATTTGGCCCCGGTTACACAAAATGTGATTGCTATTATTGGAATGGCAACTGCATTAATAGCTGCATTAATCGCTTTAACGCAAACAGATATTAAAAAGGTGTTAGCCTACTCAACCGTATCGCAATTAGGCTATATGTTCTTAGGTTTGGGCGTGGGTGCTTATACAGGGTCATTCTTCCACGTGCTTACACATGCTTTTTTTAAAGCACTTTTATTTTTAGGAGCTGGTTCTGTAATACATGCTATGCATCATGAGCAAGATATGCGTCATATGGGAGGTTTAAAAGGCAAATTAAAAACTACTTTTGCCACTATGATGATTGGTACAATTGCTATTGCAGGATTACCACCATTCTCAGGATTTTTCTCAAAAGACGAAATTTTAGCTTACGCATTCCAACAGAATCAAATATTATGGATCATGGGTGTATTTACAGCTTTCTTAACATCTTTTTATATGTTCAGAATGATGTTCCTAACTTTCTACGGTAAGTATAGAGGCACACATCATGAAGAAAGTCACATCCACGAATCGCCAAAGGCAATGACTATGCCTTTAATCATTCTAGCTATTCTGTCAATCTTAGGTGGATTGATTAACATGCCGCATATATTTGGTGGTAATGCTTGGTTAGCTAGTTGGTTATCGGGAGCAAATGTTAGCCATAACGAATTGAACTTAGATCATAGTACAGAATTTATTTTAATGGGTGTTTCTGTTGCGGCGGCTATTATTGCATTGTTATTTGCATACAACAGATATGTTAAAAATGCTGCTGTACCGGTTGCAGATGAAGCTCCACGGTCTTTCCTTGAAAAACTTTCTTATCATAAATTCTATTTAGATGAGATTTATGATGCCATTATCAGAAAACCTTTAGATGCTTTATCTAAGTTTTTCTATAAGGTGGTTGATACAAAAATTATAGATGGAATTGTGAACAGCTTAGGCTGGTCTGCAAATGAAGGAAGTAAAGGCTTGAGGTTACTACAATCAGGAAACGTAGGGTACTATATTCTGCTGATGGTAGTAGGTGTCATTGCCCTACTGTTATATACATATTTATCATTATCGTAAAAAAGGCTCAATAAATATAAATGGAACTTTTACTACTTATATTTTTACCATTAGTTGGCGCAATTATTACTTCTTTTATCAAGGGTAATGGCGCAAAAACTACTGCATTAATATCTTCAATTATATCACTTGTTGTTACGGGTGTTATTGTTTGTCAGTTCACCCCTGATGCCAGCCGTCAGTTTGTGACCAATGTAAGTTGGATATCGCAATTAGGTATTCATTTTAATGTTGGGATAGACGGGATTAGTTTAATCACCGTAATCTTAACCAATATTCTAACTCCGCTGATCATTTTAGCGAGCTATAAGCACGATTATGAAAATTCAAATGCTTTTTATGGCTTAATATTATTTATGCAGAGTGGGTTAATCGTAGTGTTTACAGCGTTTGATGCCTTTTTATTCTATATAGGGTGGGAAGCTGCTTTAATCCCGATATACTTTATCTGTGCAATGTGGGGAGGTAAAGACCGTATCAAAGTAAACATGAAGTTTTTTGTGTACACCATTGCCGGGTCTTTGTTTATGCTTTTAGGTATTATCTACCTGTATTTGCAAAACCCTATGCATAATTTTGATATCAATGCTTTTTATGCACTTAGCTTAGACACCACTCAACAATCGTGGATATTCTGGGCTTTCTTTTTAGCTTTTGCAATTAAGATGCCTATTTTCCCTTTCCATACATGGCAGCCAGATACTTATACCACAGCACCTGCTGCAGGTACCATGTTATTGGCAGGTATCATGTTAAAGATGGGGGTTTATGGAGCTGTAAGATGGCTTATACCCGTAGTACCACAGGGAACAGACACGTGGCTTTCTTTGGTTATGGTATTAACAGTAATAGGCGTTGTTTATGCTTCTATTATTGCCTTTAAACAAAAAGATGCCAAGCGTTTAATCGCTTATTCATCTGTTGCACACGTAGGCTTAATTGCTGCAGGTGTATTTGCATTTACTGCTCAAAGTTTGCAAGGAGTTTTAATGCAAATGCTAAGTCATGGTATAAACGTTATAGGGCTGTTCTTTGTATTGGATATTATATATTCAAGATTAAAAACCAATAGAATAGAAGAATTAGGAGGTCTAGCAAAAGTAGCTCCTCAGTTAGCTATTGTGTTCTTGATTATTGTATTGGGAGCCGTAGCCTTACCGGGTACCAATGGATTTATTGGTGAGTTTTTATTACTGCTTAGCGTATATAACTATAATGCTTGGCTTGGCGCAGTTGCTGGTTTAACCATTATTTTTGGAGCCGTATATATGTTCAGGACATATCAGAATATTATGCTTGGCGAAACCAATGCACTTACCGCTGGCTTTACGGATATTAAAGGCTCAGAAAAAATTGTATTATATACTATATGTGCTCTGATTATCATTATAGGTGTGTATCCAAAACCATTATTGCATCTTTCAGAAGCATCAGTACAACATTTATTAGAACAAGTAAATCAAAAACTAACAGGGGTAAATTAGCAGATGAATATAATTATAACCATCGCCGTAACGGCTTTAGTAGTACTTTATGCAGGTTTGTTTAAAGCTAAAAAAGCATTATTGCCTTTAACACTCCTGGGATTATTGGTTGCCTTCGGATTTATCGTGTGCAGTTGGAACAACCCTGTAACTTATTACGGAATGTTGCATGTAGATAACTTTGCACTAGCTTTTTCGGGTATTTCTATAATCGGCACTTTATTGGTATTCCTATTAACACAGAATTACTTTGCCAGCAACAGTAAGAACATAGCAGAATACTTTACTTTGATTTTGTTTGCATTGTCTGGTATCATCATGATGGTATCTTATAAAAACCTATCAATGTTGTTTATAGGGATAGAGATCATGTCTGTAAACTTGTATATTCTTGCAGGTATTAGGAAGCTCAACTTTGCATCAAATGAAGCCTCTTTAAAATATTTCCTAATGGGTGCTTTCTCAACAGGTTTCTTATTGTTTGGTATTACGCTTATTTATGGAGCTACTGGTTCTTTTGATATTGATGTTATCCAAAATAAACTGGTTAACAGCATCACAACTGTATCGCCATTATTCTATCCTGGTATTATATTGATCATGGTAGGTTTATGTTTTAAAGTGGGTGCAGCTCCTTTTCACTTTTGGACTCCAGATGTGTATGAAGGTGCGCCAACACTGATCACAACTTTCATGTCAACAGTTGTTAAAACAGCAGGATTTGCAGCATTCTTAAGACTCTTTGCCGGAGCATTTGAGCCTTTACATGATTTTTGGACCCCAGCCTTAGGTGTTATTGTAATTGTAACGTTATGCGTTGGAAATATCACTGCATTGTATCAGAAAAGCTTTAAACGCATGCTGGCATATTCAAGTATTTCGCATGCTGGCTATTTATTGTTCTCGCTGATTATCATTAGCGCGGCTTCTGCTAATAATATATTTGTTTATGCTTCTGCCTATACGTTGGCGAGTGTAATTGCTTTTGCCGTATTGATATTGGTAAAGCAGAAAACCGGTAGCGATGATATAGATGGTTTCAATGGTTTAGCAAAGAAAAACCCACTTATTGCATTTGCGTTAACTGTTGCAATGCTATCAATGGCAGGAATTCCTTTAACTGCGGGTTTTATAGGAAAATATTTGATGTTCCTAAATGTTATGCAAGGATATCATCTGCTTTTATTGGTAATTGCCGTATTAAATGCATTAATAGGCTTTTACTACTATTTTAAAGTGATTGTTGCTATGTATTTCAAAGAAGGACACGATACAACTCTTGAAACGCCAATGCAATATAAATTGGTTTTTGCATTATCTGTTATAGGTATATTATTAATCGGTATCTATCCTAATATTATTTTAAACATCATATAGGATAATAATGATATACAGAATTATTTGTAGTTTTACAAATATTTCAATATGCAAGAATTTTTAAATTCATTACATCATTTGATAGATCCTGAGAAGCTTCTTAAAGAAGGTGGGTTTTATTTAGTTGTATTTGTAATTTTTGCAGAAACAGGTCTATTCTTCGGATTTTTTCTTCCTGGCGATTACCTTCTTTTCTTAGCAGGTATGTTTGTGGCTACAGGTAAACTAGATGTAAGCATTTATACACTTGTTTTTAGCCTATGTGCTGCTGCTATACTAGGTAATTTTACCGGTTATTGGTTTGGTAAGAAAACGGGCCCTGTTTTATATACCCGAAAAGATACCTTTTTCTTTAAGAAAAGATACCTGAAATCTGCAGAGAGCTATTATCAAAAACAAGGAGCATTCGCCCTTATTATGGGGCGTTTTGTACCTATTGTTAGAACTTTTGCTCCTATCATAGCAGGTATAGTGCGATTGGAATTTAAGAAATTTGCGTTCTACAATATTTCAGGTGCAATTTTGTGGATTTTTTCACTGACCCTACTAGGGTATTTTTTAGGCAAAAGTTTTGCTAAGCAAATAGAAGAATATCTAATTTATATCATAATTGGATTTATTTTAATTACAACTATCCCATTACTTATTACCTTTGTAAAAGAAAAGTTGTCAAAAAACGATAATAATAACTAAGATTTAGAGTTTAAGAATAAAAATGAGTAAAGACGAGCACCATCCGTGGCACAGTGTATCTCCGGGAGAAGAATTACCCGAAGTAGTTAACGCAATCATCGAAATTCCAAAAGGGTCAAAAGCAAAATACGAGATCGATAAAAATTCAAGCCTCATAAAATTAGATAGGGTACTTTTTTCTTCTGTAATGTATCCGGCAAACTATGGCTTTATTCCACAAACTTTTTGTGATGATAACGATCCGTTAGATATCTTAGTTTTGTGTTCTGTAGATGTATTTCCTATGACCATTATTGAGGCTAAAGTTATCGGTGTAATGCATATGGTTGATAATGGTGAGCAAGATGATAAAATTATTGCGGTAGCTAAAAATGATCCATCATTAAATTATATCAATGATTTGCCTGATCTACCTCCACATACCATGAAAGAAATCGTTAAGTTCTTTCAGGATTACAAGGCTTTAGAAAATAAACAGGTTACTATAGAACATCTACTAGGCGTGCGCTATGCACATAAAGTGATACAGGAAAGTATAGAGCTTTATAATAAAACTTTTAGAAATAACGCTTAATAATGGGCTGGGATATATTCTTGACTTTGTTTTTAGTGCTTTTGAACGGTTTTTTTGTAGCCGCCGAATTCTCTATTGTTAAAGTTAGAGGTTCGCAAATTGAAATAAAAGCAAAGTCGGGAAGTGGCGTTGGCAAGATGGCTAAACATATTGTTAACCATCTTGACGGCTATTTAGCCGCTACTCAGTTAGGTATTACCTTAGCCTCTCTGGGCTTAGGTTGGGTAGGAGAGAGAGTAATGCACGAAATTATACACGATGCTTTGCTCAATGTTGGATTTAGTGAGAGCTTGATTACATCTATTTCTACCGTAATAGCCTTTTCAATCATTACCATAATGCATATTGTATTTGGAGAATTGGCACCCAAAAGCTTGGCTATACAAAGGCCGGTAGCTACTACTTTATTTGTTGCTTTTCCTTTGCATGCATTTTATATTATAGGCAGACCTATAATTTGGCTGTTAAACGGTTTTGCAACTTTAATACTTAAACCTTTTGGCATTGTTGCCGGGGGACACGAATCATCTCATAGTACAGAAGAACTACACTATCTGTTAGAGCAAGGTAAAGAAAGTGGTGCTTTAGATACGAATGAGCATGAAATGATTAAAAACGTTTTTGATTTTAATGAGCGTGTGGTTAGGAGCATTATGGTTCCTCGTACAAAAATTGCAGGGATAAATATCGATTCGGGAAATAAAGAGGTTGTGGAAATGATAGTGAAAGAGGGATACTCTCGCTTACCTGTGTACGTGGATACAATGGACAAAATAGTGGGTATAATTCACGCAAAAGATATTTTGCCTTTACTTGCCGATAATAAAGAATGGGTGTTGAGAGATATTATCAGAAAGGCTTATTTCATACCTGAAACCAAAAAAATTAACGACCTGTTAAGTGAACTTCAACTAAAGCGTATTCAAATTGCAATTGTTTTAGATGAGTTTGGAGGTACTGCCGGAATGGTAACCTTAGAAGACATTGTTGAAGAGTTAGTAGGTGAAATTCAGGACGAATATGATGAGGAAAAACCTATCGTTGAAAAAATATCTGATACAGAATTCATTGTAAATGCCTATGCTACGGTATACGATGTAAATGAGCATTTACCGCATGATCTTCCGGAAGATGAAGATTTTGATACTGTTGGTGGTCTGGTTTCTCATGCTTTTGGAAAAATCCCTGAAGTGGGAGAGCGAGCAGCATGTTATGGCTACAATTTTACTGTGCTTAAGAAAACTGAGCATAACATCGAAACCGTAAAGCTAGAAGTAATCATAGATAAACAAGAAATGGTAAATCTGCATTAAATTTAGATTTATGCATTTATTTTACACGCCCGATTTAACAAGCAATACTTATACTTTAAGCGAAGAAGAAAGTAAACACTGTAGTAAAGTTTTAAGGCTCGGCGTAGGTGATATCGTGCATTTGATTGATGGAATAGGGGGCTTATATGAAGCAGAAATTACAGCAGTAAATAAGCGTAACGTAGATCTGAAAATCATTAACCATATAAAAGATTATGGCAAGAGAGATTTTCATGTTCATATTGCCATAGCGCCTACTAAAAATATCGATAGGTTTGAATGGTTCCTCGAAAAAGCAACCGAAATAGGCATAGATGAAATTACACCTATCATTTGTGAAAGATCAGAGCGAAAAATAATTAAGGCGGATCGTTTAGAAAAAGTAATCACATCTGCTGTTAAGCAATCTATTAAAGCTTATCATCCAAAGTTAAATGAAGCCATAAGCTTGCAGGAGTTTTTACAGAAAGCAAAAGCCGAAAATAAACTGATTGCTCATTGTTTGGATGAAGATGATAAGCAATATATCCATACCCTGGTTAAGAGCCGGCAATCATATTTAATATTAATTGGTCCAGAAGGCGATTTTTCTCCTGCCGAAATAACTGCAGCTTTGCAAAATGGTTATAAACCGGTAACTTTAGGCAACACACGCCTCAGAACTGAAACAGCAGGACTGGCCGCGTGTTTTGAGCTAAACTATATCAATAGATGAATCAATTTAAGGTTGGCAGTATTAAGATTACTACTCTAGGCTATCTTTACAGAAGTATAAAGCCTAAATGGTGGGGCTGCTTGTTCTCTGTCCTGTTGATTTTCTCTTTGATGGGTTTTGTAACTCCATCTTATAAAATGGCCAAGCTTAAATATAATGGTGGCGGAGATTGGTACGCCAATCGTACGGCACTTCCCAACCTAATTGAATTTTGTAATAAGAACCTATCTACAAATTTTTATGCTGCCGAAGATGTGGTAGATGTGGGAAGTGAAGAATTATATAATTATTCATTCATCTATATGACCGGACATGGCAACGTGGTTTTTAGCGATGCTGAAGCATTAAATTTGCGCAAATATCTAATCGGTGGCGGTTTTCTGCATATAGACGATAATTACGGCCTTGATAAGTTTATAAGACCTCAGATGAAAAAGGTATTTCCCGAATTGGATTTTGTAGAGTTGCCGCCAAATCATAAAATATATAATCAAAAATTTAAGTTTCCGGGCGGATTACCAAAGATTCACGAACACGATAATAAAAGGCCTCAAGGCTTTGCACTGATTTATAAAGGCAGGATGGTTTGTTATTATACTTATGAGTGCGATTTAGGCAACGGTTGGGAAGACTTTGGTACTTATCCTTCAGATACTCAAGAAACTCGTTTAAAAGCCTTAAAAATGGGCGCCAACTTAATTCAATACGCATTAACCAATTGATATGAACCAAGTAAAAGTAAATGGTAATTTTAATTACGATATTTCAATAAATAATAAAGAGATTAGGGTAGAGGATCAAGTTATTGATATAGATCAGGTAAAGGTAAACAATCATGTAACCCATATTCTTCATAATGGCAAATCATATACTGTAGAGGTTATTGCATTAAACAAGGATGAGAAAGAGGCTACGATAAAAGTTAACAATAATATTTATCAGGTTACGGTTAAAGACCAGTATGATCAGTTGTTAAAGCAATTAGGTCTAGAAAATATGACCTCAAATAAAGTTTCTCAAATTAAAGCGCCAATGCCGGGGCTGGTGCTGAACATATTGGTACAGGCAGGAGAAGAAGTTAAAAAGGGAGATAGCCTTCTTGTGCTCGAAGCCATGAAAATGGAGAATATGATTAAATCGCCAACAGACGGAACGATAAAAAAGATAGAAGTTAAGCAAGGCGATAA
>DDEP01000125.1:10323-14221 GCA_002336465.1 Pedobacter sp. UBA1951
ACCCTCTTTTTGGTTAGGAACCTTTTACAAGGGTTTTACGGTAACGAAAACCCTGAGTTTTAAATCATCCCAAACATCAATAGGCTTAAACAGGTCATACCACCTGTTCTAAATCCTCCTGCTCCATAATTGATGTGTACATAGAATGTCTTACCTTCTTCATGATAACCATCTATCACCGTCGAATGCCCGTAAGTGGTAAAATTACCCATATGAAAATATACAGGACGTTTGGCATTGAGCTATTTAAGGAGTAAAAGGATAAAGGCTGAACAAGCATATTGATAGCTAGAGGGAAGAAATGTCCGTATTGTAAAGGCCATAAACCGATAAGCTGGCCATAACCAAATTTAAAATTATTGTATCATGATTTAAAAACAAAAAGCCCCATAAGCAATCACTTATAGGGCTTTATTTTGAGCGAAACGCTCATGAATATTAATATTATTTAGATTTAAATGGTTTGGCCGGGGCAACCTTAAATTGAGGTTTACCTGCAGGTTTTACCTCCGATGCTCCTAGCATGGTCATTGCGCAACGGAAACCAATGTCGGCAGTAGATTCTGTTTGCTGTAAATATCTTCTTGAAGCAGGATTTAACCAAATTGCCTGATCATCCCATGAGCCACCTTTGTAAACTCTTGATTTATCATTGATCAGCGTTAATACCTCGCCATTATTCAATTTAATCTCTGGATCTCTGTAACCACGTTGATCAGGATTGTAAGCTCCTCCAGGAACGCTATCTTGCAGAAGTTGCGACCAAGTTTGTTTAACTCCAGAAATAGCAGGTTTCATTACAGGCATACCGTGTTTGTCTTTCGCTAATGTACCGGTATTTGCATCTCTTTCCTTGTTTTGATATTCATTACCCCTGTAAGGATTTAAGCCCTCTGTTGCTTGGAATGTTTTAGAACGGTAAACATCGGCTACCCACTCATTTACGTTTCCAGCCATATTGTATAGGCCAAAATCATTAGGAGTGAAGCTTCTTACAGGCATGGTTAAACTACCTTTATCATTTAATGAACCGCCAACACCCATATAATCTCCTTTACCTCTTTTAAAGTTGGCCAAAATCATACCACGGGTCTGTTTCTTAGGAGAGATAATCCCCATTCCATTCCAAGGATATATTTTTTTCTGGTTGATGTTCGAATACTTGGTATTGCCGATTAAGCCCAATGCAGCATATTCCCATTCGGCTTCTGTAGGTAAACGATAAGGTTGCAAAATTACCCCATCTTCAAGACGTACAGGTCTGCGGTTACCTTTACCTGGTTTATTCAAGTCTTGAGGTGCTTTTTTGCCCACATCTTTGATTTGACCGTTTAGGTATATTTCAGTATTAAAAGGTTCTCCGTTAGTTTTTGGAGCTGCATTAGCTGCCCCCGGTTTATTCAAATCCTTAAACGTTGTCATGTAACCTTTTTCTCTCAGCAATAATTCGTTTACCCTGTCGGTTCTCCAGTCACAATAATCATTAGCTTGCTCCCAATTTATTCCAACAACAGGATAATCCTGATAGGCAGGGTGCCTTAAATAATTATTAACATAAGGTTCATTGTATGATAAAGGCCTTCTCCAAACTAATGTATCTGGTAAAGCAGTATAATAATATTCTTTATCCTGAGGGAAATTTGTTTTGATCCAGTGTAAATATTCAAGCCAGTCAGTGTTCGAAACCTCAGTTTCATCCATATAGAAAGAACTTACGGTAACCTGTCTTTTGTAGTTATAGTCGCCTATATCCTGACTAGGTACATCAATCGCACTTCCTCCCATGATAAATTCACCACCTTCAATTTCCACTAAACCAGGACCTGGCCCGCGTTTATACTTTTTGTTAACTTCAAAACCGCCATTCTCACGCTTGTTATATGCGTAACCAGTTTTGCTCGACACATTGCCGCCCTTTTTCCCCGAACCACACGAAGCAAGCAGCCCTACACTAAGAAATGCAGATAATGTGTATAAGTATAGTTTGTTCATAAATTTCTACAAATTGGCTTTCGAAGTTAAAATTACACAAAAAAGAAACAGAGACAAAAAAGTTTTTTCTTAAATATTTTAATTTAGGATGTTAGGATGGTTTTTTGCTCATTCAAAGGCAGTTTTGCCTTAAATAAGCAAGGCGTTTCCAAGCTGTTGAACGGTATTTTAATTGGGGTTTAAACCAATCTTGGTTTGTAGAATTTTTTACTCAGCAATGTTCGTGTAATATATATTTCAATGACGATATATGATTGTGTTTCCCTTTTCGTTATAGTTGTGTTGCAATAAAATGTTAAACTGTTAACTTTGAAAAAATTACGTTAAAAACTAATCTTGCTTTAAGATTTAACACTCACGTACCATGAATTTAAAAAATGGCTGGACTCTGCTCTTCTCAATCTTCCTAAGTTGCATTGCGCTTACAAAAGCAAAAGCTCAAAATACAGATGGAAGTCGAGCTAATAACGTAATGACAGGTGTTCCATTCTTATTAATTACACCCGATGCGAGAGCCGGAGCTATGGGAGAAAACGGAGTTGCTGTTTTGCCCGATGCAAATGCAATGAGCATTAACCCATCTAAGTTGGCGTTCTTGGAAAAACCTTATGGTGTTTCCTTGTCATATAGCCCATGGTTAAAAAGTCTTGTTCCAGATATTAATTTAGCTTATTTGAGCGGATATTATCGTACCGATGAGCGTACCACTATAGGTGCATCATTAAGGTACTTTTCTTTAGGCAATATTCCTTTAGTTGATGAGAACAGAAATGAGCAGGGAATGTTTAACCCCAACGAATTTGCTATTGATGGAACTTTTGCCAGAAAATTTGGAGAAGAGTTCTCATTAGGAACTACTGCGAGATTCATCTATTCTAATTTAACTTCGGGTCAGATTACTGGCGGACAGCAAAAACCCGGAACTGCATTTGCGGTAGATGTATCGGGTTTCTTTAAAAAACCAACTATCATGTTTGGCAAAGATGCCATCCTTTCTGCAGGTATTAATCTTTCTAATATAGGTACTAAAGTAAATTATTCAGATGCAGCAGATAAACCTTTTCTGCCTGCCAACTTTAAGCTTGGCGGAGCTTCTACTTTTATATTAGATGATTACAACCAAATTACCATTGGTTTGGATTTCAATAAATTGATGGTACCTACGCAGCCTATAAGAGATACCAATGGCAATATCATAGCAGGTAAAGACCCGAATGTATCTGTACCTGCGGGTATATTTCAGTCATTTACAGATGCTCCCGGAGGTTTTAGCGAAGAGCTGAAAGAGGTCAGTATTTCTACAGGAGTTGAATACTGGTATAACCAGCAATTTGCAATAAGAGGCGGATATTTTTACGAGTCGCCGCAAAAAGGCGATAGAAGATACCTTACCTTAGGAGCAGGTCTAAAGTACAATGTTTTTAATCTAGATTTTGCTTATCTGGTGGGAAGCCCTCAGAAAAATCCTTTAGCAAATACATTACGTTTTACACTTATATTTAATTTCGACCAAGCAGCAGAAACAAAAAAATGAAAATCAAAGTAGGTTTTGGTTTTGATGTTCACCAATTAAAAGAAAATCATCCGTTCGTAGTAGGAGGTGTAAATTTAGAACATAATAAAGGCGCTTTTGGACATTCTGATGCAGATGTACTTTTACATGCCATTTGTGACGCTCTTTTAGGTGCTGCCAATCTTAGAGATATTGGTTTCCATTTTAAAAATACAGATGAGAGATGGAGAGGAATAAGCAGCTTAATTTTACTTGAAGAAGTAGTTAAGCTCTTAAAAGAAAAGCATTACGAAATTGGAAATATAGATGCCATGCTTTGCATAGAGGCACCTAAAATTAATCCACATATACCTCAGATGCAGGAAAATATTGCCAAAGCAGCAGGAATTTCTA
>DDEP01000136.1:0-4142 GCA_002336465.1 Pedobacter sp. UBA1951
TAAAAAGATAGCCAGTATTAAATATTCATTGTCGGGAGTAAATGCGGTTACAGTAGGTTTTATTGCAGCTGCTTTTATCATGTTGGCCATTCCTATGAGAACCAATCTACTTTTTATTGCGATAATGTTATGTTCTTTTATGTTGTTAAACTTTACCAAGATTAACCCTACTATTTTAGTATTGGTAGGTATAATTATGGGGTATTTGATTTAGTTATGAATAAATTTTTAAGAGAAGAAGCTAGTTTCTTAAAGGGAGCACGTGCCCGTATAAAAGAGGTTAAATATGTGTTTGGTGTATTGTACCAATTCTATAAAGGTTTTAGAACCCTGCATTTTGTTGGACCTTGTGTAACTGTATTTGGATCCGCACGTTTTAAAGAGGGACATCCATATTATGAAATGGCTAGAAGAGTATCTTCAGAAATAGCAAAGCAGGGTTTCGCGATTATGACAGGAGGAGGTCCTGGAGTAATGGAAGCGGCCAATAGGGGAGCTAAAGAAGCGAATGGCTTATCTTTAGGATGTAATGTTGTATTGCCACATGAGCAACATGAAAATCCTTATTTAGATAAATCTGTAACCATAGATTATTTCTTTGTAAGAAAAGAGCTCTTACGCAAGTACTCTTATGCTTTTGTAGTGATGCCAGGTGGATTTGGTACATTAGATGAATTTTTTGAAACCCTTACTTTGATACAGACGGGTAAAGTAGAAAAGTTTCCGGTTATCATTATGGGCGTAGAGTTTCATCAGCACATTTACGAACATGTGCAAAGGATGATTGAAGAAAAGACTATAAGTTTGGCAGACATGGACTTGCTGTTATTTACCGATGACATTGAAGAAGTAGTATCTCATATCAAGAAATACAAACACAGCGCTCCTGAAAAAATCAAAGAACCAAGAAAAGCTTGGTGGATATTTGGTGAGCAAAAACCTAAAAAAGCAGAGTCTTTATAATTCTATTAAAATGGAGGTGGTTCATCATCATGCATGTCATTCATACTTGATGGCCTGATGATGATATTACCTTGAGGTCGGTCAAAATTATCAGAAGGTATCAAGCTGTTGCTTTCAGAGAAACTGTTTTGCGGCATAAAACCATCATCTAAATCAGCAAACTTAACATATTTACCGATGAAACGTAGCGGAACAATGCCAGTTTCGCCATTACGGTGCTTGGCAATGATTACTTCACCTACTCCAGCCATAGATCTGCCCTGTTCATCTTCGGTAATGCCATAGTATTCAGGTCTGTACAAGAACAGAACCATATCCGCATCTTGCTCAATAGAGCCCGATTCACGTAAATCGGATAACATAGGCCTCTTCCCATTTTGTCCGGGCCTGCTTTCAACGGCACGACTTAACTGCGAAAGCGCTAAAACAGGTACATCCAGTTCCTTAGCAACAGATTTCAAGGCTCTTGAAATACTACCTATTTCCTGTTCACGGTTACCGCCGCCTTCGCCTTTACCATGCATTAATTGCAAGTAATCGATAATGATCATCTGTATATCATATTGCGATTTTAGCCTGCGGCATTTGGCCCTAAATTCAAAGATATTTAAAGCAGGGGTGTCGTCAATTAAAAGAGGAGCTTCTGTTAAGCGGCCAATTTTACTGTGCAATTGTTGCCATTCCCATTCTGCTAAGTTTCCTTTCCTTATTTTTTCTTGTTCTATTTCGGCTTCTCCAGATATTAAACGATTAACCAATTGAACAGAAGACATCTCTAATGAGAAAACCACAACAGGTTTTTGGAAATCTACACAAGCATTGCGGGCACAGCTTAAAACAAAAGCAGTTTTACCCATAGCAGGACGTGCAGCGATAATTACCAAATCAGATTTTTGCCAACCACCGGTTATCCTATCTAAGTCTGTAAAACCAGATGGCACGCCTGTTAAACCATCGGTCTTTGTGCGTAGCATTTCTAAAGTGGCTAAAGATTGTTTCATGATCTCATCCATCTTTTGCGTATCGCGGCGGAGGTTATTTTGGGCTATGTCGAAAAGGTTTTTCTCTGCATGATCCAACAAGTCAAAAATATCTGTTGTATCTTCATAAGCATTGTTGATGATTTCTGTAGAAATCCTGATCAGTTCACGCTGTATATATTTTTGAGAAATGATACGAGCGTGGTATTCTATATTGGCAGCCGAGGCAACACGATTGGTAAGATTAGTGATGTAATAAGCACCTCCAATCATCTCTAAAGTACCGTTTTGCCTCATTTCTGAGGTTACGGTAAGAATATCTACAGGTTTAGATTTCTGAAAAAGGTTTTGTATGGCTTCAAAAATCTTTTTATGGGCTTCTTGATAAAAAATTTCGGGTTTTAATATATCGATAACTGAAGAAAGTGCGTCTTTTTCAAGCATTAGAGCGCCTAATACAGCTTCTTCCAGATCTACAGCCTGTGGAGGTAATTTACCTACCATATTTACTGTATTTGCAAGCCTGCTTTTTCTTGCAGATATATTCGGTTTTCCCTGTTCGTTATCGGTTGCCATAGTACAAATGTAGCTAAAAGTTACCCGTTTTGTTTTAAGAAGTTTTAAGCAGGTTGTCAACAACTTGATTGTGAAATCAATTAATTTTTATGGCTAAATCTAAAGATTGCATGTTTGTAAACAATTTTGTGTTGATAAGCTAATAACTTCACAGATTTTAATCCTTACTTTTGCACACTAATAATTTTTGAGATGGATAAGTTTAGAAAACCTCAGCGTAATAGAGAGAGCAATGAATTTGTTTTTGGCATAAGGGCTGTAATAGAAGCAATTAAAGCAGGTAAAGACATTGAAACTATATACGTGCAAAGAGGTTTATCTGGTGATTTGTTCTTAGAATTAAAAGCTTTGTTATCAGGTGGTTTAATGCCTTTAAGTGTAGTACCTGTAGAGAAGCTAAACCGCATGACTCAGAAAAACCATCAAGGTGTTATTGCGGTAATGTCACCTATTACTTATCAAAATATAGAAGATATTATACCTGCAATTTATGAGAGAGGAGAAACACCTTTAATATTGGTGTTAGATAGTGTTACCGATGTGAGGAATATGGGAGCTATAGCACGTACGGCTGCTTGTGTAGGCATACATGCTATTGTAGTGCCGTTAAAAGGTGCGGCACAAGTAAATGCTGATGCTATAAAAACTTCTGCAGGAGCTTTATTCAATATNNGTAGCCTGTACAGAAAAAACAGATGAACTGATTTATAAACCTGATTATACCTTGCCAACCGCAATTATTATGGGATCTGAGGATGAAGGTATATCAAATGAATTACTAAGAGTAGCAGATCATCTTGCCAAGATACCTATGATGGGGACTATAGAATCATTAAATGTTTCTGTAGCGGCCGGGGTAATCCTTTACGAAGCTGTTAGACAAAGGTCTCTATAAGAATTAATTAAATTTACCTCCAAATTTAGCTTTTACATCAGCTACAATATTTTTTACATTTTGCTCTTCTGCTCTCGGGCAAATAAGCAGAGTGTTGTTAGATTCAACAACAATGTAGTCATGTAAGCCCTGTAGAATTACCAACTTGTCTTTAGGCACATTTACCATACAATTGGCAGAATTATACATCATAACATGTTCTGAAGGCATTACAGCGTTGCCTACATAGTCCTTTTCAGCCATTTCATATATAGAAGCCCAAGTACCTAAATCAGACCAACCAAAATCTGCAGGAAGAACGTAAACATTCTCTGCCTTTTCCATGATTGCAAAATCTATAGAAATATTGGTGCATAACTGGTAGGCTTGAGCAATAAATTCTCTTTCCTTTAAAGTGTTGTAATGCGGTTTTCCATTTTTAAAGATATCAAACATATCTGGCAAATGCTTTTCAAATGCATTGATAACGGCTTGTGCCGACCAGATGAAAATGCCTGCATTCCAAAGAAAATCGCCACTTTGTATAAAAGATTTAGCTAATTCCAGATTGGGTTTTTCTGTAAAGATTTTTACTTTATGGATTTCTGTGTCGTTTTCTAAAGTATCATCAACGTATTGTATATAGCCATAACCAGTATCAGGTCTGTTGGGCTTTATACCCAAAGTAATTAATGTATTACTTCCAGAAGCAGCCTGCATGCTTTGCTCTATGGCTTTTAAAAAAGCTG
>DDEP01000136.1:4227-4569 GCA_002336465.1 Pedobacter sp. UBA1951
TCTGTATAAATCTCATTGGTAATTACGAAAATGTTCTCTGCAGGACATATCTGTAAGAACCTATCGTAGGTACTTTGTATAAGTGTTTTACCTACACCAAAAAAATCTATGAATTGTTTAGGGAATTCAGTTCTGCTAACAGGCCAAAATCGGCTACCGATTCCGCCTGCCATAATCAAAGCATAGTTATTTTTATTCATAGCTAAGCGCAAATATAGGCTTTTATATAATACCTTCCTGTAAAAGGTCGTGCATGTGCACTAAGCCAAAATACTTGTCGTTTTTCGTTACCAATAGTTGAGTAATATTATTGTTTTTAATTATTTCAAGAGCTAGTAAAGC
>DDEP01000054.1 GCA_002336465.1 Pedobacter sp. UBA1951
ATAACCAAAATAAATCCAAACCATCAGCATATAGTTTTTACTTATAATTTTTAACAATTATTATAGTTAAAAGCTTTAATTGATTAACGCTAAATGAAGTTTTTTTCGGGTTTTGTATTCTTTCTTATTTTATGGCTAGGCATTTCTTCTACATGCCTAGGTAAAGAATTTATTTTATCCAAAAAAAATGAGCAAAAAAGCATCCATTTGCAGCCATTTTTCTATGCAATTGAAGATTCTTTAGATACATATACTCCTACCGATATGATGCGCAGGCAGGCTTCTGATTTTAAACCGCTCACACAGTTTAATTTAAGTTCTCCTGACCATACGATCTGGTTAAGGGCCACCATAAAAACAGATCAGGATTTAGATTATACTGATTTTTGTATTGCTTTTCCTCATCTTACCTTTGTAGATCTTTATCTATTTGAAGGAGCTAACTTAGCTACTCACCGCGAAGCTGGTGCATTTAGAAAAAAGAACGCTATCCATGAAGGCGACAGTCGGCTTGCATTTAATATCTCTCTTAAAAAGGGAACCACCTATCAATTACTATTTAAAGTAAAGCATACCAAAAAATACCCTCCAAGCTTTAATTTCACATTACAAACTACTTACAGCAGCCTTTATTTCAAAAAGAACATAGATATCATCAACGCCTTGCTACAAGGAGCTTTAGCTGTACTCTTAATTTATTCGGCGCTTTCTTGGCTGGTAAACCGGTACAGGCCTTTTTTATGGGTAACTCTTTTCATCTTGTTTATAGGGCTTTACGGTTTTTCATTAGGCCCAGCATATATAGACCTCTTATTTTCTATGCATCCTGAAACTGGATGGCTCTTAGTGCTGATGTTTCTTCATTTGGGTATATTAAGTTTTTACCTCTTAATGGTCGATTTCTTAGAAATCAAGAAAAACAGTCCTCGACTATATACTTATAGCCGTATAGTTATTATTGGTTTACCTATTTTTTCGGTGCTATGCTTGTTAAACAATATCCTAACCTCAAATTATTATTTCACCAACCTGATCAATCTTTATATTTCTATTGTTCATGTAAGCTATATCATTTCTACGTTTACTTTATGGAAAAAATTAGATAGCAGTCAGCGCTTCTTATTATATGGCATTATTGTATTTGTTTTAGGTGCAATTTGCTTAGTTGGCATTACGGCTGCAATGCATGAGCAGGGTTTCATTTATGCACCTATTGTTACGCAAACCTCTATTATACTTATCACTATACTGTTTTTAACGGGCATTAACCTGAAGTTAAAGCAGCATGAACATGAAAAGATAGAGACTCTAAAGCAATTAAACAGGCTACACCAAGAGCATAACATTATTGTAGAACGAAAAGTAGAGGAACGTACCCTTGAATTACAGGCTACCAATCATCGGCTACAAGAGCAACAGCAGGAGCTGATCAACCACCGCAACCATATCCAAACCTTAATGGACGAGTTGAGCCATAGGGTAAAGAACAATCTGCAAATGTTGTATGGACTGAGTTCTTTTCAATTACCCGGAACAGAACATGCACAAGATAAACATGGCTTTAATGAGATGAAAGGCCGTATCAAAGCTATGATGCTGGTAAATGAACATTTGAACACCGAAACAGAAAAACAATATATAGAGCTTGTATCATTAACAAAAGATCTTAGTTTTCACTTGCAAAATATATACGACCCTTTACAACAGGTACAAATTACCATAGAAGCTGATGGCGAACTGTCTCTACATCCTAAGCAATCTTTACCTTTTGGATTGATTCTTACCGAACTTTTTACCAATACGTTTAAACATGCTTTTGCAACCCATAACGCTAACCCAGCCATAAAGATCAGTATTTCTCTATCTCAAGATCAGGTAAATTTAATTTACCACGATAATGGAGAAAGAAACACTTCAACAAGCGACTCTTCATCTATGGGTATTTCATTGATCAAGGACTTAACACGACAGCTTAAAGGCCAAGTGCAAACCGATACTTCATCCGGATTTTATTATTCTTTTACTTTCTCCAAACGATAGAACCATGCGCATACTCATCATAGAAGACGAAATTGTAATTGCCCGCTTTATAGAGCAACAGGTGCAAAACATATCTCCCTCTTTTGAAATTGCAATTGCCATTTCTGTAGATGAGGTAGAGCAGCTCTTCTCTGATTTTATTCCGCAATTGGTTATCTGTGATATAGAGCTGAACGATAAATTAGATGGCATAGAATTGCTTAGACAGTTAAAAACATCTTATAGTTTCGAGTCCGTTTTTATCACCTCATATAAGTCTATGAATATGATCAACAGAGCTTTTGAAATTGAGCCGCTCAATTACATCATTAAGCCTTTAGATGAAAACAGATTGTATGCTGGTATCTTACCTGCAATAAAAAAGATAACCGAAAACATTCGACATTCGGTAACGGGCATCAACGAAATGATCAGCCAAAGTGAACTCCATATCCTTAAGTTGATTGCCCAGCAAAAAACAACCCGTGAAATTGCAGATATATTAAATCTCAGTCCTTATACCATAAAAAACCATAGACATAATATTTGCCGTAAACTAAAACTTGGCGATGAGACCAATGCTTTGCTAAAATGGTCATTAAAGAACCAACATTTACTCTCTCAATAAAGAGGTGCTTTTGATACGTAAAAATTTAAAAACTAAATAACAATCTCTAACCTTAATCTAAACCAAAGAACATGGCAATCGAAATTACAAAAGTTGTAAACGCTACAACTAAGAAAGCAGTGGAAAACAACGGTTATACCGTTAAAAAAGATGAGCAGAAGAATACCTTTACTATTTCTTCCAAAGATGAAATAGAAACGGCAACCCTACAGTTTACCTTAAAAGATGCAACACATGAATATGTTATTGGAAAAGGAAAACTATCAACAGACAAAAAGAGCATAACTGAGCTAAACATTATCAAAAAAACCCAGCTCAATTTTGAGGGTACACTTCAAATAAAAGGTAGAGCAGAAAGTAAGGTTGCTCAAATCAATGTAAAAATAGGGAATATGAACCCCGATAACGACTGGATCATTGATATGAGCAATAGAGTTGAAAAGGAACCTTCATCATTAGATGTAACCTCACTGATAGAGTGGATTCAAGATAAAGGTGCAGATGCTGAGTTAGCGCTTCCTCCATCAGAAGAAGGTGAAAGCAACGATGAAATAAGTGGTCTTATCATTGAATTCAATGCGCTTAAGTTTAATCTTTCCAAAAAAGAATACAACATAAGCTTTCAATCTCAAAAAGATGCAAAATTAAAGTTTCTTGGCAAGTTTGAACTTTCTAACGTCAAATTTACGCTAACCAATATGGATATTCCTGAAGAGACAAAAAATACACCAGCATCATAAGGAATCATGTCTACTAACCCTCTCATTGTTAGACTTGAAAGTGATATCAAACTGGGAACTGCAAGAGACATTCCCAGTTTCACCGGAAGTATAACCCTACACAAAGACAGTGCAGGTATAAGAACCTCCATGTCTTTGCGGGTAAAAGACAATAAGGGGATTACCGTGACTCAGCTCATCGAAGCAATCTCTGGCAATAAGGTAACGCTACCAGAATTTGTAGATAATGTTGCTTTAAGGCAATTTTCAATTATTTACCATTCAGGGCAATCTACTTTGTTTGAATTGATTTTTGAAAGTACCATCAATATCAACAACAAAGATATAGCCGTAACCCTAAATTATCACTCGGCTAAACAATCAAAGGAAAACCAAGCTGCAGCATTTAGCGGCATCATACAGTTAGATAGTCACATTTTTACCTTATCTTTTGCCAAAGGTGGTAATGTGGCCAACTTAGCAGCCCTATACCAAAACCAATCGCAACAAACATTAAGCCTTCAGGCTGTGTTAAATGGCCTAAATTATAAAAATACAGATATCCCCAATATCCAGATATCGGTTAAAGATTTCAAGGCGCTGTTAATTTATGCCAAAGAAGAAGGCACTTCGAGAATGTTGTTTGGAATGGGTGCTGGCATAGGTAACAATTTTAACCTGAATGAACTGCCTTTAATTGGCAAGCTAGCCGAACAAAATAAGCTTTTTAGTTTAGAAAGCATTTCGGTACTTTATGCTTCCGCTCTTTTTAAAGCAGAGCAAATCAATGGACTAAAAGCTGTCAACACCGCCCTCTCAAGCATTTTACCCGATGAAGAAATCAATACAGGCTTTAGTCTTTGGGTAAAAGCCAAAAATGGGGACCAATCTCGCAATCTTCTTTTATCTACACAGCAATCTAAAAAAGCTTCTGAAAAGCAGCTGGCTCCTGCAGCTACAGATAAATCTGCTATTCAAAAAAATGAACCAACAAGGCCACAAGATGGAGCTACAAAATGGTTTGATGTTAATTATAAAGCAGGTCCTATTAAACTACAACGTGTAGGATTATCCTATGATAAGGGACAAGTTATTTTCCTGTTAGATGCTTTATTCTCTTTATCTGTAATAGACCTTCAATTAATGGGGCTTGGCTTTGGTACTCCGTTAAAATGGCCTATTCAAATGCCTCCTGAATTTTATTTGGAAGGGTTGTCTCTGAGCTACCGAAAAGATCCTATAGAAATTAGCGGCTCACTGATCAAGGTCAGGAACAACAACCCCGACCTCTTGGAATTTTACGGAGCTGTGGTCATTAAAATGGCTACGTTCAAGATTATTGGCATTGGGGCTTATTCCCAAAAGAAAATATACTCGGCACCAAACACTAAAGAACATAGCATACAACATTCTATGTTCATTTATGGAGCTTACATGGGCGCCATTGGCGGTCCGGCATTTCTGTTTGTAACGGGTATTGCTATAGGTTTTGGCTACAATAGAAAAATAAGGACGCCAAATATTGATGAGGTTAAAGACTTTCCTTTGGTCTCGGTAGTACTTAGCTCTGATAAAGAGAAAGGTATCAACCAAATCTTACAAGAACTGATTGCAAAACAATGGATCCCTGAATCTGCGGGCGATTACTGGTTTGCCATAGGGTTAAAGTTTACAACTTTTAAGATCGTAGATTCTTTTGTTCTTGTTATTGTGCAGTTTGGTACGAGAACCGAGTTCTGTATTTTAGGTCTATCTATTCTGGCCTGGCCTACAAAAGATATGCCTGTTGCTTATGTGGAGATGGCCTTAAGAGCCTATTTTGCACCAGATGCAGAAGCAATTAGCATAGAAGCCAAGCTAACCGAAAATTCGTTCCTATTTCATCCGTCTTGCAGGTTAACAGGCGGTTTTGCTTTTTACTCGTGGATTGCTGGTGAACACGAGGGCGATTTTGTGATCACCTTAGGCGGTTATCACCCTAAATTTCCAGCCCCAACTCATTACCCTCGTGTTGAACGTGTAGGCTTAAACTGGAAATTAAGTGATAAGTTACTTATAAAAGGTGGCGTTTATTATGCACTCACGCCAAGTTTTATCATGGCAGGAGGAAGCCTTGAAATCGCTTATGACCTAGGTTTTCTAAAAGCTTCTATTTACGCTTGGATGGACCTGATCATTGGTTGGGCGCCTTTCCGTTATAAAGCAGAGATAGGTATCTTGGTAAAAATAAGGGCACAGATCAAGGTATGTTTCTTTAAAACGTCCTTTGATGTAGAGATTGGTGCATTATTGCAATTATGGGGACCTCCTTTTGCTGGCTTGATCAAAGTTAAATGGCCCATCTATTCTTTCTCGATTTCTTTTGGAGAATCGCCCGATAAAATTAGTACTCCATTACAATGGCAGCAGTTCAAAGAACAGTTCATCCCCGCTAAAAAAGATAAGAACGGCAACCAACAGTACTTTGCCGCAGAAATTATGTTAACCGATGGACTCATCAAAGAATATAAAATCGGAAATAGGTCTGTTCCTGTTGTTAATCCAAATAATTTCTGTTTAAAAATAGAAGCTCCTATTCCGCTTACAGAGGTAAAGGTGAACAATAGTGTTATTTCAGCAGATACACCAATGCTTTTAGCGGGTTCTTTATCTCAATATAATTCTCGTAACCTTTCTTTAGGTATAAAGCCTATGGGCGAAACCCGATTGAACTCTACGTTATCTATCACTATAAACGGGGTACAATCTTATCAGCTAAATCTAGCGTGCATGGCAGGGGGCGTTCCTGGAGCTTTATGGAGCCAACAAACAGCGCTCAATACTCAAACACCACAGGCTCCAGAGGTTTTACCTAATGCATTGAAAGGAATTTTCTTGAAACCTCAAAAAAATATAGACAGCAGCAAATTTCAGGCATTAACACTAAATGAAAGCTTCTATCCCATTTCCAGAAATATCCATCCAGAAGAAAAAACCCTGGTTAACGGTTATGACAATGCAAGCATTATTGGCTCTGCAAAAGCTAAAATCACCGAATTGCTTCAGCAAGAAAACAGGCATATAGAATCAAGTCAGTTTAGCATTATACAGGCTGCAATAGTTTCACAAGAAATGATACCTATTACCACGCAAAGAACAGATTTAACAGATTGGACTTCTCAGCTAAGGGGTGAACCTATTTTTGCAGAAGCTGGTAGTTATCCTCAATACCCAAACAGATAAAAATGGCCGATTTGCATCAGATACCAACTCAGATACAGCAAGAAAAACTGCTACTTACAGACAATTGCCTGCCTCAATTTGGTGCCGGAAAATACACTTTAGAGGTCGCTTTAGATGTAAACGGGCATCGAGAT
>DDEP01000210.1 GCA_002336465.1 Pedobacter sp. UBA1951
AGAAGGTTATTTAGGTAAAGATTTCTTAGTTAAATCGAGCTACGGCCACATACGTGATTTGGTGAAAGATGACATGGGGATTGATATTGATAATAATTTTGCCCAAACCTATGAAGTTCCAGCTGATAAAAAACAAGTCGTTGCCGAACTTAAAAAGCTAGCTAAAACTGCCGAAACAGTTTGGTTAGCGTCCGATGAGGACCGTGAGGGGGAAGCTATTTCATGGCATCTATTTGAAACTCTTGGGCTCAAAGAACAAAACACAAAACGCATTGTATTTCACGAGATTACTAAACCCGCTATACTTCGAGCAATAGAAACACCTCGTAACATAGATTATAATTTAGTTTATGCACAGCAGGCTCGTAGGGTATTAGATCGTTTAGTGGGCTTTGAGCTGTCTCCTGTATTATGGAAAAAAGTTAAGCCTTCTTTATCTGCCGGTCGGGTACAATCTGTTGCCGTACGCTTAATTGTAGATAGAGAACGTGAAATCAATCATTTCAAATCTACTGCCGATTTCAAAGTAACTGCACAATTTACTACAGAAAAAGGTAAAGAATTGATAAAAGCAGAATTGCCACAACGTTTTACAAAAGCTGAGGATGCGGAGAAATTCCTTAATGATTGTATCAATGCTGCTTTTAATGTTGGCGATCTTGAAGTAAAACCTGCAAAACGCAATCCTGCAGCTCCGTTTACCACTTCAACTTTACAACAGGAAGCATCGCGAAAATTAGGTTTTTCGGTGGCTCGCACCATGCAAATTGCTCAACGTTTGTATGAAAATGGTAAGATTACTTATATGCGTACCGATTCGGTAAACTTATCTGAAACGGCAATTGCAGCAGCAGCAGCAGAAATCAAATCGGCATATGGCGAAAAATACCACCAGCAACGTGTGTATAAAACCAAAACGGCTGGTGCACAAGAAGCACACGAGGCTATTCGTCCTACCTATTTTGATCAACATACCATAAATGGAGACAACGCTGAAAAACGTCTTTATGAGTTGATCTGGAAACGGGCAATTGCTTCGCAAATGAGTGAAGCAATCTTTGAAAAAACAACTGTACGTATAGGTGTAAATACACGCAAAGAAGAATTTGTAGCCGAAGGAGAAGTGCTAAAATTTGAGGGTTTCCTCAAAGTTTATCTAGAATCTACCGATGATGAGGATGACGATCATGAAAACAACAACCTTTTACCTCCTTTAGCTAAAAATCAGGCTTTAACATTAAATGAAATGGCTGCCACTGAGCGTTTCTCTCGTCCGCCGGCACGTTATACTGAGGCTAGCCTTGTAAAAAAATTAGAAGAATTGGGTATTGGTCGTCCTTCAACCTACGCTCCTACGATATCTACTATACAAAATCGTGGATATGTGGTAAAAGAAGACAGAGAAGGTAAAAACCGCGATTATACAGCATTTATTTTAGATAAAAATCAGGTTAGCAAGTTCAAAAAATCTGAAATTACAGGCACAGAGAAAGCCAAGCTATTTCCTACAGATATAGGCGAAGTTGTAAATGACTTTCTTGTAGAACATTTTAAAGGAATTGTTGATTTTAACTTTACAGCTAAAGTTGAAAAACAATTTGATGAAATAGCCCAAGGATTACAGAACTGGACCAAGATGCTACATGCTTTTTATGGCCCTTTTCATGATGAGGTTGAAAATACCATTGAAAATGCTGACAGAGCTACAGGCGAACGTTTATTGGGTATAGACCCCGAAACCGGTAAAAATGTATATACAAAAGTAGGTCGCTTCGGACCTCTTGTACAGATTGGCGAAGTAAGTGACAATGAGAATGACAAACCTCGTTATGCAAGCTTAACCAAAACCCAATCAATTGGCACCATTACGCTTGAAGAAGCTTTAGATTTATTTAAATTACCTTTTCAACTGGAAGATTACCAAGATAAAGAAGTTTCAGTTGGGATTGGCAGATTTGGACCTTATGTAAAATGGGGCGATACTTTTATCTCGGCACCAAAAAACATTGATCCTTTAACCATTGATAACGAAAAAGCCGTTGCTATTATCAATGAGAAAATTGATGCCGATGCACCTATTGCCACTTATCAAAATATGCCTGTAACAAAAGGTACCGGACGTTTCGGACCGTTTATTAAATGGAACGATTTGTTTATTAATGTACCCAAAGCTTACAATTTCAACAACCTTTCTCAAAATGATATTGAGGAACTGATCAGCAAAAAAATAGAAAAAGAAAGCAACAGATTTATTCAACAATGGCCAAATGATAAAATTGCATTAGAAAATGGTCGTTGGGGACCTTTTATCCGCTTTGGCAAGGAGATGTTAAAGTTAGGAAACAATCCTGCTACTAAACAAAAGTTTACCCCTGAAGAACTTACGTCTATTTCACTAGAAGAAGTAAAAAAACTTATTGTTGCGCAAAAACCTGATGCTTTTGAAACGAAAAAAAAAGCAACGGCTAAAAAAACTGCTGCAAAGAAAAAATAAATTAAACGTCATGCTGAATCTATCTAGCATCTTCTATTAGGGAGTTTTTGGATTAATTCAGCGTGATGGATTTACATAAGATGAAAAAAGATTTACCTGAAAATATTGTTGAAGATGTTGCCATAGCTATCGTGTTGATGGGAGAAACGCCTGAAGTAAAAAACTGGACTGTTTATCTCCTAAATTTGAAGAATGAACCTATAAACAATGTCTTGATCAGTTCTAAGGGTTATGGAGAAAAAGATAGTAAACAGGTAAAAACTTCTACGCTACGTCATTTTATTGGCGATGTTAATGCAAAAAGCTATGCTGGTGTTGAGGCCATAGATACTGCTGTTTTTGGATTAACCAACGAGTATTGGCTAAGTTATTACATTAATGGAATCATTTATGATAAGAAATTCATTTTTCTGCCAGAAAGCATCGTAGATACCAATTTGATGCGCATTCCTTTAATCAACAAACCGGGTGTAATGATTAAATAAAAGCTAATATAATCAACTTATACTCTGAAATGAATTCAACTATTACCTAGAAATTCATTCAGAGATAATACTAAGCAAGAATCAGTATTTCAGCATTTCTTGAAAAAAACTGTAGTTTTTAATACCAAAACTAACATTCTCTTAACCTCAATCTTTTTTGCAAACAATAAGACTCATTTACAGTTTAATTTTAAATCTCTTTAACGATTTTTTGCTTTGCAAAATCAGATTGTGGCCTATTATTAGCCTAAAAAAATTATCTTTGCACAAAGATGAAAAATATACGTAATTTCTGCATTATAGCACATATAGACCATGGTAAAAGTACCTTGGCCGACCGTTTATTAGAATTTACAAACACCATAAGTCAACGAGAAGCACAAGCCCAGTTACTAGACAACATGGATCTTGAGCGCGAGCGCGGTATAACAATAAAAAGCCACGCTATACAAATGAACTACAAACTTAATGGTGAAGAGTACACTTTTAATTTGATTGATACCCCAGGTCACGTAGATTTTTCTTACGAAGTTTCACGTTCTATCGCGGCATGTGAGGGTGCATTATTAATTGTTGATGCATCGCAAGGTATTCAAGCCCAAACCATTTCTAACTTATATCTGGCTTTAGAACATGATTTAGAAATCATTCCTATTTTAAATAAAATGGATCTTCCGGGTGCAATGCCTGAGGAAGTGAAAGATCAGATTATAGACTTAATTGGATGCGAACGAGAAGATATTATACCTGCTTCGGGTAAAACCGGAATGGGAATCTCTGATATTCTGCAAGCGATTGTAGAACGTGTTCCTGCTCCTAAAGGCAATCCTGATGGCGAACTACAAGCTTTGATCTTTGATAGTGTTTTTAACTCATTTAGAGGGATTATTGCTTATTACAAAGTAGTTAATGGCCAGATTAAAAAAGGCGACAAAGTAAAATTCATCAACACAGGCAAACAGTATATTGCCGATGAGATTGGTATCTTAAAGCTGGATATGTCACCAAGAGATATCATCAAAACCGGCGATGTGGGTTATATCATTTCGGGCATAAAAGAAGCCCGAGAGGTAAAAGTTGGTGATACCATCACTACAGTAGAAAATGGAGCAAGTGAAGCCATACAAGGTTTTGAAGAAGTAAAACCAATGGTTTTTGCTGGTATTTATCCTGTAGATACCGAAGATTATGAAGAGCTAAGAGAAAGTATGCACAAGCTGCAACTTAATGATGCTTCTATTGTTTTCGAGCCTGAAAGTTCGGCGGCATTAGGTTTTGGTTTCCGTTGCGGTTTCTTGGGCATGCTCCATATGGAGATTATTCAGGAGCGTTTAGAACGTGAGTTCAATATGACGGTAATTACTACTGTGCCAAACGTATCGTATAATGCATATACCTCAAAAGGCGAGCATGTTACTGTAAACAACCCTTCTGATCTTCCTGACCCAAGCAAGATAGATTACGTAGAAGAACCTTTTATTAAAGCCAATATCATTACCAAGGCTGAGTTTGTAGGCCCAGTGTTGAGTTTATGTATCCAGAAGCGTGGTATTATTATAAATCAATCATACTTAACATCAGATAGAGTTGAACTGGTTTTTGAAATGCCTATGGGCGAAATTGTTTTTGATTTCTATGATAAGCTAAAAACCATTTCAAAAGGATATGCCTCTTTTGACTACCACCCTATCGGTTATCGTAAATCAGATTTAGTTCGTTTAGATATACGTTTAAATGATGAACCTGTTGATGCTTTATCATCATTAATCCACCGTAGTAATGCTTATGATTTTGGTAAAAAAATCTGTGAAAAATTAAAAGAGCTTTTACCTCGTCAGCAATTTGAAATTAAAATTCAAGCATCTATCGGTGCCAAGGTTATTGCCCGCGAAACCATCAGCGCTTTACGTAAAGATGTAACAGCCAAATGTTATGGTGGTGATATTTCACGTAAGCGTAAACTATTGGAAAAACAGAAGAAAGGTAAAAAACGTATGCGCCAAGTAGGTAACGTAGAAATACCTCAATCGGCGTTTATGGCAGTATTAAAATTAGATTAAACACTAGATTTGAGAATTTAGATATGATATTTGAGCTTAAATAATCAAAATCAGATCTCACATCTCAGATTTCACATCTTAAAAATATGCAATTATTAGACGGAAAATACGTATCTGAGAAAATAAAGCTACAAATAGCTGATGAAGCTGCCAGTTTTTTAAACGATACTGGAAGAAAACCTCATTTGGTAGCTATTTTAGTAGGTAACGATGGTGGAAGTGAAACCTATGTTGCCAGTAAAATGAAGAATTGTGAAAAAGTAGGCTTTAAATCTTCATTATACAGATATGATACTACCGTTAGTGAGGCTGAGCTTCTAGACAAAATTGCTGAAATAAATAACGATGCTGCTGTTGACGGGCTGATTGTACAATTACCTCTTCCTAAACATATAGATCCCGAAAAAATTACAGAAGCCATTGACTATAAAAAAGATGTAGATGGTTTTCACCCTATTAATTTAGGCAGAATGATGCGCAATCTGCCTTGCTTTATTCCGGCTACACCTTATGGCATTTTGTTAATGCTACAGGAATATGGAATAGACACAAGTGGCATGCACTGTGTTGTAGTTGGTCGCAGTAATATTGTAGGCAGTCCAATGAGTATTTTAATGGCACGAAACGCCAATCCTGGTAATTGTACCGTGACTTTAACGCACTCAAGAACCAAAGATTTAAAAGAACAGGTATTACAGGCCGACATTATTATAGCTGCAATAGGTAAAAAGAACTTTATTACAGCCGATATGGTAAAACCCGGTGCTATTGTTATAGACGTAGGTATTAATCGTGAAACTTCTGCTGAAACTAAATCAGGCTTTAAGCTTTATGGTGATGTAGATTTCGATAATGTAGCTCCAATAGCATCATATATTACCCCTGTTCCAGGCGGTGTAGGTTTAATGACTATTGTAGGTTTATTAAAAAATACTTTAGCCTCAGCCAAAAAAATAATCTATTAATCATAATAGACCTCAAATAAAGCCAATAAGACCAAAATATCTCAATTCGTCTTATTGGCTTTTTTTTGTTTAATTCTTATTTTTACGTGTTAAATTTTAAATAACTACGTAAATTATTATATTTGTTTATTATAAAAGAATGAGCATGATGGATACCAAATTAACTTTAAGTTTTAATCGCGATATCATCGAGAAAGCTAAACAATACGCAGAAAAACAAAATATAAGTCTATCTCGTCTTATAGAATACCTGCTTACACAGGTTACTTCCAATCAATATAAATCCCTAGAAGATTTTCCAATCAGTGATTGGGTAAATATGGTTGCCGAGGGCGAAGCAGAATACAAAAGAACTACAAAACCTAAGCAAAAATCTTCCAGAAAATCATTAAAAGATGAATTTTTCGATTCTAAAAAATCAAAATAATGATAAAGATTTTTTTAGATGCTAACGTATTGGTTTCTGTATTAAACAAAGAATACCCTCTTTTTACTTACTCATCAAGAATACTGAGTTTAGCCAATCATGCTAAATTTGAAGTTTACACTTCGCCTATGTGCTTAGCCATTGCTTTTTACTTTGCTCAAAAGAAAAACAAGCCCAATGCCAAGCAAAAAATCAGCCTTTTATGCCAACATATCAAAATAACCAATCATAATAGTACTGATGTTACTTCTACGCTTACCAATAAATCCATAAATGATTTTGAGGATGGGTTAGAGTATTATGCTGCTGTTTCAGTCAACTGCAATTATATCGTTACAGAAGATATAGATGATTTTTATTTTTCAGAAATAGCTGTTATTTCGTGTAAAGATTTTTTCGATAGGTTACTGATTAGCTAAACCATCTTTTCCAGATACTTTCCTTTAATCCGATATACAATCCATCTGGTCTTTCTTCTAAACGATAGATATCTATATAATCTCCTTGTCCTTCTGCTCCCTTTCCAGTTTCGAGGTTATACTCATACCTATGCAAGGGGCATATCAAATGTCCATTTTTACACCATCCACCACTTAAAATACCTCCAGCATGCGGACAAGTATTTTGGGTAGCATAAAATTTATTTTCGTGCTTTATTAAACATATCTTTTTTCCATCTGCCTTTACCATTCTGATAAAATCTGGCTCCGTGAGTTCCTGTTTTGACAAAACCTTTACCCAATTCATACTGAGAAAATTAACGATTACGTATATTTGCCCTCTAATTTACAAAATGACACATCAAATTCCAGAAGACGGCACTTTACTTCCTTTAATGGAAGAATTTTATACCATACAAGGCGAAGGATTTAATACAGGAAAAGCTGCATATTTTATTCGCTTGGGAGGTTGTGATGTAGGTTGCCACTGGTGCGATGTAAAAGAAAGCTGGGATGCTGAGTTGCATCCGCTTACACCTGCAGACACCATTGTGAGCAATGCTATTCAATATCCGGGTAAAGCAGTTGTTGTAACAGGAGGCGAACCGTTAATCTATAATTTAGATTATTTAACCTCGCAATTGCAGAACAAAGGAATCCTTACTTTTATTGAGACCTCTGGTGCTTATCCTTTGAGTGGAAAATGGGACTGGATCTGCTTGTCGCCAAAAAAATTCAAAGCACCTCGCCCTGATATTACACCTTTTGCTAACGAGTTAAAAGTTATCGTTTTCAATAAAAGTGATTTTGAATGGGCTGAAAAATATGCAGAAACCGTATCTGAAAACTGTAAGCTATATTTACAGCCTGAATGGTCAAAAGCAAAGGAAATGACACCTTTAATTGTAGATTATGTAAAGAATAACCCAAAATGGGAAATTTCCTTACAAACACATAAATTCCTAAATATCCCTTAAAAATATATACATTAGCATAGCTATTTGCTCAATACTATGCGTAATTATCTCCTTATATTTTTAAGTCTTTTAGCTTTACATGTAAATGCCCAATCGCCAATAAGGAAGGCGCAAAACAGCTTTGATGATGCCCAGCAGTTTGTAAGGCAAAATATTTTTGATGAAGCCCTTAAAAACTTGGATGCAGCAGTTAAAGCTGACCCTAAGTTTCAACTTGCTTACATACAATTAGGTGTACTTTACAAACGCCTAAAAAACAATGAAAAAGCAAAGGAGAATTTCAGGCAGGCTGTAAATGTTGCTCCTGTAAGCGATCCAGTTCTATATTTCACATTGGGTGAGCTAGAGCTACAAACGGGAGATTATATCGCATCTAAAAAAACGCTTTCCATCTTTTTAGAGAAAGAGAGCAAGGCAACAGAATTTATAGAGAAAGCAAAAAAATATCAGGCAGACTGCGATTTTGCCGTTGAAGCCATCAAGAAACCAGTTCCTTATAACCCCATTAATATGGGTTTCTATATCAATAGCGAATACCGTGATTATTTTCCTGCTTTAACAGCTGATGGACAAACCTTAATTTTTACCCGGAATATTAGAGGCAATGAAGATTTTTATGTATCTGAAAAGGAAAATAATGAATGGCAACAGGCTAAACCGTTAAGCGACAATATCAATACTCCTAATTTTAATGAAGGTGCGCAATCTTTATCTCCAGATGGTAAATATTTGTTCTTTACAGGTTGTAACAGACCCGATGGCCTTGGCAGATGTGATATTTATATCTCAAAGAAAACTGGTAACGGTTGGAGCAAGCCTTTAAATTTAGGAAAACCTGTTAATTCTGAGCATTGGGAATCGCAACCGGCAATCAGTCCTGATGGAAATACACTATATTTTGTAAGTAACAGACCCGGAGGGTATGGTGGTTATGATATCTGGAAAAGTACTTTACAAGACGATGGGAATTGGACAGAGCCTGCTAATTTAGGACCAAACATCAATACACCTTTTGATGAAGTTACTCCTTTTATGCATGTTGATGGTAAAACGCTTTATTTTTCATCAGATGGCTGGCCAGGATTTGGACAAAAAGATATTTACTACAGCCGCTTCCAAGATGATGGTAGTTTTAGCAAGCCAGTAAACCTTGGATATCCTATCAATACCTTTAATGACGAAACAGGTTTTATTGTATCTGCTGATGGTAAAGAAGGTTATTTTTCTGCAGATTTAGGTGGAGGGTTTGGCAATGTAGATATTTATAAGCTCGAATTGCCGCAAAATATAAAACCGCTGCCTGTTACCTATGTTAAAGGTGTAGTTAAAGATAAACAGAGCCTAAAAACACTTGAAGCATCTGTACTCATTGTAAACCTAAAAACAAACAACGCTGTTTATAATGAATATACCAATGCTGAAACTGGTGATTTTATGGCTGTTATGCCAGTAAATCAAGAATATGCTTTTAATATTCTGGCTGATGGTTACCTCCTATATTCTTATCATTTTAACATCAAAAATGATGATGCAAACAAACCTGTAAATTTTGAAATTCTATTAGATAAAATTACAGTTGGTGCCGATGTAACACTTAACAACATCTTTTTTGACACTAATAAGTATGAATTATTACCAACTTCATTAATAGAGCTCAACCTATTGGTTGAAATCTTAAAGTCTAATCCTACGCTTTTAATTGAAATACAAGGGCATACTGACAACGTAGGAGACCTCAAAGCAAACCAGAAGCTATCAGAAAATAGAGCTAAAGCCGTATATGATTATTTAATTAAGAACGGAATTGGTGGCAAACAGCTTACCTATAAAGGTTATGGAGAGAACCTACCTAAATTTAGCAATGATACAGAAGAAGGAAGAAGCAAGAACCGTAGAACTGAGTTTAAGGTAATTAAGATATAAAAAATTCCTCGGGAATATCCTGAGGCATTTGTATTTTTAGAGAACTGCTTCTCGTATTCTGACTAATTTAACCAGTAAACCTTCCAATAACGCTAAGTTTAACATATTTGCTCCATCAGATTTGGCATTTGCTGGATCAGGATGTGTCTCTATAAACAAACCATCAGCGCCTACAGCAATTGCAGCTTTTGCTATGGTAGTTATAAGCTCAGGTTTACCTCCGGTTACCCCACTACTCTGATTTGGCTGTTGTAACGAGTGGGTACAATCCATCACTACAGGAACCCCAAAACTTTGCATTTCAGGCAATCCTCTATAATCAACAATTAAATCTTGATAACCAAAAGTATTACCTCTGTCTGTTAAAATAACATTTGGGTTACCCGCTTCCAAAATTTTCTCTACAGCAAATTTCATTGAACCAGCCGATAAAAACTGCCCCTTTTTTACATTCACTACCTTACCTGTGTTAGCTGCCGCAATTAGCAAATCTGTTTGACGGCATAAAAATGCCGGAATTTGCAATACATCTACGTAAGCCGCAGCCATCGCAGCTTCTCCACTCTCGTGGATATCGGTTACTGTAGGAATATCGAAAGTCTTTCCTACTTTCTCCAATATCTTTAAGGCCTTTTCATCACCTATGCCTGTAAAAGAGCTTCCTTTACTCCTGTTTGCTTTTCTATAAGAACCTTTAAAAATATAAGGGATATTTAATTTATCGGTGATGGTAACAATCTTTTCTGCAATACGTAAGGCAATATCTTCTCCTTCAATAGCGCATGGACCTGCCATCAAGAAAAAATTATCACTATCCTGATGCTTCAATTTATCTATATTCAACATGTTATCCTTTGTATATTTAAAATTTGGGTGTTAATTTCCCAATTCAGACATGAACTTAATTCTCATCAACTGGATTTCCTCTCTGGTATAATCAGCTTCTCCCAAATCTTTCAAAGCTGCATCTATAGAATCGGTTTCTGCTGAACGGAAATAATCAAAAACTTCATCCTGACGGTCTTCATCAATTACTTCATCAACATAATAAGTTAGGTTTAACTTGGTTCCTGAATTTACAATAGCCTCTACTTCCTTTAAAATATCCGTATAAGTTATGCCTTTTGAACGTGCTATATCTTCCAAACCAATCTGTCTATCTATATTTTGGATGATAGAAACCTTTAATGCCGATTTATTTGCTTGAGTTTTGATAACCATATCAACTGGGCGCTCAATATCGTTATCCTCTACGTATTTCTTAATCAGTTCTATAAAAGTTGAGCCAAATTTAATTGCCTTACCATTACCCACTCCAGAAATCTGTTTCAGCTCATCTGTAGTGATAGGATAATGCGTACACATCTCTTCTAAAGATGGATCCTGAAAAACCACAAATGGTGGCACACCTTTTTGTTTGGCTATCTTCTTGCGCAGGTCTTTCAACAATTGCAATAACTGACTGTCTAACGCCCCACCTCCTTGCTTCACTTCTTCATCTTCTTCCTCTGCAGCAGTATCTATAATTTCATTGAGTACAAATTTTAAACTGTAAGGATTTTGGATAAAATCCTTACCTATTTTGGTCAGTTTCAATAGCCCGTAATTATCGATATCTTTTGCTAAGAAGTTATTTAGTACAGCTTGCCTAATCAATGATTTCCAAAGATTTTCGCCATCAGCTTTTCCATAACCAAACTCAGCAAGTTTGGCGTGCTCATATGCTAATGTTTGGGCAGTTTCCAAACCTAAAAAGATATTTAACAAGTGTGCGTCATCGAACTTCTCGCCTGTTTTTTCAATAACTTTCAACAAGGTTAAAAGTTTTTCCTCGGCTTCAAAATACTGTTTGCTTTTTTTGCAATTATCGCACATGCTGTTACAGCCCGTTTCATTAAAATTCTCTCCAAAATAATGTAGGATTTGCTTTCTTCTGCATACAGAAGATTCTGCATAATCGATTACTTCTTTAAGTATCTGTGTACCTATTTCTCGTTCAGAAACGGGTTTGTCTTTCATGAATTTAGCTAACTTCTCGACATCTTTTTCAGAGTAAAAAGCAACACAAACCCCTTCTCCTCCATCACGACCCGCCCTACCTGTTTCCTGATAATAACCCTCCATACTCTTAGGTATGTCATGGTGAATCACAAAACGCACGTCGGGTTTATCTATTCCCATACCAAAAGCAATTGTAGCTACAATCACTTCAACATCTTCCATTAAGAATTTATCCTGAGTTTCAGCTCTTACCTTAGGTTCTAAACCTGCATGATAAGGCAGTGCTTTAACACCATTAATATTTAGTGTTTCAGCAACCTCCTCTACTTTTTTCCTGCTTAAGCAGTAAATAATGCCCGATTTGCCCGGATTATATTTTACATAACGAATAATTTCTTTGATGATATTACGCTTAGGTCTGATTTCATAATATAGGTTAGGCCTGTTAAATGAAGATTTGAACAGCGTAGCGTCTGTCATCCCTAAATTCTTGATAATATCTTGCTGAACTTTAGGTGTTGCTGTAGCCGTAAGTGCAATAATTGGGATATCATTACCTAAACCGGCTATTACCTGTCTAATTTTTCTATATTCGGGTCTAAAATCATGCCCCCATTCAGATATACAGTGGGCCTCATCAACAGCAACGAAAGAAATCTTAAGTAAACGCAGAAACTCTACATTTTCTGCCTTGGCCAGTGATTCTGGCGCAACATATAATAATTTTGTTTGCCCGGACATCAAATCAGATTTCACCTGATTGATTTCTGTCTTGGTCAAAGATGAATTTAAAAAATGAGCAATGCTATCGCTACCTCCAAATGCCCTGATTTGATCTACCTGGTTTTTCATCAACGCTATAAGGGGTGAAATAACGATTGCGGTTCCCTCGCTCATTAATGCAGGTAGTTGATAACAAATTGATTTACCACCCCCCGTAGGCATTATTACGAAAGTATTTTTTCCTTCCAAAATATTCGTAATAATCGCTTCCTGATCTCCTTTAAAGTTATCGAAACCAAAAAAAGTTTGCAGATTATCAAATAACGACTTTTTAACGTCCATTTGTGTATTTAATATTGTGTGCTATTTATTCTTCAAAATAACATAATTTTGCATTAATTAAAGCATTAATTTACTAAATATTTCTCTTTGGAAAGTAAAAAATCTATCATAGAATTAGCGGCCAATACTTTTAAGTTAGAATCTGAGGCAATTTATAACTTAACGAACTATTTAAACGATGATTTTGTTGCTGTTGTTAACGAAATTTTAAATTGTGAAGGGCGCATAATTGTTACGGGAATAGGCAAAAGTGCAATCATTGCGCAAAAGATTGTGGCTACATTCAATTCTACAGGTACTCCTGCAATTTTTATGCATGCAGCAGATGCTGTACATGGTGATCTAGGCATTATACAACACAACGATATTATTCTCTGCATATCCAAAAGTGGAAATACTCCAGAAATAAAGCTATTAGCACCCTTGTTAAAACAACGTGGTAATAAGCTGATAGGCATGTTAGGGCAAATTGATTCTGATTTAGCCAAACAGTCTGACTGGATTTTGAACACAACCGTAAGTAAAGAAGCCTGCCCGCTAAACCTAGCACCAACCACAAGCACAACTGCTCAATTAGCTATGGGCGATGCACTTGCTGTTTGCTTACTTGAAGCACGCAACTTTAAGGCTGATGACTTTGCCAAATATCACCCGGGCGGCGCTTTGGGTAAACGTTTATATCTTAAAGCCGGAGATTTAGCACTTAAAAATGAAAAACCGAGCATCAATCCTAATGCATCTGTTAAAGATATTATTATTGAAATAAGTAAAAACAGACTGGGTGCTGTTGTTGTTATTGAAGATGATCATATTGCCGGTATTATAACAGACGGTGATATCAGGAGAATGTTAGAAAAATATAACGACTGGAGCAATTTAAAAGCCACCGATTTAATGAACAGAAATCCTAAAAAGATTGAACATGATGAACTGGCTTTACTAGCTCTTGAAATAATTAAAA